>JBBECF010000138.1:13867-18601 GCA_040881945.1 Dongiaceae bacterium | reverse complement strand
GCGCGCCAAGCCGGTGATCGACGCCTACGCCAAGGCCTGCGTCCTGATGGGCCCGACCGGCGCCGGGCAGCTCACCAAGATGGTCAACCAGATCTGCATCGCCGGGCTGGTCCAGGGACTCGCCGAAGGGCTGAACTTCGCGCGCCGCGCCGGGCTCGACGGCAAGCGCGCGGTCGAGGTCATCTCCAAGGGCGCGGCGCAATCCTGGCAGATGGACAACCGCGCCCTGACCATGCTCGACGGCAAGTTCGATTTCGGCTTCGCCGTCGATTGGATGCGCAAGGACCTGTCGATCTGCCTCGCCGAGGCGCGCAACAACGGCGCGCGCCTGCCGGTCGCCGCGCTCGTCGATCAGTTCTACGCCCAGGTGCAGGCGCGCGGCGGCCGCCGCTGGGACACATCGAGCCTGATCCACCTGCTGGCCAACGATTGATCAACCGATCTTGGCCCGCTGCCACAGCGCCTCGAGCTCGTCGAGGCCCGCCTCGGACGGGCCGCGCCCCTCGGCCGCCAGCATCGCCTCGACGCGGCGGAAGCGGGTCTCGAACTTGCGGTTCGCACCGCGCAGCGCCGTCTCCGGATCGACGCCGAGATGGCGCGCCAGGTTGACGCAGGCGAAGAGCAGGTCGCCGGCCTCGTCCTGGACCCGGTCCGGCTGCCCGCCGCTATCTATTTCTGCCGTTAGTTCAGCGAGTTCCTCGGCGATCTTGCCACGCGCGCCGGCCGCGTCCGGCCAATCGAAGCCGACTCGGGCGGCGCGCTTTTGCAACTTCACGGCGCGGGTGAGGGCGGGGAGGGCCGCCGCGACCCCGTCGAGCGCGCCGGCGGGTCCGGCGCCGGCCGCGCGCTCGGCCGCCTTGTGCGTCTCCCAGGCCGCCGTTTGGGCCGCGGCCGACGCCACCCTGGCCTCACCAAATACGTGAGGGTGACGAGCTATCATTTTGTTTGAAATAGATTCAACTATGGCATCGAAATCGAACGCCCCGGCCTCGCGCGCCATCTGGGCATAGAACACGACCTGGAACAGCAGATCGCCCAGCTCGTCCTTGAGCGCCGGCAAATCGCCGCGCCCGATGGCGTCGGCCACTTCGTAGGCTTCCTCGATGGTGTGCGGCGCGATCGTCGCGAAGCTCTGCTCGATGTCCCACGGACAGCCGCGCTCGGGGTCGCGCAGCCGCGCCATGATCGACAGCAGCCGCGCGATCGGGGTCGGGTTATCGGTCACACCGGCGACCATAGCCGGCGGCATGATACCCGCGCAATGAGGTCTCGATGAAGAAAGCCAGCCATCCGGGCAGGCGCCGACGGTGCCGCGAGTATCGAACATTGCCTAGTCCGGCAAGGCGACCGAACACGGTTTGCCGCAGGGAGACCGACAGACTATGCTGACACTCGCATCTCCGGCTCATCCGGGGAATGTCGATAACGATAATAATTTCGTCGATAGATCTGAGAGGACCCCGCAATGATCATCAACGGAACGAAGAAAACCGATTTCCTGGTTGGAACCTCTTTGGATGACACGATCGATGGCAAATCCGGTGACGACACCGTGGTCGGCGATCGCTTCAACAATGGCATCGGGTTTCCGGACATCATCCTGGAGTGCAACGCCGGCGAGGGGGCGGACTTCGTGCCCACGCCGGGCGCCGACGGTTTGAGCCATTCATCCCACAACGACACGCTCATCGGCGGGAAGGGCGACGACATCGTCGTGGGTGAAGCTTACGTGCTCGCGTTCGGCGAATTGCAGCTCAACGCCCTGGCCGGGACGGGTGGTTTCATGGGTGGCCCTGGCGGAGACAACAACAGTGTCGATTGTTACAACGACTTCTTCGATCCGGGTGAAGGCAATGATATTGTGGTCGGGGACGTCTACTACACAGTCGGCCCTGCCGACCCTGAGCTCACCGCCGCGGCCGGTAGCGCCGGGCAAGGGCATTTCTCCTTCTTTCCGCACGGTCCCGGCGGCGATGGCGGCGACGGCAACGTTTCCAATGCGTTCAACGACGTTATGGGCGATGACACCAGTAACGATGACGACGACATTCTCGTTGGCGACGTTTTTGCGCAGAACACAAACGGTTCCGACGATCATTTGAACGCGCTCGCCGGCGCGGCCGGGCTCGACGGCGGCGATGGCGGCGACGATAACGAGGTTCACGCCTTCAACGATCTGCTCAGCGGCGGGAACGGCGGCGATCTGATTGTCGGTGACGACTGGCGATCGAGCGGCACCGGCGACATCGTGCTCGATGCTTTCGCGGGGACCGGGGGCGACGGCGTAACCGGCGGCATCGGCGGCAGCAACAACACCGTCGAGGCGTTTTCCGACACTCTGTTCGGCGGTGACGGCTCCGACTTCATCGTCGGCGACGCATACCAAACCAGTCATCCGACGAGCGAGATCGAGTTCCATGTGCTGGCGGGCGCGCCGGGTTTCGACGGCAGTGCTGGCGGCACCGGAAACGTCGTGACCGCGTTCAACGACGAACTGTTCGGCAACAATGGTAGCGACTTCTTGATCGGCGACGCGTCCCATACTTCTGCCACGGACGGGGTCGAGGTTACCGTTTCGGGCACCCCAGGCAATGTCATCAATGCCTTTCAGGATGTGCTCGACGGTGGCCGTGGAGGCGATATACTGGTTGGAGACTTCGCATATAGCACGCCGCCGGGGAGCGATCCCGCGGTCTTGAGCATCATCGGAAGCTTCACCGGGCAAGATCGCTTGTTCGCCGATACGCTCGACGGCGGCCGTGGCGACGATCAATTGATCGGCGGCCTTGGCTCCGACACCATGACCGGCGGCGCCGGCGCGGATCTCTTCACCTATCTTGGCGGCGATCTGTTCGACCTTGTCGGCGGCGTGCCCAAGGGCGCACCGCCGGTCGATCTGATCACCGACTTCAAAGGCAAAGGGACAGATGTTATCGACCTGCGCGACCTGCTCGACTCCCTGGGTTTCGATGCGTCTGCAGGAGACGACATCAACGACTGGCTGACCTACACGTTTGTACTGGGGGGGGACGGCACGATCTCGATCGACCAGGACGGCTCGGCTAGCAACTATCTGCCGATGCTGACCCTCGCCGGCTTTACGACCGGCGGCGACATCGACACGATGGTGGGTGTTGAACTAATCGTTTGATCGCGTGCCGGAACAAGAGGGTGAAATCGGCCGCGCGAAGGAGTTCCGCGGCTCTGTCCGGCCCTGTGAAGGTGTCGGATGGCTTCTTCATAGCGGCGGCTCGGCCTGTCGATCCGGGGGCCGAAGATAGCCGACCGCGGCGGCTTGCGGAAGCGGCGGATCGGAGTCGTGGTAAGCGACCCCTTGATGCAGGTCAATTGGCCTTGTACAGGCCTGTGGCAGCATGAGTCTCGCACAAGGAGGCCGCATGAAGAAAGTCCAGCGATCCGCCCAGGCGCCGCACCGGCACCGGCGGCGATTCGGCCGCGCTCAGGACCAGCAGGTCGAGGATTCGTACAAGCAGCAGGGGAAGCTTCGGGAGCCCACGCTTTGCCCGGGCTGCGGCGCGGTCTTTCAAAAGGGGCGGTGGCACTGGGCCGAGCCGCCGGTGCCGGCGCATGAGGCGCTCTGCCCGGCCTGTCATCGGATCAAGGACAACTTCCCGGCCGGCGTCGTCACGGTCGCCGGCGACTTCGTGGCGCCGCACAAGGCCGAGATCGTGAACCTCGCGCGCAATCTTGCGGACCAGGAAAAGGCGGAACATCCGCTGCACCGGATCATGGCGATCGAGGAACCGGCCGGCGGCGGCCTCGTCATCAATACCACCGACATTCACCTGCCGCGCCGGATCGGCGAGGCGCTGCACAACGCCTATCGCGGCGATCTCGATTTTCGTTACGACGAAGCGGGTTACTTCATCCGCGTCGAGTGGAAGCGGGACGGCTGAACGACCCGGCCCGGGTTCGGCCGCGCGATACAAAACGCGCATAATGTATATTATGGTAAATACCGGCACTGGCGGACTTGGCGCTTGACCGCGAGACATCTTTGTCCCACGCTCGTGGCGTGAAAACGCGGCAGTTTCTGCGCAGACTTCAGGCCGCCGGCGTGGAAGTCGTCAAGGGACGCGGCAAGGGCGGTCATGTGCTCGCCCGCTACAAAGGCCGCCAGACCACGGTACCAGTGCACGGCCATGTCGACCTCGGCCCCGAATTCATGAAGAAGATCTGCCGCCAGCTCGGCCTCGACCCCGAGAAACTGCGGTGAACCGGCCGCGCCCTCGCCGCGCGAAGCGGCAACCGGCCATGGAGGACCGATGAACACGGCCTACCGTTTCGCCTATCCCGCCGTCTTGAGCCGAGACGAGGACGGCTCGGTCATCGTGGAGTTTCCCGACGTTCCCGAGGCCCTGACCAACGGCCGCGACGAGACCGACGCGCTCGAACAGGCGGCGGACGCCCTGATCGTCGCGCTGTCGACCTATATCGACGAGGGCCGCGCCGTTCCTTTGCCCTCGCGGCCGCGCCGCGGCCAAGCCGTGGTAGCGCTTCCAGCGCTCGTCGCCGTAAAGCTTGCGATTCATCGGGCCATGCGCGATGCAGAGCTATCGCAGACGGCACTCGCCGCGCGCATGAAATGCGACCGCAAGCTCGTCCAGCGGCTTCTCGACCTCGACCACCAGTCGACAGTCGGGCAACTCGAAGCCGCGCTTGCGGCGCTCGGCAAGGAACTGGTGATCGAGGTCCGTGACGCCGCTTGAACCC
>JBBECF010000138.1:2841-13767 GCA_040881945.1 Dongiaceae bacterium | reverse complement strand
CTTGCGGCGCTCGGCAAGGAACTGGTGATCGAGGTCCGTGACGCCGCTTGAACCCTCACCCTTGTCCGATTCAAACACGTACCGGCCCGGCAATATTGTTCAGCCCGCGGCACGCAATAAGTGCAGAAGTTTTTCCTGAGAGTCTAGATGATCCGAACTCTGTATGCCTCGGGAGGCAATCATGAGTGCGCAACCAGGCGAGAAGTTGACGGAAGATGACCGGCGCGCCTACGAGGATGTTCGACGCGTCTACGACAAGCTCGGCGATGATTCGCGGTACGCGAAAACTCAGCAATGGCTAATCGCGAATTATGGTATTGCGTTGCTCGCAGCAATATTCGCGTTCGGCCATGGAACGGCGGGGACCTTTTGCCGTGTGGCTCTTGGTGGACTAGCTGGCTTGACCGGCATTGTTGCTTGCTGGGCAATTTGCGGCGTCCAACGTGATCTCATCAAATATAGAGAGTGGACCGACGAGCTTTTGGGCCGAAAGGGCGACAGGATTCCGACCTCCGCCAGGATCGATCCACGCGTCGCGGAAATGCTGTACGAAGGATATCGGACTTATTGGACTGTAGACCTGAGCTTAGTGCTGTTGGCCGTTGTCGTCATCGCGACGGTCTTGGTGGCTGGCGATCTATTCTTCGCGACCCGCTAACGATCAAAGACCGTCCAGACGGTTGTCCAATCCGCGCGGCGCGGCGCCGGTCAATCGGGAACCTCGACCACCAGCCCGTCATAGGCCGGCTCGACGCCGGGCGGACAGCGCGCCGCGATGGCGGCGTAATCGACGCTCTGGTTCATCCCGGTGAGCACCGCGCGTTTCGGCTTCGCCCGCGCGATCCATTCGATAGCCTTATCGAAATGCGCGTGCGTCGGGTGCGGCTCGAAGCGCAGGCAGCCGACGATCCACAGCTCGAGCCCCCGCAGCGCCCCGTCGAACGCCGCCTCGGGCAGCCCGACCGCGTCGGTCGTGTAGGCCATGGTGCCGAGCCGGAAGCCGATGCTGACATTGCCATAGCCGTGGTCCTGCTCGAACGGCGTGACATCGATGCCGGCGACCGGGAACGGCCCCCGGATGGGGTGCGCCTTGAGGAACGGCCGATAGGGCGCCCCCTGCCCGCCTTCCGCGCCCCGGAAAACATAGCCGAACCGCCGATCGAGCGCAGCCAGCGTCTCGGGCGTCCCATAGGTGTCGATCGGCGGCGCGTCGCGCCCGCGCCGCAGGTAGCGCAGATCGTCGATGCCATGCGTGTGGTCGGCGTGGTCGTGCGTGAAGAGCACGGCGTCGAGGTCCGCGACGCGTGCGTCGAGGAGCTGCTGGCGCAGGTCCGGTGGCGTGTCGATGAGGACCGAAGCCGCGCCGCGCTCGACCAGGATGGCCGGCCGGCGCCGGCGGTTCTTCGGGTTGGCCGGGTCGCAGCGCCCCCAATCGTTGCCGACGCGCGGGACGCCGGCCGACCCGCCGCAGCCGAGCACGGTGATCCGCATCAGGTCCTCGGCGGCCGCGCCTTGGCGAACAGGCGGAAAAAGTTCTCCGTCGTCGCCTGCGCGAACTCGGGCAAGGACACGCCGCGCAGCCCGGCGACCGCCGCCGCCGTGTCGGCGACCAGCGCCGGCTCGTTGCGCTTGCCCCGGTGCGGCACCGGCGCCAGATAGGGCGCGTCGGTCTCGACCAGCAGGCGGTCGGCCGGCACGTCGCGGGCGATCGCCCGCAGCTCGTCGGCGCTCTTGAAGGTCACAATCCCGGACAGCGAAATGTAGAATCCGAGTTTCAAAGTTTTTTCAGCAAGATACCTAGTCGAGCTAAAGCAATGCATCACGCCGCTCAGCGGCCCGGCCGCGACCCCTTCGGCGAGCAGCGCGACGGTGTCCTCATCGGCCGCGCGGCTGTGCACGATGAGCGGCAGCCCGGCCTCGCGCGCCGCCCGGATGTGCTCGCGGAACACCGCCTTCTGGCGGTCGCGCGGGCTGCGGTCGTAGTGGTAGTCGAGCCCGGTCTCGCCGATGCCGACCACCCTGGGGTGGTTTGCCAGCTCGACCAGCCGCGCCGCGCTCGTCGCCGGCTCCTGCGCCGCCTCGTGCGGATGGATGCCGACCGAGCAATAGACGTTGTCGTAGCGTTCGGCGATCGCCCGCACTCGCTCGAATTCGCTGACCTTGGTGCAGATCGTGACCAGGACGCCGACGCCGGCCGCGGCGGCGCGCGCGACGACCCGGTCGAGCTCGTCGGCGAACTCCGGGAAGTCGAGGTGGCAGTGGCTGTCGACCAGCATCGATCAGCTCTCCGCCGCCTCCTCCACATAACGCGGAAAGACGCCGACCGGCGCGGGCAAGGCGACGCCGGGCGTCAGGGCCTGGCCGAGCGCGGCGAAATCGCGCTTGTTCTCGGGCACCGCCAGTTGATCGAGCAGCTTGCCCGCCGACTGCGGCATGAACGGCTGCACCAGGATACCAAGCTGGCGGATCGCCTCGGCGAGCACGTACAGCACCGTGTTCATCCGCGCCGGGTCGCTCTTGCGCAGCGCCCACGGCGCCTGCGCGTCGACATACGCGTTCGCCTTGCTCACGACCGCCATCAACATCGTCAACGCCGTATGGAAGCCCTGCTCGCCCATCAGCCGGCGCATCGACTCGAGCAGCCTTCCGCCTTCCTCGAGAAGATTGCTGTCCGCCTCGGTGACCGGACCGGGTTGCGGCACCTTGGCGCCGCAGTTCTTGTTGATCATCGACAACACGCGTTGCGCCAAATTGCCGAGGTCGTTCGCCAGGTCGCCGTTGACGCGGTGGACGATCGCCCGGCGCGAGAAATCGCCGTCGCTGCCGAACGGCACCTCGCGCAGCAGGAAATAGCGCACCGGGTCGAGGCCGTATTGCGCGACCAGTTGCAGCGGGTCGATCACGTTGCCGAGCGACTTGGAGATCTTCTCGCCCTCGTTGGTCCACCAGCCATGGGCGAAGACGCGCTTCGGCGGCTCCAGGCCGGCGGCCATCAGGAAGGCCGGCCAATAGACCGTATGGAAGCGCAGGATATCCTTGCCTACCATGTGAAGATCGGCCGGCCAGAACGTTGAAAACGTTTCACTCTCGATGTCCGGATAGCCGGCGGCCGTGATGTAGTTGGTGAGCGCGTCGAGCCACACGTACATGACATGGCCCGGCGCGTCCGGCACCGGAATGCCCCAGTCGAAGGTCGTCCGCGAGATCGACAGGTCGCGCAGGCCGCCTTTGACGAAGCTGATCACCTCGTTGCGCCGGCTGTCCGGCCCGATGAAGTCCGGATTCGCCGCGTACAGCTCGAGCAGCCTGTCCTGCCAGTCGGCCAGGCGAAAGAAATAGCTCGGCTCCTCGACCCACTCGACCTCGGCGCCGGAAGGCGCGCGCTTCTTGCCGTCCGGGCCGGTCGTCAGCTCGCCCTCGCCATGGAACGCCTCGTCGCGCACGGCGTACCAGCCGGCATAGGCGCCGAGATAGATGTTGTCCCGCCCCTGCGGCGACTTGCGCGCGGCGATGGCGCGCCACAACGCCTGACACGCCGCGACGTGGCGCGGCTCGGTGGTGCGGATGAAGTCGTCGTGGCTGAAGTTCATCGCCTGCGCCAGGGCGCGGAAGTTCCCCGACATCTTATCGGTGAAGGCCTGCGGGTCGAGGCCGGCGGCTTGCGCCGACTTCTCGACCTTCTGGCCGTGCTCGTCGGTGCCGGTGAGCAACTTCACGCGGTGGCCGTCGAGCCGCATGAAGCGCGCCAGCGCGTCGCAGGCAAGCGTGGTGTAGGCGTGCCCGATATGCGGCACGTCATTAACGTAATAGATCGGCGTCGTTATGTAATACGCCTGTTTTATTGTGTTTTTTGGCCGCGGCATTCCGCTCTCCTGCGGCCGGCCCGCCTCACGGTCGGGCCAGGACCTCGATCTCGAGAAACGCGGTGACCCAGACCTGCTTGCGGTCCAGACTGACGCTGTCCGTCCTGGCGAACAGGCGGCCGACCTTTTCCCACAGCTCCAGCCATTGATCAAGGCCGCCCGCCGCCAGCAGCCGGCGCATGCAGTCGGCCTCGCCGGGCAGCACCTCGGACGGTGGGGCGCCGGCCGCCCCGGCATGGACCATGCGGCCGAGCCACCGGCCGAGCAGGCCGGCGGCGGTGCGGAACGCGGCCTCGCCGTCGGCGCGGGCGAAACGGTCGCCGAGGCCGTGCAGGGCCGCCGAGTCGAGGCGCGGCAGCCCGAGCATCAGCCCGGCCACCTCGCGGTAAAGGTCGAGCCCGCCGGCGGCGGCCAGCTCGACCGCGCGGCCGATGCTGCCCTCGGCGAGCCGCGCCAGGGCGGCGGCATCGGCCGCGTCCAGGTCCGGCCGGTAGCGCGCCAGCAACCCGGCGACCGTCGCCTCGGGCAAGGGGGCGAGCGCCAGCCGGCGGCAGCGCGAGCGGATCGTCGGCAGCAGCCGGCCCGGCGCGTGGCTGACCAGCAGCAGCAGCGCGCGCGCCGGCGGCTCTTCGAGGACCTTGAGCAGGGCGTTGGCGGCGCTGCGGTTCAGCTCGTCGGCGTTGTCCACGACGACCACGCGCCAGCCGCCCTCGGCCGGCGTCAGATGCAGGAACGCACCGACGTCGCGCACGTCGTCGACGACGATCTCGCTGCGCAGGCGCTCGCGCTTCTCGTTGAACGTCCGCTGCAGGGTCCGCAAGTCGGCGTGGCCGCCGCTGGCGACGCGCCGGGCGACCGGATCGGCCGGCTCGACAAAGAGGTCGTCCGGGGCGCCGAACAGGCCGCCGCCGCTCGCCGCGGCGAAGCCTTCGGCGGAGCCAGGGCCGCCGGCCAGGACGAAGCGGGCGAAGCGGAAGGCGAGCGTCGCCTTGCCGATGCCGCGCGGGCCGGCGATCAGCCAGGCATGCGGCAGGCGGCCGGACGTCCAGGCGCGCAGCAGCGTCCGCTCCGCCGCCGCGTGGCCGACCAGGTCGGGATTGGCGCGCGGCTCCGGGACCGCCGGCGCGCTCGCCGCGCTGGCGCGCGAGCGCAGCGGGTCGGTCTCGGTCATGCCGGCGCCACGCCGAGACGCTCGCGCAGCGCGGCGCGGATTGCCGCCTGCACCGACTCGACCGCCGGCCGCGCGTCGATCGCGACGCAGCGCCGCGGGTCGGCGCGCGCGATCTCCAAGTAACCGTCGCGCAGCCGCCGGTGAAAGGCGGGGTCCATGCGCTCGTAGCGCGTCTCCGCGCCGGCCCCGGCTTCGCCGGAGGCTCCGCCGAGGCGAGCGCGCCCGCCGGCGCGGCGTAAGCCCTCATCGACCGGCAGGTCGAGGATCAGCGTCAGGTCGGGCGCGGTGTCTTCCACGACGCGCTCATACAGCAGGGCAATCAGGCCGCGGTCCACCCCCAGGCCGAAGCCCTGGTAGGCCAGCGTCGAATCGGCGAACCGGTCGCACACCACCCAGCTTCCGGCGGCGAGCGCCGGCCGGATGGTCGCCGTCAGGTGCTCGCGCCGCGCCGCGTAATGCAGAAGTGCTTCGCTCAGCGGGTCCCAGCGGCCGATATGGCCCTGCACCAACAGCGCGCGGATCTCCTCGGCCGCCGGCGCGCCGCCGGGCTCGCGGGTCAGCAGGGTATCGCGGCCGGCCCGCGTCAGGGCCTCGGCGAGCAGCCGCGCCTGGGTCGACTTGCCGCTCCCCTCGCCGCCTTCGAGCGTGATGAACCGGCCGCGCGCGGGCGTTCCGGCCATGTCGCCGCCCGGTCAGGCGCCGCCGCCCAGCAGGTACGTCACCGCCGCCATGATGCGGCCGAACGCGCCGAGCCGCTCGACGGCGGCGGCGGCGACCAGCGGCACTTCCTTGTCGGCGACGTCGGGGGCGCTGATCACCAGCTTGCCGATCTCCTGGCCGGCCTCGACCGGCGCCGGGATCGGCCCGTCGAACACCGCCTTGGCCTGGACGTCCTTGCGCGCGTTGCGCGGCAGCGTCACCGTCAGGTCGGCGGCGACCGTCAGCGGCACCGTCTGCGCCTGGCCGTACCATACCGGGGCCTCTTCGAGCACGTCGCCGGCCTTGACCAATTGGTAGTTGTCGAATTCGCGGAACGCCCATTCGATCAGGTTCGTCGTCTCGTCGGCCCGGCTCTGCATCCCGTCCATGCCGTGCGCGACCACGATGACCCGCCGGCCGTCGCGCTCGGCCGAGGCGGTGATGCCATAGCCGGACACCGAGAGGTGCCCGGTCTTCAGCCCGTCGGCGCCGATGTTCCGGTAGAGCAGCGGGTTGCGGTTGCCCTGCTTGATGCCGTTGAAGACGAATTCCTTCTCGGCGAAGTAGTGGTAGTACTCCGGGAAATCGGCGATGATCCGTGTGGCCAGCGTCGCCAGATCGCGCGCCGTCATCTTGTGGTTCGGATCCTCGAGCCCGTGCGAGTTGACGAAATGGCTGGCGGTCAGCCCGATCTCGCGCGCCCGCTCGTTCATCAATTCGGCGAACGCCGCCTCGCTGCCGGCCAGGCCCTCGGCGATGACCAGGCAGGCGTCGTTGCCCGACTGCACGATGACGCCGCGGATCAGGTCCTCGACCCTGATCTGGGTATCGATGCCGACGAACATCGTCGAGCCCTCGTTCAACGCCCAGGCCTTCTCCGAGACCGGAAAGGTATCGTCGAGCGATATCCGTCCCTCCTTCAGCCGCTCGAAGAGCAGATAGAGGGTCATCAGCTTGCTCATCGAGGCCGGGTGGATCGACTCGTCGGCGTTCTTTTCCAGGAGCACGGCGCCGGTCTGGAAATCGACGATGAAGGCCTGCTTGGCGGCGGTCTCGATGGCCCCCGCCCCGGCCGCGGCCAGCGACAGCGCCGCGACGAGGACGGCGCCCGCGAGCGCCGAAAACGGGTGTCGCACGATCGTCTTCCCTCCTTGCCCTTGCCGTATCGGTTTAACGCGTTTGTCGCGGTCGCGGCCCTCAGTCTACCACCAGCCGCGCCTCCGCGTGACCCGCTTGGACCACCTGCGCCAACAGCCGGTCCGCCTCCGCGACCGTGGCGATGGGGCCGAGGCGGACGCGGAAATATTGCTGGCCGCCGACACGGGTCGGAATCATCTCGCTCTGCCCGAAACGCGACAACGCGGTGGTCAGACGCTGGGCGTTATGGATTTCCGCGAAAGCGCCGGCCTGGATGAATAGCCGCGTCTGCCGCACCGGGTAAAGGACCACTTCGCCGTTCGCGGGCGCCGGCTCGGCGGCCGCGAGTCTCGGCGTCGGCGGGCCGGGCGCGGTTGTCGGCCCCGCCGCCGGTGCCCCGCCGCCGCTGCCCGATGCCAACGTCTCGCTGGTTACGACCGTGGTCGGCGCCGCCCGCGGCGCCGTCCCCGTCGCCGCCGCGACGGCCGCTTCCTGGATCGACTGGGCGCGCGCCGCCAGGACGCGGCTCTCGTCGGCCATGACCTGGACGCTGACGCGCGCCGTCCCCTGGGTCTCGAAGCCGAGCAGTTGGGCGCCGCGCCGCGACACGTCGATGATCCGGCCCTGCGCGAATGGGCCGCGGTCGTTGACGCGCAGGACAACGGCGCGCCCGTTCTCCAGGTTGGTGACCCGCACCAGGGTCGGCATCGGCAGCGTCTTGTGCGCCGCCGTCAGGGCGTTCATGTCGTAGGTCTCGCCGTTGGCCGTCGCCTTGCCGTGGAACTGGGCGCCGTACCACGAGGCAACGCCGGTCTCATTGTACTCGTAGTTCTCGGCCGGGTAGTACCACACGCTGCCGACCGTATAGGGCCGGCCGATCTTGTAGGCGCCCGGCTCGTCGGCCCCCGGTCGGGTCACCAGCTTGGTCCGGTCGATGACGAGTTCGGTTTCGGCGCAGCCGGCCGCCGCGAGCGCCAGCACGAGCGCGCAGCCGCGCGCGCGGATGCGGGTCCAATTCAAGATTGTGTAGGACAAACCGAACCCTTCCCCCAAGATGCGGTAGGCTAACCCCCGCCGATCCGATCCGCAAGATAGCCCACGGTGGCCGCGAAATAGGTCGATCGGTTCCACCGCATGATCGTCTTGAAGTTTTCATAGACGATTAAGGCCGGGCCGCGCGGACCGTCCGGCCGCACTACCGATGCCGACAGGGCGGCGACCGGCAGGTCGTCCCCGGTCGCGGTGCGCACGCCCAGCGCCTGCCATTCGGCCAACGGTTTCTCGATCTCCGGGCCGACCAGCGCCGGGTCGAATCCGGGTGGCAGGCGCACGGCGCGCCCCCAGCCCTGGCCGGCGCGCCAGCCGTTGCCTGCCAGGTAGTTGGCGATCGACGCGAACACGTCCGCCTCGGTGCTCCAGATGTCGCGCCGGCCGTCGCCGTCGTAATCGACGGCGTAACGGCGGAAGCTCGATGGCATGAACTGGCTCTGGCCCATGGCCCCGGCCCACGAGCCGGTCATTTCGGCGACACCGATATGCCGCTCGTCGAGGATGTGCAGCGCGTCGAGCAGCTCGCGGCGGAAGAATTCGCTGCGCCGGCCCTCATAGGCCAGGGTCGCCAGCGCGGCGACGACCGGGAACCCGCCGGTGACGCGGCCGAAATCCGTCTCCACCCCCCACAACGCGACGATGAAGCGCGGCTGCACGCCGTAGCGCGCCGCAACCGCCTCGAGTAGCGCGCGGTGCCGGGCCAGCGCCTCCCGCCCGTTGGCGACGCGCGACTCCGGCGCCACCAGGTCGAGATATTGCTGGAACGTCCGCTTGAACTCGGGTTGGTCGCGGTCGAGCTCGATGACGCGCGGGATCGGCTGCACGCCGGTCAGTGCCGCATCGAGCGTGGCGGCCGAGATGCCGTCGTCGAGCGCCTGCCGCCGCAGCTCCTGCAGCCAAGGTCCGAAGTCCTCGCCCGCCGCGGCGGCCGGCGCCGCCAGCAGGGTCATGGCGTACACGGCCCAGGCCGCGGCCGACAGGCGACGAGGCCGGCGATGTCCGAGCGACGTCATTCGGGCTGCGGGCCGGGAAAGAGGCTGTCGGTGTAGTCGAACCAGCGGTATGCGGCGAGCCCGATCCATTCCTTAAGTCCTCGGCCGAGCGCCGCCAGCCCGCCGGTCAGGTCGGGGGCGCGCGCCGCCGCAAAGGTGCCGTCCGTCTGGTAATCCACCGGATAGGGTGTGACCGCCCAGCCGAGCCGGCCGAAGCTGCCGACCGCGCGCGGCATGTGCCACGCCGAAGTCACCAGCAGCCAGGTCTCGCCCGCGGCCGGCTGCGCCAGCGCCAGGGTCCGCACCGCATTCTCGTGAGTGTTGCGCGATTCGCGTTCGAAGACAACGCGGCTCGTGTCGAGGCCGAGCCGCGCCAGCAGCGGCCGCGCCGCGTCGGCCTCGCGATAGGCCGCCGACCACAGCGATCCGCTGCCGCCGCTGTAGAACAGCCGCGCCTGCGGATAGCGGCGCGCCAGATCGACCAGGGCGACGACCCGTTCCGCTTGCTCGTTGAGTGCCGGTTGCTCGCGCGCCTCGGCCAGATAGGCGTCGACCGCGCCGCCGAGCACGACGATGCCGTCGACCTCGGCCGGCAGCGGCACCGGCGGCGGAAACCGCGCCTCGAGGGGGACCAGCAGCCACGCGCCCAGCGGCAGGACCGCGACGGCGATCCCGCCGACCGCGGCGATGCCGACCAGCCAGCGTCCACCCCGGCGACGCCGGAATATCAGCAGCGCTCCGAACATCAGCAGCAGGAGCAGGAGATTGCCGGGCTCGACCAGCAGCCACAACAATTTCGAGAGTGCGAAGGTCATGCCCGCGTCGCCCCGTCGTCTCGAGGCCGGCGCGAACGGTCGAACCGGAACCTAATCGACGACTTGGTCGAGGACGTAACCGCCGGCCGCCCCGACCGCCCCGCCGACGGCCGCCCCGACCCCGGCTCCCAGCCCGCCGCTGGCGATCGCACCCACCGCGGCGCCGGTAGCGGCGCCGATGGCGCCGCCGGTCAGCACCCGCTGCTCCGTCGTGCTCATGTTCGCGCAGCCGCCGGCGAGCAGCGCCAGCGCCAGGACGGCGACGTTGAAGTTGAACGACCGCATCAGTCATCCCCCGATCGCTAGAGCGCGATGAGCGTCACGGTCGATATTAGGAACGATCAAGGTAAAGTCAACAGGTTCCAGGACCTCCGGCAGTACAAATCGAGTATTAAGCCAAATTATCGAATTCGTCTCGTAAGCGGCAAGAAAGAAACAGCCGATTTCCCCCAGGGAAGCCGCCTGACGGGGCGTCTCGGCGGTCCGACCTGTTTTCCCCGGCCGAGATCGCGGCTCCGCCGATCGGCGGCCGCCCCAGGCCGCCCTGAACGGCCCCGTCGGGCCGCCGGGGCAATGGAAATTACGAACCGATACCTAAGAATCACAGCGTAATTCGTTGATTGACCGTCATGTTCTTATTTTGTTCACGTTCCCGTCCGGGCGTGGCCCCTGCCCGCTGGCGACCCCGCTGTCGGTCGTGTTAGAAGGCGGCGGGGCCTCGCGGATGGGTGGCCGAGCGGTTGAAGGCACCGGTCTTGAAAACCGGCAGGCCCTTGCAGGGCCTCGTGGGTTCGAATCCCACCCCATCCGCCATCCGCCTCCGCCAAGGCTTCGGCGGGATGTATCCTCGGTGCCAGTGGGAGGCGGATGTCACGCCGTAGCTTTAGCGAAGGCGGACCAGATGTATTACGTTTACATTCTTGCAAGCGAACCGAACCCAGGGAGTTATTATGTCGGATCGACCGCTGATCTCAAGCGGCGCATCAAAGAACACAACTCCGGCAAATCCAGTCATGCGGCGAAAGGCTCGCCCTGGGCGCTGGCAACCTACATCGCCTTTGCAGACCGGGAAAAGGCTTTTCGATTCGAGCGCTATCTGAAGTCTGGTTCAGGCCGAGCCTTTGCGAAGAAGCACTTCTAATTCGGCAGAGACCGGATTCGCTCCGGTCCGTCCGCTCCCGCCAGCCTTGGCCGTTCGC
>JBBECF010000138.1:1596-2741 GCA_040881945.1 Dongiaceae bacterium | reverse complement strand
GGCAGAGACCGGATTCGCTCCGGTCCGTCCGCTCCCGCCAGCCTTGGCCGTTCGCGGCCGCGCGGCCGGTGTGCAAAATTTAACAGAAAATTTAGACTTTGCCGCCCATGCTGGTCCCGCACGTCGCTCCCGTTCACCGCAGCTCGGGGTAGAACCATGTACGGCCGTTACATGAAACACGCGGAAGTCCTGCGCCGCATTTCGTGCCGCTTCGAGGAGATGTCCGCGACCGACCTGGACAACGCCGAGTTGCTCGAGGAATGCGCCTACTACCTGACGCGCATGGCCCAGGCCCTGACCGACGAGACGGGCCGCCCGGCCGTCAACCCGGTGTGGCTGAACTGACTGGCCGCGGGGCGGCCGCCCGGTCCGCCCCCTTCCCGCCGACTGGGCCCGTCATGCCCGTGTGTCGCCCTGTAGCGCCTTCGGGTTGCTGAGGCGCAGGCGCGCCAGGGTGACGGCGCGCAAGTGCGCGACGATCGCATCGCGCCGCGCCCCGGCCGCGTCGAAGGCGCCGGCGCGGATGTCGGCGGCGAGCCGCCGGTTGAACCGGGTCAGGGCGCGCTCGACCTCGGCGGCGTCCGGCCCGGCCTCCGCCGTCTCGCCGTAGAGCGCCGCGACCCCGGCCAGGGCCGCGCGCGCCGGCGCGTCGGCCGCGGCGAGCTCGCGCGCGGCGATGGCCATGGCGTTCGCCACCATCAGGCCGTCGTAGCGGCGGTCGGCCGGCAGCAGCCCGATCAGCTCCTCGAGCAGCGTGCGGCGCGCCTCGGCCAGCAGCTCGGCGCCGGTCGGCCGGTCCTCGCTCACGCCACCTTCTCCGCCGCCGCGATCAGGTCGAGGATCTCGAGCTCCAGTTCCGGCGGCCGGCGCCCGGTCAGGGCCAGATCCAGCGACGGCGTGAAGTGCACGAGATGCCGGTCGGCCTGTTGCAGGGCGATCACCGCCCAGCGCAGATGCGCCATGACCTCCCAATACCGCACGGCGGCCGGGTCGATGCGGCGGCCCGAGGCGCGCTCGTAGCCGCGATAGAACGGCGCCCGCGGCGCGATGCCGCCGGCCTCGTTCCCGACCGCGCCGAAGCGCCAGCACTTGGCGCAGAACCAGCCGATGTCGGCCATCGGGTCGCCCCAGGCGCAGAACTCCCA
>JBBECF010000138.1:0-1496 GCA_040881945.1 Dongiaceae bacterium | reverse complement strand
CGGGCGAGCTCCTGCCCCAGGCGTTCGGCCAGGGCGTCGCGCGGGCCGCCCAGCGTCGCGTCGCGGACGATGCGATGGCCGGCGGCCGTGCCGGCGACCCGGCGCATCACGAAGAAGTCGCGGCCGAGCACGGCCCGGTCGGTGCACAGCCACAGCGGTTCCGGCACGGTGACGCCGGCGGCGCGCGCCACCCCCAGCAGCGCGAACTCGGCGGCGCGCGGCAGGCTGACGGGCACGCCCGCGGCGGCATCCATGCGCAGGACCAGGGCGTGGCGGCCGGCCAGCTTCCCGTCCGCCAGCTCGACCTCGATCGCACAATTTTCCTGGATCGCCCCGCCGCCGAGCGGCGCCGCCTCGACGATCCGCGCGCTGCTCGCCCCGGCGGCGGCGGCGGCGAAGCGCGCCAGGCGGTCCCGCGCCGCCGCGTCGCCAGGGTCGCTCAGCCCCATCGCCAGAAGTCCGGTCCCTCGGCCAGGCAGGCGCGCGCCAGCACCATCTTGTGCACCTCCGAGGCGCCGTCGACCAGCCGCGCCTGGCGCGCGTAGCGATACATCCATTCCAGCGGCGTGTCCTTGGAATAGCCCCGCGCGCCGCAGAGCTGTAGCGCCGTGTCCACGGCCTGGTGCAGCGCGTCGGCGACCTGGACCTTGGCCATCGACACCTCGCGCCGGGCGAAGTCGCCGCCGTCGAGCTTCCACGCCGCCTTCATGGTCAGGAGCCGGCCGATTTCGATCGCCATCGCCGCCTCGCCGAGCAGCCATTGCACGCCCTCGTGGTCCTGGAGCTTGATCCCGAAGCTGTCGCGCTCGCGCACGTAATCGCCGGCGATCTCGAGCGCCCGCTTGGCCATGCCGAGCCAGCGCATGCAGTGCGTGAGCCGCGCCGTGCCGAGTCGGATCTGCGTTACCTTGAGCCCGTCGCCGACGCCCATCAGCCGGTCCGCGTCCGGGATCTCCAGCCCGTCGAAGGCGAGCTCGCAATGCCCGCCATGTTCCTCCGGCCCCATGATCGGAATGCGGCGCAGGATCTCCCAGCCGGGCGCGTCGCGCTCGAACAGGAACGCGCTCAGGCCGCGCCGCGCGTCGTCCGACGTGCGCGCGATCAGGATGAAATGCTGCGCCACGCCGGCGCCGGTGATGAACCACTTGCGGCCGCGCACGACCCAGCGGTCGCCGCGCTTCTCGGCCGTGGTCAGCATCGCCGCCGGGTCCGACCCGGCGCCGGGCATCGGCTCGGTCATGACGAAGGCCGAGCGCACCGAACCATCGACGATCGGTTGCAACCAGCGCGCCTTCTGATCCTCGCGGGCGACCTTCTCGAGCAGCAGCATGTTGCCGTCGTCCGGCGCGGCGGCGTTGAACGCGACCGGCCCGAAGATCGACCGGCCCATCTCCTCGTAGGCCGCCGCCAGCCCGACCATCGGCAGCCCCTGCCCGCCCCGCGCCTTCGGCATCTGCGGCGCCCACAGGCCCGCCGCCTTGGCCTTCGCGCGCAAG
>JBBECF010000137.1:0-18684 GCA_040881945.1 Dongiaceae bacterium | reverse complement strand
TGGAACACCAGCTCGCCGGTGTTCGACCCGCGCATGCCGAGCTTGTCGAGCTTCGGCGGCGTCGAGAATCCGGTCATGCCCTTCTCGACCAGGAACGCCGTGATGCCGCGCGGGCCCGCGTCGGCGTCGGTCTTGCCATAGACGACGAGGACGTCGGCGTCCGGCCCGTTGGTGATCCACATCTTCGAGCCGTTGAGGACGAAGCGGTCGCCGCGCCGCGTCGCCTTGAGCCGCATGCCGACCACGTCCGACCCGGCGCCGGGCTCGCTCATGGCGAGCGCGCCGACATGCTCGCCGGCGATCAGCTTCGGCAGGTATTTGCGCTTCTGCGCCGCGCTGCCCTGGCGGCGGATCTGGTTGACGCAGAGGTTGGAATGGGCGCCGTAGGAGAGGCCGACGCTGGCCGAGGCGCGGCTCAGCTCCTCCATCGCGACGACGTGCTCGAGATAGCCCATGCCCGCCCCGCCGTATTCTTCCTCGACCGTGATGCCGAGCAGGCCGAGCCCGCCCATCTTGCGCCACAGCCCGGCCGGAAAGTCGTTCGAGCGGTCGATCGCGGCGGCGATCGGCGCGATCTCGACCGATGCGAAGGCGGCCACCTGCTCGCGCAGCAGGTCGGCGGTCTCGCCGAGGTCGAAGTCGAGGGGCGGTGCATGAATCGCAGTCACGGCCGATCTTGGCGCCCCCTTTGGCTATTGGTACCGCTCTAACGGATGATACACGACGAAATAGCGGAAACCGGCCATCCGGCGATTCATCCTTCGGTCCGAATCGTTAGAGTCGTACCGCTGGCGACGTCAGCGTTTCCGAAGGCTACTCTCGAAATCCTTTATCAGCTTGATGTGATCAGCCGTTTTTAGCGGGGCCGATGACAGGAACAAACCTGCGCTGTGGGGATGCCCGGCACGCCGCTCGAAGGTAAAGATCGAAGGCATTGGCTGACTCAGCATATCGCAGTGAAGCGAGAATCCGGTCGGTACAAATTCCGCCGCGCCAATGCCATAGCTAGCCAGACACTCGGATACGGTCTTGCCGATGGAACGAATCGGCTCTAGCAGACTCTCGAACTCGATATCCGATTGGAATTCGATGCTGCTATGATACAGCCTGCGGATCGGCGGATAGTCGAGAAGTTTTAGCTCGAACTGCCTGCAACTCCACGCCAGAAAATCATCCAAGAACAACTCGGCATCTTCGACGGATGCTCGCGTTTGTGCTAACAAGCCCTGCTCATAGATTCGCAATTTCTCAATGACCACCTCGCTTGTCGTCTCCGCCTCACTAGGTCGAAATTTCCCGTGGGAAAATGTAATTCCCTTGGTCGTATCAAACTCGTCCAAACTCTCCGGCGCCTCCATGAAACCATATCGGTCACGGATGAAAAGAAGAGCATGCGGAATGTAAGGGATGCCGCGGGTCGGCACAATCTTGACGAAACGAGATGCTTCGCCTTGCAGTACCGAATGCAATTTCATCGTGCGCGCCTTTGCTGTTGATCGAACGGTGCAGGCATGGACCGCACCGGAATAAAATGCTGCCTCAACACCTCTTTGCGAATCCCAGAAGCAAAAGCAGCGCCTCGCAGTTGACTGTCAAGACCAACATCCGCAGACGCAGAAAATGCAGACCGAGCCATAGGCAAAGGCTCTTCCCACCCAGTCCTTGCCTGTCCCTCGGCCTCCCATTGTTCGTACAGCCGAATCATATCCTCCATAGGTTCAAAGAGCAGTCGCAGCCTGACATCCAAAGCTCTTGCAACGCGCAGTAGCGTGTTGAAAGTCCAACCCGCATAATCGGATTGTTCAATTCGAGAAACGGCCGACTGCTTCATCCCGGCCAGTTGCGCCAAGTCGGCCTGTCTCAGATGACGCCGACCGCGCAACTCCCTGATCCTCGATGCCACTTCATCCTGCGCCATACGGGCAAAAAAGCGATGCCGATACCCTTTATCCCTGAGCTTTTTCGCTATGTGCGGGTCAATGGAGTTGGTCAGAGCCATTGGTCGGTTCCTCGCCTAATTCGATTGCTCGTTTTCTTCGCATTGCTTTGTCAATTTCGCTCTGCGGTGTTTTTTTCGTTTTCTTAAAAAACGCCGAAACTACGATGATTACTTTGCCCTCTCGAAAGAAATATAGAAATCTGACCTGATGGCGATGAGTGTTCGCCCGTAGTTCGAAAAGACCATTGCCAAGCGGCTTCGACGCCGGGGCACCGGTCAAGTTCCCATGCTCTAACAAATAAGCCAGGCGCTGATCGATTGCCTCCTGAAGGTCGGGATCGCACGCAGCGTAGAAATCATCGTAGGCCGACCGGTACTGACGCAGCGTCCATGCCATGACTATATATCACAAAAATGTGCTTTTTCAACCTATCCCCGCCTCATAATGCGTCACAAAGGTGTTAGTCGCAAATCAACAGCTTGGGGCGATCGCCGCGCCGCGTCGCCTTGAGGCGCATGCCGACCACGTCCAACCCGGCGCCGGGCTCGCTCATGGCGAGGGCGCCGCCGTAATCCTCCTCGACCGTGATGCCGAGCAGGCCGAGCACGCCCATCTTGCGCCACAGCCCGGCCGGGAAGTCGTTCGAGCGGTCGATCGCGGCGGCGATCGGCGCGATCTCGGCCGCTGCGAAGGCGGCCACCTGCTCGCGCAACAGGTCGGCGGTCTCGCCGAGGGCGAAGTCGAGCGACGGCAAGCGGTTGGCGGTCATAATCGGGGCATCCGCGGCCAGCTTAGCGGGGCCGCAAGCAGAAGCGAAGGCACATCACGACGCCGGCCGCCGCGGGCAGTCCTATCGCAGATGACGGCGCACTTGCGGTAAGAGGAGACTTGGATCGGCACGGTGCGTGCTTCGACAGGCTCAGCATGAGGACTGTTCTTTGTGCCACAAAGACCTCCCCTCAGCCTGAGCTTGTCGAAGGCCGCACGGACGACTTTGCCTCGACCATATGTGATAGCCCGGGCGCCGTAGGTTGACTTAGTCCAGTGACTAAACCAAGTAGGATATGATCCCTGAAATGGAAGTGATAGCAATGCGTGCAAGCAATGGCTATCGTTAACATCCACGAGGCAAAGACACACCTTTCTCGACTGCTGGCACGTGTCGCCGCCGGCGAAGAGATCATCATTGCACGCGCCGGAAAGCCGGTCGCCAAGCTCGTGCCGTTGTCTCCAATTAAGAAGACACGCGGCTATGGCCTGCTCAAGGGCAAGCTCGTGGTCCCCGACTCTTTCTTTGATCCCCTTCCCGAAGAGGAGCTTGCCGCCTGGGAAGGTGGCGGGGAGTGAAACTCCTGCTCGATACCCATGCGTTCGTCTGATGGATGACCGACGACACAAAACTGTGGTGAGGGCCGGCCTCACAGCAGGACGAGGCCGGCCAGGCCGAGGAAGGCGAAGAAGCCGACGACGTCGGTCACGGTGGTGACGAACACGCCGGACGCGATCGCCGGGTCGATCCCCAACCGCTGCAGGCCG
Source organism: Dongiaceae bacterium (assembly GCA_040881945.1). Lineage (GTDB taxonomy): Bacteria > Pseudomonadota > Alphaproteobacteria > Dongiales > Dongiaceae > JBBECF01. The sequence continues at coordinate 15,208 of JBBECF010000137.1, read as the reverse complement.
AGCGGGATCAGCGTGCCCGACAGCCCCGCCACCGCCATGTTGAACATCATGGCCGCGGCGATGACCAGGCCGAGCCCCGGCATGTCGAACCACAGCCAGGCGACGGCGCCGGTGAGCGCGGCGAAGAGGATGCCGTTGAACGACCCGACCAGGAGCTCCTTGCCGACGAAGCGCAGCGCGTTGTCGCGCGTCAGCTCCTTCATGGCGAGCGCGCGCACGGCCACGGTCAGGGTCTGGGTGCCGGCGTTGCCGCCCATCGAGGCCACGATCGGCATCAGCACGGCCAGCGCGACGATCTGCTCGATATTGCCTTGAAAGACCCCGATGACCGCCGAGGCCAGGATCGCGGTCAGTAGGTTAACCACGAGCCACGTGAAACGCGCCCGCGTGGTGTCGATCGCGGCGCGGTAGAGATCGTCCTCGCGGACGCCGCCGAGCTTCATCAGGTCTTCCTCGGCCTCTTCGTCGATGACATGGACCACGTCGTCCACGGTGACGACGCCGACCAGACGGCCGCCGGCGTCGACCACCGGCGCGGACACCAGGCCGTATTGCCGGAACAGATGGGCGACCGCCTCCTGGTCCATGGCAACCGGGATCAAGCGCAACTCGGTCTCCATGATGTCGGCGAGCCTGGCCGCGCGCCGGGCGCGCATCGCCCGGCTGAGCGGCACCGCGCCGACCGGCTTGTGCGCCGGATCGACGACGAAGAGATCGTAGAAGGCGTCCGGCAGGTCGTCCTTGGCGCGCAGGTAGTCGATGGTCTCGCCGACGGTCCAGAAGGACGGCACCGCCACCAGCTCGCGCTGCATCATGCGGCCGGCGCTGTCGTCGGGATAGGTCAGCCCCTCTTCGAGCAGGGCCCGCTCGGCCGCCGGGATGCTGTCCAGGATGCGCTGCTTGGCCTCGTCCCCGAGATCCTCGAGCACCTCGACGGCGTCGTCGCTGTCGAGCCGCGCGACCGCGGCCGCCAGCTCCTGCGGCCCGAGCAGCTCCATGACCTCCTCGCGCACCGTCTCGTCGAGGTAGGTCAGCGTTTCCGGGTCGATGACGTGCCGCGTGATGCGCAGGTAGAGCGCCCGTTCGTCGCGGCTCAGGTGCTCGAGCAGGTCGGCGACATCGGCGGCGTGGAGCGGCTCGGCGAGCTCCATCACCCGCTCGATCCGGCCCCCGGCCAGCGCCTCGCGGATTTCGTCGATCGGCTGGGCCGGGTCCTCGCGGTCCGGCGCTTCGGATGCCGCGTCGCGATCCGTCGGGTTGCGGTCGCTCATGGCGCGCCGCCTTGTCCGCCGGCCGTGGCCGCGCGCGCGGCCTGCGCCTCGACGACGGCGAGCGCGCTCATGTTGAGGATGCCGCGCACCGAGGCGGTGGGCGCCAGGATGTGGGCCGGCTGCGCGACGCCGACCAGGACCGGGCCGACCGACATCCCCTCGCCCAAGGAGCGCAGCAGGTTGAGCGAGATGTGCGCGGCGTCGAGCGTCGGCATGACGAGAAGGTTGGCCTGGCCCTTGAGCCGGGAGTTGGGCAAGAGCCGCAGGCGAATGACCTCGGAGACGGCGGCGTCGCCGTGCATCTCGCCGTCGATCTCCAGGTCCGGCGCCCGCGCCTGGATCAGCCCGAGCGCCGCCCGCATCTTGCGCGCCGAGGCCGTATCGGCGCTGCCGAAGCTCGAGTGCGAGAGCAGCGCCACCTTCGGCGTCACGCCGAAGCGCCGCACCGCCTCGGCCGCCAGCAGGGTCATCTCGGCGACCTGCTCGGCGGTCGGATCGGGCGTCACCTGGGTGTCGCACAGGAAGAACGTGCCGTGCGGCAGGATCAGCACGTTGACCGCGGACGCCTCGGCGACGCCGGGCGCGAGCCCGATGACGTCGAGCACGTCCTTGAGATGCCGGTCGAAGCGGCCGACGACGCCGCAGATCATCGCCTCGGCCTCGCCGCGCTTGACCATCAGGGCGGCGATGGCCGTGTTGCGCGTGCGCACCACGGCCTGGGCGTGCTCGGGCGTGACGCCCTTGCGCTCCATCAGCCTGTGGTAGAGGCCCCAATAGTCGCGGAAGCGGCGATCGGCCTGGGGGTCGGTGATCTCGAAATCCACGCCGTGGCGCAGGCGCAGGCCGAGCCGCTCGATCCGCTGCCGCACGACCCGCCGCCGGCCGATCAGGATCGGCCGGACCAGGCCCTCGTCGACCGCCGTCTGGGCGGCGCGCAGCACGCGCGGCTCCTCGCCGTCGGCATAGACCAGGCGCCGCGGGTCGCGCCGCGCGCGCTCGAAGATCGGTTTCATCACCAGGCCGGAGCGGAACACGAACCGGGTCAGGCGATCACGATAGGCGGCGAAATCATGGATCGGCCTGGTCGCCACGCCGCTGTCCATCGCCGCCTTGGCCACGGCCGGCGCCAACTCGACGATCAGGCGCGGGTCGAACGGCCGCGGGATCAGGTAGTCGGGTCCGAAGCCGAGCGCCTCGCCGCCATAGGCCGCGGCCACGACATCGGAGCTCTCGGCCTGCGCCAGATCGGCCAGCGCCCGCACGCAGGCGATCTTCATCGCCTCGTTGATCGTCGTCGCGCCGACGTCGAGGGCGCCGCGGAAGATGAAGGGAAAGCACAGCACGTTGTTGACCTGGTTCGGGTAGTCCGAGCGGCCGGTGGCGATGACCGCGTCGGGGCGCACGGCCTTCGCCGCCTCGGGCAGGATCTCCGGCATCGGGTTGGCGAGCGCCAGGATGAGCGGCCGGTCGGCCATGGTCGCGACCATCTCGGGCTTCAGCACGCCGGGCGCCGACAGGCCGAGGAAGATGTCGGCGCCGACGATCGCCTCGGCCAGGCCGCGGGCGTCCGTGTCCCTGGCGTAGCGCGCCTTGCGCGGGTCCATCTGCTCGCGCCGGCCCTTGTAGACGACGCCGAGGATGTCCGTCGCGGTGATGTTCCCGATCGGGAAGCCGAGATCGACCAGCAGGTCGAGGCAGGCGAGGGCCGCCGCCCCGGCGCCCGAGGTCACGAGCTTGACGCCGTCGAGCGGCTTGCCGACGACGCTGAGGCCGTTGAGGATGGCGGCGGCGACGATGATCGCGGTGCCGTGCTGGTCGTCGTGGAACACCGGGATACGCATCCGTTCGCGCAGGCGGCGCTCGATCTCGAAGCATTCCGGCGCCTTGATGTCCTCGAGATTGATGGCGCCGAAGGTCGGCTCGAGGCCGGCGATGATGTCGACCAGCTTGTCCGGGTCGCGCTCGTCGATCTCGATGTCGAAGACGTCGATGCCGGCGAAGGTCTTGAACAGCACCGCCTTGCCTTCCATCACCGGCTTGGCGGCGAGCGGACCGATGGCGCCGAGGCCGAGCACGGCGGTGCCGTTGGTGATGACGCCGACCAGGTTGGCGCGGGCGGTGAGGGTCGCGGCCTCGGCCGGATCGGCGGCGATCGCCTCGCAGGCGGCGGCGACGCCGGGCGTGTAGGCGAGCGCCAGGTCGCGCTGGTTGGCCAGCGGCTTGGTGCCGACGACCGCGATCTTGCCCGGTGTCGGCAGGCGATGGTATTCGAGCGCGCTGTCGCGCAGGTCGTCGGCCATCCTTGCCCTCCGCTGGCGGGCGCGCGGTGCGATTATAGCCGCCGGCGGCGGGCCTGACGGCTAATTGAAGAGTGGTGCGGTCGAGAAGACTCGAACTTCCACGGGATTTCTCCCACAGCGACCTCAACGCTGCGCGTCTACCAGTTCCGCCACGACCGCTGGCACGGAGGGCACGAAGCCATTCCGGCTTGCCTTCCGGACGGGCGGGGCATACCAAATCACGGTCCAGTTATCAAGCCGCGGCCATAGCCCCGATGACCGATGACGTGGAGTGGCGGCTGAGCGACCGCCCGGTGCCCTATGCCGAGGCGGTCGGCGCCATGGAGGAGCGGGTGGCGGCGATCCGCGCCGGGACGGCCCGCGAGTTGGTCTGGCTGCTCGAGCACCCGCCGCTCTACACCGCCGGGACCAGCGCCCAACCCGGCGACCTTCTCCAGCCGAGCCGCTTCCCGGTCCATGCCAGCGGCCGCGGCGGCCAGTACACCTATCACGGGCCGGGGCAGCGGATCGGCTACGTCATGCTCGACCTCAAGGCGCGCGGCCCCGACCTGCGCCGCTACGTGCACCACCTCGAGGAATGGCTGATCCGGGCGCTCGCCCGCTTCGACGTGCGCGGCGAGCGGCGGCCGGGCCGGATCGGCATCTGGGTCGTCAGCGGCGCGCGCGAGGACAAGATCGCGGCGATCGGCGTGCGCGTGCGGCGCTGGGTCAGCTTCCACGGCGTCGCCCTCAACCGCGACCCCGCGCTCGAGCATTTCGCCGGCATCGTGCCCTGCGGCGTCGCCGACCGCGCGCGCTACGGCGTCACCTCGCTCGCCGATCTCGGCGTCGCCGCCGACCCGGCCGCGGTGGACGCCGCCCTGATCGCCGCCTTCGACGAGGTGTTCGGGGAGGCGCGCGCCTAAGCGGTGGGCAGTTGCCGGAAGCCCGGCGGCGGCGCCGCGTCGGCCGGTGTCGTGGCGACATCGGCGACGCGGGCCGCCGGCGGGCCGTGCCGACAGGCCGCGACCATCTCGTCGACGGCCGCCGCCGGGCCGGCGATGAGCGCCTCGACGCTGCCGTCGCGGCGGTTGCGCACCCAGCCGCGCAAGGCCCGCCGCGTCGCCTCCTCGACCGTCCACGACCGGAACCAGACGCCCTGGACTTCGCCGCGGATGCGGGCGGTCACCGCCTTCTCGCCGGGGCCGAGGGCCATGGGCGCTCACTCGAATTCGAGGATCGCCTGGTCGGCCGCCAGGCTGTCGCCGGCGGCGGCGTGCAGCGACGCCACCCGCCCGTCGCGCTCGGCGCGCAGCAGGTTTTCCATTTTCATCGCCTCGACCACGGCCAGCTCCTGCCCGGTCTTGACCTCCTGGCCGGGCTCGACGGCGAGCGAGACCAGGAGGCCCGGCATCGGCGACAGCAGGAAGCGCGAGGTGTCGGGTGGCCGCTTCACCGGCATCAGGGCGGCCAGCTCGGCGGCGCGGGGCGGGAACACCCGCAGCTCGGCCCGCACCCCGCCGCCGGTGAGGACGTAACCAACGCCCTTGCGGTCGATCTGCACGGCGACCGGCCGGCCGTCCACCACGCCTTCGAAGACCGGGTCGCCGAGGCGCCAGTCGCTGGTCAGCTCGCGGGTCGTCTTGCCCTCGGTCACCCGATACCCCACGACGCTGCGCGTCACGCGCACCGGCCGCCGCGCCCCGTCGAGCAGCACGACCCAGTCGGCCGCGGCGGCCGCGCCGCCGGCCAACGCGCCGTCGCGCTCCTGGTTCCGGTGGTGGACGACGGCGGCGACGGCGACCAGGAGGTCGGCGCGCTCCGCCGTCACCTCGCCGCCGGTGAAGCCGCCGGGGAAGGCCTCGGCAATGAAGTCGGTCGAAAGGTCGCCGGCGGCGAAGCGCGGATGCGCCACGACCGCGGCGAGGAAGCCGAGATTGTTGCCGACGCCGCGGATGTAGAAGGCGTCGAGCGCCTCGCGCATCGCGGCGATCGCCTGCGCCCGGTCGACGCCGTGGGCGATCAGCTTGGCGATCATCGGGTCGTAATGGACGCCGATCTCGGCCCCTTCATAGACGCCGCCATCCACCCGCACCGAGTCGCCCGCCGGCTCGCGATAGCGCACCAGCCGGCCGATCGCGGGCAGGAAGCCGCGCAGCGGGTCCTCGGCATAGACCCGCGCCTCGATCGCCCAGCCGGAGAACTTCACGTCGTCTTGCCTGAAGCCGAGCCGCTCGCCGGCGGCGACGCGGATCATCTGCTCCACCAGGTCGAGGCCGACGACCATCTCGGTCACGGGATGCTCGACCTGCAATCTCGTATTCATTTCAAGAAAATAGAAGTTCTTATTCGCATCGACGATGAACTCGACCGTACCCGCCGAGCGATAGCCGACGGCGCGCGCCAGGGCCACCGCCTGGGCGCCCATGGCGGCCCGCGTCGCGGCGTCGATGAACGGGCTTGGCGCCTCCTCGATGACCTTCTGGTGGCGGCGCTGGATCGAGCATTCGCGCTCGCCGAGGTGGACGATATTGCCGTGCCCGTCGGCCAACACCTGGATCTCGATGTGGCGCGGGCGCTCGATGAACTTCTCGACGAACACGCGGTCGTCGGCGAAGCTCGATCGCGCCTCGCTGGCCGCCGCGCGGAATCCGTCGCGCGCCTCGGCGTCCGAGCGGGCGACGCGCATGCCCTTGCCGCCGCCCCCGGCCGATGCCTTGATCATCACCGGATAGCCGATGTCGCGGGCGACGCGCACCGCCGCCTTGGCGTCGGGCACCACCCCGAGATGGCCGGGGACGGTGCTGACCCCGGCGGCCTGGGCCAGGCGCTTCGACTCGATCTTGTCGCCCATCGCCGCCATGGCCGCCGATCCGGGGCCGATGAAGACGACGCCGGCCTTTTCCAGTCTTTCGGCAAAGGCCGGGTTCTCGGACAGGAAGCCGTAGCCGGGATGCACTGCCTCGGCCCCGGTCGCGGCGACGGCCGCCAGGATGTTGTCGATGACCAGGTAGCTCTGCGCCGCCGGCGGCGGCCCGATGGCCACCGCCTCGTCGGCCTCGCGCACGTGCAGCGCGTCGACGTCGGCCTCGGAATAGACCGCCACGGTCTCGATGCCCATGGCCCGCGCCGTGCGGATGACCCGGCAGGCGATCTCACCCCGGTTGGCGATCAGGATCTTCTTGAACATCGGCTACCAATACGCTGCGCGCGGTCTCGCTCTACAGCGGAATATTGTCGTGCTTGCGCCAGGGGTTCTCCAGGCGCTTGTCGCGCAGCATGGCGAAGGCGCGGGCGACGCGCCGCCGGGTCTCGCGCGGCATGATCACGTCGTCGATGAAGCCGCGGTGGCCGGCGACGAAGGGGTTGGCGAACTTGGTCCGGTATTCCTCGGTGCGGGCGGCGATCTTGCCCTTGTCGCCGATGTCGGCGCGGAAGATGATCTCGACCGCGCCCTTCGGCCCCATGACCGCGATCTCGGCCGACGGCCAGGCGTAGTTCACGTCGCCGCGGATGTGCTTCGAGCTCATCACGTCATAGGCCCCGCCATAGGCCTTGCGCGTGATCACGGTCACCTTCGGGACGGTCGCCTCGGCGAAGGCGAACAGCAGCTTCGCCCCATGCTTGATGATGCCGCCATGCTCCTGCGCCGTCCCGGGCAGGAATCCGGGCACGTCGACGAAGGTGAGGATCGGGATGTTGAAGCAGTCGCAGAAGCGCACGAAGCGCGCCGCCTTGCGCGACGAATCGATGTCGAGGCAGCCGGCCAGCACCATCGGCTGGTTGGCGACGACGCCGACCGTGGCGCCCTGCAACCGGATGAAGCCGATCAGGATGTTGCGCGCGTAGTCCGGTTGCAGCTCGAAGAAATCGCCCTCGTCGGCGACCTTCTCGATCAGCTCCTTCATGTCGTAAGGCTTGTTGGCGTTGGCCGGCGCCAGGGTGTCGAGCGACGGCTCGACCCGATCGGCGGGATCGGGCGTCGGGCGCACCGGCGGCGGCCGGCGGTTCGATTCCGGCAGGAAGTCGAGGAAGCGGCGCAGTTGCAGCAGCGCCTCGACGTCGTTCTCGAAGGCGAGATCGGCGACGCCCGATTTGGTGCTGTGGGCGACGGCGCCGCCGAGCTGTTCGTGGGTCACGGTCTCGTGCGTCACGGTCTTCACGACATCGGGGCCGGTGACGAACATGTACGAGGAATCCTTCACCATGAAGATGAAGTCGGTCATCGCCGGCGAATAGACCGCGCCGCCGGCGCACGGCCCCATGATCAGCGAGATCTGCGGCACGACGCCCGAGGCGAGCACGTTGCGCTGGAACACCTCGGCGTAGCCGGCCAGCGAGGCGACGCCTTCCTGGATGCGGGCGCCGCCGGAATCGTTGAGGCCGATGACCGGCGCCCCGACCCGCATCGCCTGGTCCATGACCTTGCAGATCTTGGCGGCGTGCGCCTCGCCGAGCGAGCCGCCGAGCACGGTGAAGTCCTGGCTGAAGACGAAGACGCGGCGGCCGTTGACGGTGCCGTGGCCGGTGACGACGCCGTCGCCGGGAATCGCCTCCCGGTCCATGCCGAAATCGTGGCAGCGATGCTCGACGAACATGTCCCACTCCTCGAAGGAGTCGGGATCGAGCAGCAGCTCGATGCGCTCGCGCGCCGTCAGCCGGCCCTTGGCGTGCTGGGCGGCGACGCGCTTGGCGCCGCCGCCGGCGCGCGCGGCCGCCCGTTTTTCCTCGAGCTGGCGCAAGATTTCCCGCATGGACGGCTCCGCTGCTCCGGTCCTTAGCTCGCGAACGACAGGCGACAACCCCCTGAAAAGGCAGATATCACCAAAGGGCGCGCCGCGCCACCCCCTGAGGGGGTGGGGGAACGGTTAAAGGTTTCTTAGCGGCTCCAGGCCCAGTCTACGACCATGCTCTACTACCTGCACGAGATGTCGCGCCTGTCGCTGGCGCCGGCCCGCGCCATGGGCGAGGGCCTGCGCGCCCTGCTCGACAACCCCCTGAATCCGTGGACGGCGACGCCGATCGGCCGGAACATGGCCTCGGCCGCCGATATCTTCGAGCATCTGACGCGCAGCTACGGCAAGCCGGCCTGGCGGCTGCCCACCACCGCCATCGACGGCGCCGAGGTCGCGGTCGAGGTCGAGGTGGCGATCAAGCGCGCCTATTGCCACCTGCTGCATTTCAAGCGCGCGACCGATCGCGCCGACCCGCGGCTGCTCATCGTCGCGCCCTTGTCCGGCCACTACGCCACCCTGCTGCGCGGCACGGTCGAGGCGCTGCTGCCCGACCACGACGTGTTCGTGACCGACTGGCAGGACTGCCGCATGATCCCGGTGACCCAGGACCGGTTCAACCTCGACGACTATATCGACTACCTGATCGACTTCCTGCACCTGCTCGGCCCCAACACCCATGTTCTGGCGGTGTGCCAGCCGTCGGTCCCGGCCCTCGCCGCCGTCTCGGTCATGTCGGGCTGGGGCGACAATTGCGTGCCGGCGACGCTGACCATGATCGGCGGGCCGATCGACACGCGGAAGAACCCGACCCAGGTCAACAAGCTCGCCCAGGAGAATCCGATCGAGTGGTTCGAGCGCAACGTGGTCGTCCAGGTGCCGCCGCCCTATCCCGGCATGTTCCGCCGCGTCTATCCGGGCTTCATCCAACTCACCAACTTCATCGCGATGAACTACGAGCAGCACATCAAATCCTATAACGAGCTGTTCGACCATCTGGTGCGCGGCGACGACGAAGCCGCGGACAAGAAGCGGATGTTCTACGAGGAATACCGCTCGGTCATGGACCTGCCCGCGGAGTTCTATTTGCAGACGGTCAAGACCGTGTTCCAGGACCACGAGCTGCCGCGCGGCAAGATGATCGCCCGCTGGCACCCGGTGCTGCCGGAATACATCACGCGGACCGCGCTGCTGTGCGTCGAAGGCGAGCTCGACGACATCTCCGGCGTCGGCCAGACCAAGGCCGCGCTCGAGATCACGCCCAATCTGCCGGACGCGATGAAGGAATATCACCTGCAGCCGGGCGCCGGCCATTACGGCGTCTTCAACGGCCGCCGCTGGCGCGACGAGGTGGCGCCCCGGATCAAGCGCTTCATCCGCGCCCACGACCGGGGGCCGGGGCCGCACCCGGCGGCGAACGGCTGGCAAGGCCCCGACCGGCGCGGCCCGAATAAATCCGACTAACGCTTGTGGACCCTCCTCCACGAAGTGGGGGAGGGAAGGGTGGGGGCCTACGCCGCGCCCTTGGCGGCCGCGACCCGGATATGGGTGCTCGATGCGGGCGAGCCGGCGGGCGATGCGGGCGATGAGGCGAACGGACGCAAGGGCGGTCGGGAATCGCCTTGCCGAGCAATGGCGATCGCGCGAGCGATCGCACCGTCGCCCTTTCCCCCGCCACTCGGGCGGGGGAAAGGGCGACGGTTGCGGTTGGTTCCGATACCCCACCGTCGGAACATCTGATACGCTCGTCCGTAGCCGCGGCCGGTCGAGCTATCGGTTCCGATACCCCACCGTCGGAACATCTGATACGCTTCGCTGGCCTGACGGTCTCGTGCAGTTTGTGTTCCGATACCCCACCGTCGGAACATCTGATACGCTTCAAACTGCGGCCGGTGCATGACTGGTCGTGTTCCGATACCCCACCGTCGGAACATCTGATACGCTCGTCGACGACCTGCGGGTGACGCCGGACAGGTTCCGATACCCCACCGTCGGAACATCTGATAAACTCGCTTTGGTGATTTCCCGGATGGTCGCCGTGTTCTGGCAGGATATCGGCTGATCTGTCCGCTCGATCAGCCCCGCAAACATTGGCAAAACGGTTTATCAATGGTGATCATGCTACGATCAGCTTGAGCAATCATAATATGGTAGAGTCCTCGTCGTCCGAACCCAAGGCCACAAACGCTCGTTCGTCGGTCGGCGTTGTCAGCCAAATTTGCGCTTATTTCCGGGATTTTCTGGACACCGACTTTCGGCGACAGCGGATGCCCAAGCGGAGCATTGGTCTCAAGGACCCTAAGGGCAATCTCACCGGCATCTCGATTTCTAAATATACGGAATTGATCGCCGACCTCTGGAGAGTTCTCGGCAAACCTCTCGACGCCAGCCGGCAACTCAGTCTCTCGGTTGCGCGCGGTAGATATCTAGGTCGCGTGAACAAGACCTTCCTCGATGTCGTCGAAAAGCACGTCGCCGCCCTTGAGGGCGAGACCCTGCTTGAACTCGGGGATCGCGCGAAGGCAACCGCCCGTGAATTGCGCGCAGCGCTTCAGAACGATCCAGAGCGATATCGTGAAGCGGTCGTAACATCGCTACGCAACGACCTAGTCCGTACGGTCGTCACCCCGCTGACGGTTCGCCTTGAGAGCAGCATCCGGGAGCAAGGCCGCGACGAGTTTGAGGTCGCCTATGACATCGAAGACGAGATTGGAACACGCCTCGTCGCCGATACCGAGGAAGCGATCGGCTCGGCTTTGGCTGCCGCGATTGTCGAGGACAAATTCACGGACCTGGATACGGTCATCGATGACGTCGTCGATTCGGATACCGTGCGACGCCGCCTCACGACCTATTTTGAGACCTTCCGCGCCTCGGACTTCTTTCAAGAACTTCACGAACTCCGCAGCACGCTGAAGCTGCGCGAGAACTTTGAAACCTACCTTTATGTGGGCTCCTTGCACCACAACCGCGTAGCCTATCCGCTCTTCTATATTCCCCTTCAAATCGAGTTGAGCGACAGACTGTTCCACATTACCGCCGATCCACGCATCTATATCAACAAGAAGGCGCTGGAATACGCCGCGCAGGAGACAGCGCGTGAATCCCAGCGCCCAATCCCGTTGTCCGTCAAGGATCGCATCGTCTTTCTCGACGACAATCAGACCTATCTCGGTGTCATGCAGTCGCTGCTGGACCAGTGGTGTGCTGATCTTGCGCTCAAGCCACCGCTCGACCTCAGCGATCCGATCGACCAAAAGGCACAGCGAAGCCAGCTATCGATCACGAATGCCATCCACTTCTCTGCCTTCGACAAGGCCGACGAGTCACTACTCAACGACTATGAAGAGCTCCTCACGAATCTAGCTTCAGGTTCGGAGGCGGCAGTCGACTTCCAGAAAATCGTTGCCGCGTTTCTGACCACCGACCCAATCAACGTCAATGCTGACATTGATCGGGAATGGGCGGCCACCCCCATCGAGGCGCGCCTCGTCTACCAATCTCCCGTTCCCCTCAATGAAGAGCAACGGAAGATCCTTGCCGCGCTGAAGCACCCGGCTTCACGCTTCCTCAGTATCGAAGGCCCGCCGGGCACCGGCAAGTCGCACACCATCACGGCAATCGTGTTCGAGGCAATCCTCAACGGCAAGAATGTGCTCGTGCTCTCCGATAAGACCGAGGCGCTGGACGTGGTGGAGGCCAAGCTCAACGATGTCCTGAATTCGGTTCGCTTTGGCGAGGATTTCCAGAATCCTATCCTCAGGCTCGGCCGCGCCGGCAATACCTACAGCCGCATCCTCAGCAGCCAAACGATCGAAGCGATCCGAGCTCATCATACGGCGAGCAACTTGTCTCAATCGCATCTCAAGGCGCAAATTGATCAGGACGAAGCACGTCTGTCAGGTGCGATCCGCGAAACAGTCCACCGTGGCGGCGAGATCAAGCTCGGTACGATCCACGAAGTGCAGCAGCAGGAAGCGCAGATCGAAACCATCGTCCCTCGTCCGGATGATCTGATTAAGGATCAGGCCATTCTGAACGCGCTCCGGGGCGCAGGGGTGATCGCGGAATATCTTTCGAATCAGAATTTCTGTATCCTCAGGATACTGCGTGCTGCCTACCAGCAAGTGACGGTTGAGGGGCTGGAACAGTTTCTGAAGCTCCAAGAGCTCTTCGGTCAGATTGCGCTTCCGGATGTCTCTGAACTCCGGGCCATCCAGTTTTTCTCGACCTTTCGCTCTACCGATGTCTCAATCCTTCAACGCTACATTGCGGCATACCAAAGTGCCCGCTGGCCGGTGTTGGGTTACTTATTCACCGGCAGACAGGTGCGCGCGCTTGACACTCAGCTCGCCAGCGAACTGTCGCCGACCAATGCGCTGAATGCGCACCGGAACCTCGACCTTCTTGAGCGCGCGCACGCCACGTTCGCCAGAATTTCCTCTGCTCTCACGCGATCGGGCGCTCTTGATGACATGGTTACCCTCGCATTTCAGCAGTCAATCGACGGTCTTCCGGCGCGTAATCATGACGTACTTCAGCTTCTCGATCACGTCGCGCGCATCTGCCATGCGCTGGAGCAGCGCCCCACGCTCCGAGACGAAATAGGGCTTGATCCGAACGCACTTGCCGAATGGACCCGAGAGGGGACGACCGCTGGTGCAACGCGGCTACGGGAAATGATCGCCTATGCCGCTCGTTATAAGGAGCTTCAGGACTCATTCCGGGGCATTCCCGATTTTGACTATGCGGGCGACAAGGCAAAGCTTGAGACCCTCCACGCGCACCGCCTGGCTCACAAGCTCGACGGCCAGGTCATCCAATTTGCCGACAACTACCGCAACCTTTCCCGGTCGATCCGCGACATCATCCGCAAGAAGCAACACTTTCCGAAGGAGGATTTTGCAGTCGTCCAGCAGGCTTTTCCCTGCATAATCGCCAGTATCCGCGACTACGCGGAGTACATCCCGTTGGAACGGGGTCTCTTCGACATCGTTATCATCGACGAAGCGTCGCAGGTATCGATTGCGCAGGCTTTTCCGGCCTTTCTGCGGGCGAAGAAACTCGTGGTGCTCGGCGACCGCAAGCAGTTCTCGAATGTGAAAACAGCGACCGCAAGCATCGAAACCAACAACCAGTATACCAACGCGATTATTAAGGATTTCCGCAAGTGCGAGACGCCTGACGTCGACACATTGAACCGCCTCAAGCTGTTCAACATCAAGACGTCGGTGCTGGAGTTCGTTGAGCGTATTGCCAATAGCCAAGCGATGCTGCGCAAACACTTCCGTGGCTATCCCGAACTGATCAGCTTTAGCTCAAAGACATTCTACCGGGGCCAACTCCAGGCCGTGAAAATACGCGGCGTGCCAGCAGACGACGTCATTCGATTCACCGCCGTAGCGCATGACGGCCGTCAGGAGGTCCGCAAGAACGTCAATTCTGCGGAGTGGCAGGCGATACTGGCGGAACTGCGCCGGCTGGCTGGGGTCGACGAGCCCCCGAGCGTCGGGATCATTACACCTTTTTCCGAGCAGCAAATCTATGTTGTACAGCAGCTCAATAGGCTGCCAGATGGCGAGCGCCTTCAATCGAAGCTCAAGCTAAAGGTGATGACCTTTGACTCCTGTCAGGGTGACGAGCGTGACATCATCATGTACAGCCTTGTGGCTACCCCGCAGCAGGACAAGCTCTCCTATATCTTCCCGAAAAACCTCGACGAAGCGGATGAAGTCGATCACGCGCTCAGGCTTCAGAGGTTGAATGTGGGATTCTCACGCGCCAAGGAGCGGATACACTTCTTCCATTCCATGCCGCTCGATACCTACCGCGGCGCCATCGCGAAGGCGATCAATCACTATGTGATACAGTTGGAGATCGCCCGCAAGCGCCCGACAGGCGCCGATACCGATCCCAAGTCGCCGATGGAAAAGCAAGTCCTCTCGTGGCTCGAGCAGACACTCTTCGTTCAGAATCTCGGCGAACGGGTTGAGATCGATGCACAGTTCGAACTTGGTACATACCTGCGCCAGCTCGATCCCAGCTATCGCCACCCCGCTTATCGGGTCGACTTCCTCATGAAGGTGCAGTCCGACAAGGGCGGCATCTCGATCATCATCGAGTACGACGGGTTCAAGGAGCATTTCACCGACCTTGCGAAGGCCGATGCCTACAACTATGAGGACTACTACCGGCCGGAGGACGTCGAGCGCCAGAAAGTACTGGAAGGCTACGGTTACCGTTTCTTGCGCATTAACCGCTTTAACCTCGGGCGCGATCCCGTAAGAACGCTGGATGCTCGCCTCCTGAAGCTTACGGAGGACGCAATCCATGAGGCCGCGCCCCATGGCGCGCTCGACGAAGTCAAGGAAACGACCGAGGGATTGATGTCTGGCAATAAGAAGCTGTGTCGGGCCTGCGGCCAGGTAAGGGACCTTGATGAATTTCGCGACCCGGCTCTTCAGGGCCGCATCGGCAGGAAATGTTTGCCTTGCAAGACTGCCGCAGCGGCTTCAAATTCAGCGCGTACAAGCAAGGCTGTGTCGGGAAGGCGCAGAAGGCAGCGATGGTAACACGCGCGGGCATCGGGCGCATGGTCGAGCAAAATGCACCCGAACGCACTCAGGCTTTATAGTCCGCGTCTCTGCCGACGGCCTTCGTGGTTCAGCGGTTCGATTCCGTAATCGCGGGCAGGCTTCGGCCTGCCCCTTGCTTCGTGTGGCCCCCACCCGGGCCCGCCCCCGGGCTTTGGGGGGGGGAGGGGGCGCGAGCGGCGGGGGCGCGGCCGCCCGCCCCCTCGCGGCCATTTGACATCCCCGGAATTGTTTCCTATCCTCGGCGCGGCCGCTGCGTGGCGGGCGTTCAGCCGGCCCCGGGGCCGGCCCCGGACCGGGCTCGCGGCCGAAGCTGTTTGACATCGTTTGTT
>JBBECF010000136.1:15119-18988 GCA_040881945.1 Dongiaceae bacterium | reverse complement strand
GCGAGCGGCCCCGCCGGCAGGCCGGCGGCGATCGTGCGCCGGGCCTCGTCGTACAACTTGTGGACAACGGCGTTGAGGCGCGGGTTGGCCGCCTCGACGCGCCCGATCGCCGCCTCCAGCACCTCGGCGGCGCTGACCTGCTTGTTGGCGATCAGCGCGGCCAGGCCGAGCGCGTCATGCTGGTCGTACTCGCGGAACCCGGACATGGCGGGCGGTCTATTCCGGCCTCAACCGATCGCGCCGATGGTGTGCATGATGCCGGAGCTGCTGCGCCGGACCAGCTCGTAGAGCCGCGCGATTGGTTGGAAGATGCGTTCGTGCTCCTGCTCGTAGGACTGGTTGGCGTCGCTCCGATAGGTCGCGGATTCGCCGAAATCGCCGTCGGTCGGCGCCGGGTCGATCTTCGGGAAGATCGTCCCCAGCAGCTCCACCGCCGCCTCGACGTCGAGGTGCAGGATCATGGCGCCGAGCCGTTCGGGCGTGATGCCGTGCTGGTCGCTGAAATCCGGGATGTGGGTGGCGAGCAGGAAGATGCGCTGGATCAGCGCGATGCGCAGCGCGTGCAGCAGGTGCAAATTGTCGCGGGCGTCGTCGCCGATGCCGGCGATCAGCGGCGCCGGCGGCGGCTCGGCCGCGTGGACCGCGGCGAGCGCCGCGCGCAAATCAAGGTGGTCCGTCTGCAGCAGGCGGAAGACGCGCACCAGACGTTCGTGGACGCCGCCGTCCTCGAGCCGCTCGGCGACCCGGCGCAACTCGTCGATCGCGCCGGCGCTGGCGTGGTGCCCCGATTGCAGCAGCCACAGGCCGGGGTCGAGGATGTCGATATGGGCCTTCAGCACGTCGAGGTCGCTGAACTCGAGCGCCCATTCGACCATGGCGAACAGGCGGCGGAACCGCGGGCTGTCGCGATAGAGGCGTTGGAAGCGTTCCGGGTCCTTGCGCGCCGCCTGTCCGACGCCGCCGAGGCTGTTTGCCAGCATGCCGAGTTGGTGCAGGATGCTGTTGTGCGGGATCGCCCGCATCTCCGCCGCGTGGGCGAGACCGATGTGGGCGGCGGCCCGATCGTGCTGGCGGCGCATCGCGCGCGAGCCGGCGGGGTACAGCAGGTTGGCGCCGAAGGCGTCGAGCAGCGCCGCATAGGCGGGATCGCCCATCACCCGCTCGTTGAACTGGCGGACGGTGATGAAGAACTCGGTGATGTAGTCGTACTCGGCATAGAACGGGTCCGCCGCCGCGTCGCCCGGGGGCGTCAGGGCGAAATCGAGGATCCGGCACACCGTGGCGAAGGCGATCGCCGGCGTGAAGTAATAGATATAGCCGTCGCCGCCCTGGAAGCTGACCTCCTGCTTGACCTCGAGGCCAAGCCGCGCGAACTGCGCGCGGCTGGCCGGCGCGGCGACGTACTCCAGACGGTCGGCGAAGCTCGACGGGTGGCCGCCGCGGCCGATCGATTCGCCGTGCGTGTCGAAGATGACGAGCTGCACGTCGCCGAAGCCGCGCTCGACCAGCACGGCGCCGAGACGCGCGCGCAACAGCTCGACCGTGGCGGCGGTCGTGGTCTGACCCATGTAGCGGCCGGCGTCGGAAAAGCCGGTCTGGATGCACAGCCGGCCGCGCCGCCGCACATAGGCGGCATAATGCGGGTTCTGCAGGCATTCGTCGATGAGCCGGGCGCCGCGCTCGAACGCCTTGGCGGTCTCGATCAGGGGCGAGATGTCGACCTTGTCGTCGACCCCGAACAGCCGCGCGTAGTAGAGCGCGGTGAGCAGCGTGAAGGCGGTCTCGCACTCGGCGATGAGGAAGCGCACCGGCGTGGTCGCGTCGACGTATTTCAGCATCTGCGCGACCAGCATGAACAGGCGCTTCGCCGACGCGCGCTCGGCCAGCATCGAGCCGAAATTGATGCGCACCGGCGTCACCCCGTCGAGCAGCTGCGTGACGGCGGCGACATAGGAGCGCCGCCGGCTGGGGTCGTCGGGCGCCCCTTCCATGCCGACGCTCTTGCGGATCGCGTTGTGCAACTGCGTGGCGTTCAGCCGCACGTGGGTATGGGCCATGCCGAGGCCGTAGCCGGCGATCTCGGCGCGCAGGATGCACAGGCGCCGCTTGGCCGCCGGGTCGGCGGCGAGCCCGATCGCGCGCGTGACCAGCTCGACCAGCCGGCCGGATTCGATCAGGCGCAGGTCGCGGCTGTCGTGCATGCGCTTGGCGATGCGGCGCACGCGCTCGTGCCAGCGCTGCGGGTCGGGGTCGCCCTCGCCGAACACCTCGAGCTCGTCGCCGACCTCCGTGATCGCCAGCGCCAGCCGCGATTCCGCGAGCTCCAGCGTCCGGCACAGCTCAGCCGCCGCGGCGTCGCCGGCGGCGAGACGGACCTGCCGCACCGTGTCGCGGTAATGCGAGAGCTGCACGACCTGCAGCCGCATGCGCTTGAACAGGCTGTCGCTCCACTTGATGTCGGAGCGGCCGTCGAGGTCGTAGCCGACCCAGCTCGCGACCGTCAGCAGGCGCGGCGACAGCTCGGTCCAGCGATCGGGATAGAGCTCGGCCGCGACCGCGAAGACGCATTCGTAGACGCGGCGCAATGCCGCCTGGATGTTGGCGATGGCCTCGACCGACAAGCGGTGCTCGGCCGCGAGGTCGAGGCCGCGGTCCGGCCGGTGTTCCGATTCGATCGCCTGGCGGAACAGCGCCCGCCGCCGCTCGGCGTCCAAGGGCGCGCCGTCGGCGCCGCGCCCGATGGCGAGCTCGGCGAGCACGCGTGACAGCTCGGCGCCCAGGCCGAAGGTCGGGTGGGCGGTGATGACGATGCCGAACAGCTCGCGCTCGACCGCGGCCTTGAAGGCCGCGAAGGGCTGCGCCGCGCCTCCTGAGCCTGTCGAAGGATCGCCGCCGGCCAGGCGGCGGAGATGCGCCTTGATCCCGGCCGCGTTGGCCGCCGGGTCGCGCTCGCCGAGATAGCGGCCGAGACGTTCGGCCCGGCCGAAGAAGGCGATCGCCGTCAGCCGTTGGATCAACTGCTCGATGGCGCCGTAGGACAGCTCGCCGGCGTCGATCCGGCGCAACACGTCCAGCGCCAGGAGCTGGATCGGGTTGCTGTAGGGGTTATGCTCGGCCTGCCGGCGGTATTCGGCCAGCGCCTCGCTCAACGAGCGGTGCAGGGCGGCGTGCTCGGCGCCGCTGCGTTCCGGAAAACAGGCGACCGCCGCCGGCAGCAACGGCGCGTCGCCGGCCGCGGCGAATTGGGCGAAGCCGTCGCCCGGCGGCAAATCGCCGGCCGGCTCGGCGCGGTCCATGGCAGCGCGACGCGGCAACGCTTTCGCCCCTTCCTCGTTGGCGGTGCTGGATAGACTATTTAGTCGATCTGCGGCCGGCGCGCACGCGTCATCGTAGCGGCGGCGGAAGAAGGCGCGCCCCCGGCGCAGGGGACCGGCAGGAAATCCGGCTTATCGGTGCGGCTGCGCCGCCTCGTCCCACAGCAAAACGTGGCGCGGCCGCGGGGCGGCGAACAGGGCCGCCAGCCGAGCGTGGTCGAACGGCCACGGTCTCGGGCCGGTCGGCCGCGCCGCGTCCCGTGCGGGCGCAGGATCGAGGACCGGCTCTTCGAGCGGGATCGCCGGGTCGTTTGGCTTGATCGAGAATTTCTTCACATCCACCGCCAACGCAGGCCACGCGCGGGCCGCGCCATTCCGGTTCGCCGGGGCGGTTGCGCGACCGGACGCCCAGCGCCTCGGACTCGAGGCAACCCTACCTTGGCCGGAAAATGGTTAACGAAATCCTAACGGTACGAAAAGGAGCTTCCGGCCCGGGTTAGCGCCGGCGCGAGCCGG
This sequence comes from Dongiaceae bacterium, assembly GCA_040881945.1. GTDB lineage: Bacteria > Pseudomonadota > Alphaproteobacteria > Dongiales > Dongiaceae > JBBECF01. Next base: position 15,158 of record JBBECF010000136.1, on the reverse strand, counting down.
CGGCGGCGAGCACGGCCTGCCGATCGTCACGGCCGACAC
>JBBECF010000136.1:0-15109 GCA_040881945.1 Dongiaceae bacterium | reverse complement strand
GGGGTCGCGCCGGGGCGGGCGGCGGCGGCGAGCACGGCCGCCGTCGTCGTGCCGAGCTCGGCCGGGCTCGCCGCCACGGTCACCCCGGCCTCCTTGAGGATCTCCACCTTCTCGACGGCGCTTTCGCCGAAGGCCGAGATGATGGCGCCGGCGTGGCCCATGCGCCGCCCCTTCGGCGCGGTCAGCCCGGCGATGTAGGCGACCACCGGCTTTTTCATGTGGTCGCGCGCGAACTCGGCCGCCTCGGCCTCCTGCGGGCCGCCGATCTCGCCGATCATCACCACGGCCTCGGTTTCGGCGTCGGCCTCGAACAGCTCCAGGATGTCGCGGAACGAGCTGCCGTTGATCGGGTCGCCGCCGATGCCGACGCTGGTCGAGACGCCGATGCCGAGCGCGTTCAACTGCGCCGCCGCCTCGTAGCCGAGCGTGCCGGAGCGGCCGACGATGCCGACCGACCCGCGCCGGTAGATGTGGCCCGGCATGATGCCGAGCATCGCCCGGCCGGGGCTGATGACGCCGGCGCAGTTCGGCCCGATCAGCCGCATGCGCCGGTCCCTGCGGTAGCGGCGCATGTAGCGCTTCACCCGCATCATGTCCTGGGCCGGGATGCCGTCGGTGATGGCGACGCAGACGGCGATGCCGGCGTCGGCCGCCTCCATGATCGAATCGGCGGCGAAGGGCGGCGGCACGAAGACGATGCTGGCGGCGGCGCCGGTCGCGCCGACAGCCTCCTTGACCGTGTTGAAGACCGGCCGGCCGAGATGTTCCATGCCGCCCTTGCCCGGCGTGACCCCGGCCACGACCCTGGTGCCGTAGGCGATCATCTCCTTGGCGTGGAAGCTGCCGATGGTGCCGGTGAAGCCCTGGACCAGGATCGGCGTCGTCTCGTCGATCAGCACGCTCATGGCCGGCGCCCCCCGTTGCGCGGCCCCTTGGCCGCCGCCCGCCACGCCGCCACGACGCGCTCGGCGGCTTCGGCCAGGGTGTCGGCCGTGACGATCGGCAGGCCGCTCGATTTCAGGATTTGCCGGCCTTCGTCGACGTTGGTGCCGGCCAGGCGGACGACCAGCGGAATCGCGAGGCGCGTCTTCTCGACCGCCTGCACGACGCCCTCGGCGACCCAGTCGCAGCGGTTGATGCCGGCGAAGATGTTGACCAGGATCGCCTCGACCTTGTCGTCGGACAGCACGACGTTGAACGCCTTGGCCACGCGCTCGGGCGAGGCGCCGCCGCCGATGTCGAGGAAGTTCGCCGGTTCGCCGCCGGCATGCTTGATCATGTCCATGGTCGCCATGGCCAGCCCGGCGCCGTTGATGATGCAGCCGATGTTGCCGTCGAGGCCGACATAGCTGAGGCCGCGGTCGGCGGCGTTGCGCTCGCGCGGGTCTTCCTGCGACTTGTCGCGCAGCTCCGAGATCTGCGGGCGGCGGAACAGCGCGTTGTCGTCGAACGTCATCTTGGCGTCGAGCGCGAGCAGCCCGCCGTTCTCGGTGACGGCCAACGGGTTGATCTCGACCATCGTCGCGTCGAGGTCGCGGAACGCCCGGTAGCAGCCGAGGATCGTGGCCGCCGCCTGGCTGATCTGCGCCGGCTCGAGGCCCAGTCCGAAGGCGAGCTCGCGCGCCTGAAACGCCTGCATTCCGACCGCCGGCTCGACGCTGGCGCGCAGGATCGACTCCGGCCGTTTGGCCGCGATCTCCTCGATCTCCATGCCGCCGGCCGCCGAGGCGACGATCATCACGCGCTCGGACTTGCGGTCGAGCACCAGCCCGAGATAGAGCTCGCGCCGGACCTGCGCCGCCGCCTCGACGTAGAGCCGGTAGACGTGCTTGCCGGCGGGGCCGGTCTGATGCGTGACCAGGCGCTTGCCGAGCAGCGCGTCGGCCGCCGCCAGGACCTCGTGGCCGTCCTTGCACATCTTGATGCCGCCGGCCTTGCCGCGCGCGCCCGAATGGATCTGGGCCTTGACCAGCCAGCGGTCGCCGCCGATCTCCTGGGCGCGATAGGCCGCCTGCTCCGGGCTGTAGGCCAGGCCGCCGCGCGGGATCGGCACGCCGAACCCGGCGAGCAACTCCTTGGCCTGATATTCGTGGATCTCCATGCCTCGCCTCTCCCCTGCCCCGGCGTCGCGGCCAGAAGCTACGGCAGGAGCCGCCCCCGCGGCAAGCGGCCCCTACAGGCTCCGGTAGGGGATTCCCCGCGCGCAGGGCGCAGCCTGCCCCTCATGTTGTGCATTTCCGCCGCTGGTGCCGACGGCCTCAGCCTGCAACCGGAGGGACCGCGACCGCTGCCTCGACCGGCGCGCATATCTCATGGCGGCGTTGGTCCGCCGCATCCGAAGGCGGGGGCATCGCTGCTTTGGCCGTCATGGATTGTCTTCCTCGCCGGGTTCATAATCTTCCGTTTCTTCGCCAGCGACAGTCGTTCCGAGCGCAGCGGCGCATAGCAGTTCCAGCTCGCGAACCTGCTGCGTTTGGATCAGCTTGCCGCGAAGTTTGCTCCGACGCGCCGTGAGCGCCCGGTTCGGGTCGCTGAGATAGCCGTCCTCTTCGACGGCCACCTGCGCACTCGTGGCAGCATCCCGCGCGAGAATGGCGATCCGCACATGATCCTCGTTCAAGGGATCGAATGCGGGCATCAGGCGATAGGGGAGCGCGTGAATGTGGCGCTCGCCGAATGCGCCCTTCGGGTTGAAGGGCGTGATCGCCTCGGTCATTGCATGACTGTTCAACATGCCGACGCGGTACCAAGCTTCTTCTTCGCTTTGCAGGACCTGCCAGTAAAGGGTCTGGTCCACGATGAGGCCCTGTGCATCCGCAAGGGGAATGCAGGCGGCACAGATGTGCTTGCCCCCGGCACCCGCGACAATGAGGTACCCGGCATCGCCCAGAACCTGCTTCTTCAGCTTGCCGCGTTCATCAATACGCTCCTGGAGGGACTTGCCCTGCCCGACTTGCGCCAGCTTGTCATTGATGGCGCGGAACCGCCTTGCGGTCTCAGTAAATCCCATGCGGCGAATGTCCGCTTCGTCGTAAATCTGCAAGACGCCAGCGGAATCTCGGAGCGCGGGGATGGCGATCGGCGCGCGGTGTGCGCCAAGCACGAACGGGAGCAGATTCTCCGACTGCGCCATCCTGTGGATGAAGCAGGGCGCAACGTTGCCGGGAAAGCGATCCTCCTTGAGTTCCTTGGCGGCCTTGACGGTGAAGCCCCAGGGTGTACCGCGCGATGGTGTGTCCACGCGGTATTCCGCCCCGCTCTCAGCGACAACCTCAACACAAACCGCCGTGCGGGGCATGAGGTCGGCCCCTTGCTGCGGAATGTCGGTCGCTCCGGACGCCGCGACTGGCATTCCCTCCTTTTCGAGCACCCAGGCGGTGCGCTTCGTGCCGATGGCGCGGGTGGAAAAATCCGCAGCTTCGAGGCCGGTCTCAAGGGCGAGAAAGCCGCCAATCTGCCTATTCGCAAGTCCGCCGGGCTTCGCGCGTTTGCGCCCGATGACGGCGGCACCGGGATATTTGAATGTGCCCGGCTGGACCTGCCAGACTTCGCCGATTTCGAGGGGGACAGGGCGCTTGCTGACAAGGAATTCACGCTGTCGGAAGGGTTCATGGTGATGGCCGTTGAACACCGTGCCCGGTACAAGGCAGGCGACGGACGCATCGGGTGCTAGATAGCGGTCAACGGCGTGTAGAAGATGCGTCGTTCCAAGCTCCAGATGCAGGAAGGACTGGCCCGGAGGCCGGATGCCATAGAGCTTGGCTCTGTTGGTAAGGACCTCACGGTACGGATTGTCCGCGAGCCCGCTCATGGCAAGCCATGGCGGATTCGACACCAAGCCGTTGAACTGCCCGCTCAACAGCCCCGGCCGGTACGTATTGCGCAGGATGAAAGCCCAGATGCCGTTGCGCCCCGCAACGGCAAGTTCGGCCATGCGGTGCATGAGCGCGAAAATCGCGGGCGTCAGTGCTTGCTTCAGTTCTGGCGGCAATGTCAGTCGCGAGGCGCTCGCCGCTCCATCGAGAAACTGCGCCGTAGCCTCTTTGGTCAGTTGGGCTACGCTGCCTTTGGCCTGCGCGTCGATTGCCTCGTCGTAGGCCCAGTCGATGATCCGGTCGAACAGCTCGCGGTAGTGAGGCTGTACCAGGGCATCGGGCAGTTTGATGGTGGTCCCATCGAGCGACACATCGATCGTCTCGCTCTCTCCGAAAAAGGGAAGGATCGGTGTAACGGGCGTAACGGCAAACAGGGAATCGGCATGGTAGACGGGAATGATGACCGGGCTTGTGGCTCCTTTGATTTCGTCGGCGAGGGTGACAACCCATGTCGTCTTGGACAGGCTGACTGCCAGCGGGTCGATGTCAAAGCCAGTCGCCACGTCATGCAAGGCGTCGATGCCAGCCAGACCGTGCCGTGCCCTGGCGGCTTTGAGGATCTCGGCTAGGATCGCGCCTGAGCCGCAGCACATATCAACGATGCGCGGCGGCTGCCCCTTCGGGAGATTGTCAAGGCAGCGTTCGGCGAGCAGCCGCCCGAGCCAGCCGGGCGTCCATTCCTGTCCCAGGAGCTTGCGCTGACTGCGGCGCGCAAGCTGCGCCATCAGGCGGCCGAAGAGGTCTTCCTCGGGCCGCCAAGCAAAATCGTAGGCGTACAGGTCGCGCTGAATGTCCCGCGCAATCGGCACAAGACGGTCGATGTGCTCGGGGCTGGTGAGCCACCCGAAATAGTCCTGCTCGACCATGTTGCCGAGCTGGTACCGGTCGCGGAAATAGGCTCCGTCGAGAATCGCTTTGAGTTCGTCGTCATCGCTGGATACGGCGCGGCCCGCGAGCACGTTGGCGCTCAGGAGCCGGGCGAGAATGCAGAGATAGACCTCGTCTACATACGCATCGGAACGGAACTTCCCCGTTTCACCTTCCAGATAGTCAACGAACTTCGACCACAAATCTGTCGCCAGCGCGATCGACGGGTCCGCGGCGCGCCCGTCATCGACAAGCTTACACAAGAGATCGGCGCTGCGGTTGTACCCAGCGCTCTCTAGGCCAAGATCGAGTGTCAGAAACCCGGCTCTGAGAGGGCGGGATTGCTCGCGCGCGAGATGCTTGCGGACGAATGCGACAAGCCGATCGGCAGTAGGCGCGTCATCTGCCGTCAGCTCCAGGGCGTCAATTGGCACGAGCGTTACATCATCGGCAGTGCAGGCTGCCTGATCGATACCCGGCGACAACTCCACGTCGTAAGCGAGCCAGTGCACCGTATCGGCAAGAACGCCGCGCACCTGTGATACCGGTACGCCGCTGCGGGCAAGACCGGCCGCGTGATCGCGCACCTGGGCAAAACCCTCGTCGCGCTTGGCGGGGACGCGCAGGTCGGCCTCGTATTCGATTGTTGTCGAGCCGATGAGGTTATCGATGAAGCGGCTTGCGGTCGCGCCCCCCGTTAGCCCGATTTTGGTGTGGGCTTCCGTGCCTTCGCTGTAGTGATTGATCCAGGCTTCGTCCTCCGGAGTGGGAAAGATCAGGCGCAGGCGCGAGAGAAATTCGCCGCGCAAAACCGCCTCCACCTTGCCGGCGTCGCGGAATTCACGGCACCGCCTGATGGCTTCCCGCGCCTGCGCTATGTCCGCGGTCATGAGGCTGCCCTCTGACGCGCAGAGCGCAGGGTATGCGCCTGCGCGGCAATATCCCGGACCAGTTCCGGCACAACGCTTCGCGCGGTCTTCTCCGGCAGAATCGCCAGCAAGACGATGGAGTCGATCTGCGTCTGAACGGCAGCGGTGTCCCTGCGGAGGTCTTTCCCGGTGGCATGAAGCGCCGCCTTCGCTGTGTCGGTAAGGCGGGGCACAAGCATCTGCCGCAAATGGGTTGCTTCAAGCTTGAGCGCTCCCCCGCCGAGTGGCGTGCCGAGCGCCTCCATGAACGCGCGGCACCAAATGCTATTCAGAAGGGCCTTGAGCGCAAATCGTGTCCAGCCGTTATCCTGCGCCCAGAAAGTCGAAAAATTCGCATCGATGAGCATGGGCGGATCGGCGTTGCACTCAACCCAGGGCACGCCGTTGTTGATGCGTGCAACAAAAGCGGCAGGCATATGGCGGACTGCAAAGTCGGGGAGCATGTACCAATGTCGCGGCGTAGTCTCGCCGTTGCCGGCTGGGCGCACGTTCGTGCGTACCGCCGAAAGCTCGGGTATCGGTTTGCTTGACCCTTCCGGGGAGTAGCTTGCCGCCCGCCGAACAAATGCAGCGAGTTGCTCGGGCATGATCCGGGGCGGCATCGCTCCGCGCCTTACGCAAGCATCCATCGAGTGCGCCGCGCTTCCAGCGTCTTCCGGCAGCGCGAGGCCGCACAGGTCGAGGACGCGTCCGGGCGGCAGTTCGCCACGCAGCAAATAGGCCATTTCTGACTGGCGGCGGAGCACGGGCCGCAGGGCGTGGGACGGAACCGAAAACCGGAGGCCAGAGAATGCCGGCGACGCCTCAACCAGGACCATCCCGTCTTTTGAAGGGCCGCATGCGGTGACATAGAAAAACCGGTTGCATCCGGTGCGCAGGCCCTGGCCTACCCGGATGCCTGCGTATTCAAGCAGAACAAGTGATTGCGACTCCATGCGTGATGGCAGCAAATCGCGCAGTGGGCCGGGGAGCATGACGAGCGGGGCAGCGCGACCGGCGGCAAACAGCGGCAGGTCCTCGCCTCCGCCTTCAAGCTTGTGATACCAGCGGTGCCGGGTAATGCGTGGCCGCAGGGCGGCCCATTCCTTGCCGGAATCAAAGTACCGAACTTCGATTCCGGGCGCCGCCATCTCCTGCTTGGTCTGCAACCGGGCGGCCAGCTCTGCTTCAGGCTGAGGACCGTCAAATGCCGCGCCGGTAAGCGAGCTATCATTGGCGGCGTCCGGCGCCACCTGAAGCCATAGCACCCGCGGCCAATGATCTCTGACATGAAGCGGTTGACACGCGTCTTCGGCCTCTAGCCGTTTAGCAACGATCAGGTGCGTGCGGACAAGCGCGTCCGTGAACCAGCCGGGCTGGGTGTCCTCAACGATGTACTCAAGTGAAAAGCAGCGCAGCAGCAGATAGCGGATCACATCCGCATAGTCGCGGGTTCGCCATGTGGCAGGGACGACAAGCGCAAGCCGTCCGCCCGGCCTTACCATAAGCGCGGCGAGAAGCCAGGCCGGCACGGAAAAGTCGGCTAGACCGGAATACGCCGCCGCCAGAGTTTGCCAGATGTCACCTTCGGTCCCGGAACACCGGCTATCGACGATCTTCCTCAGGCCCGCGCGGATCGTGTCGCCGTGTCCCCCGGCGCCGTTGCGTGCCTGATAGCGCACATAGGGCGGATTGGTAATAACCAGATCGTAGGTACTGACAGGCAGGTTCTTCAGTGCCTCAAGGTCAAAGGCATTGCCTGCGAAAATATTGCGGAGCGGCGATCCATTCTCCCCCATGATGGAATCAAGGCGTTGCCGGCACATGGAAGCTGTGGCGTCGTCGATCTCGATGCCGTCGAGTCTCTCTAGCATGATGCCGCGCTCGCCGGCCGCCTCTGCTGTCGCATCCAGAAGATCGCCGTGACCAGCCATCGGGTCGAGAACGGTGCGCGTCTCAGGCTCCAACGCCAAATGGGCAAGGAGCTTGCCAAGGGGGACTCCGGTGAAAAACTGCCCCAGGCGTTTGCGTTGCTCCGGCGGCAGCGCCTCCTCAAAGGCGCGTGCCGCTTTGCGGATGCTGTCGCGCGCCTCAATCCCTCGCACTTTGGACGGCCTCCGCGAGATGCCGCTGTTCGTGCCACCGATAGAAGGCATCGGCGTCGAGCGGCACCTGTTGATGGTTGGTCAGGTAGTGGGTGATGAGGCGCGAGTAGAGTCTCTGTGCTGTCTGTTCTCTGGGATCGAGCATCGATCCGGCTTCCTGCCGGAGCTGTTCCGCGACCTTCCAGACGCATGCGATCGGTTGCTCGGCTGCGGCCGGCTTCTTGCCCAGAAGCAGGACGGGATCGCCGCGAACTGCTCCCGCTGTTGTCACCTGCTTGAAGCTGCCTTGGGTCTTGTCGAGGACGCCGGCGCATTCGACCGTGAGGCCCGCGCGCGTATACGCGGTTTGGAGCGCGTTCCACACGTCAGCCGAAGCGGAGTGGAAAACAAGCGTCGCCTTGCCACTGCGCTTGAGGATGCGATGCAATTCACCAAGCGCTGCGGTCAGGAGGTTCCGGTAATCGGCGACGGTCTTGTTCTGGCTGTTGCTGACGGTGATCTCGTCGGCGCTGTCAGTATACCGCCCTAGCCAGGCCTCGTTGATAAAATTGATTTCTGCGTACGGGATATTGCCGCCGAAGGGCGGATCGGTGAACACGTAATCAATGCTGCTGTCGGGCAGGTCAACCCGGCAGCTCGACTTCTGGTACACGTCAACTCTGCCCTTGCGGCCATGAATGACCGCAAAGGCCTTGGCTATCGTTGAGAGCTTCCGCCGCAATCCGGCAAAGAGATTCTTCTCGACCGGAAGTCCGCTGACATACAGCACGCCCGGCTGGGCACTGGTGACAACAAGATCATTCTGGCCGGACTTGGCGACGACGCGCGTCATGATGGTGGCGTGCGATGCGTTGTAGCTCAGCAGCCAGAAGCGCAGCGCGTCGCGCAGGCGCTTGTCATAGCGCCCGGCACGTTCCCAGAGCCGGGCGAAGACGATGAGATTGCGGCGGGTATAGAAGTGATGCAGGTGGGTCATGCCCTGATGGTAGCCGCGGCGATAAAGATCGCCCCAGGGAATGGCAATGCGGGGAACTGATGCCGGTACGGGCTGCTTTGCAATGCGTTCGACCAGAGCGCAGTCCGCCTTCGTTGCCGCACGCGACCAGGTTCTCTTGCCGGTTGCTCCGTATACACGGACCGCGCGGCGCGTTCGGAATTCTCTGTTCTGGCCGATGACTTCGTCGCAGACGGTGTTCGTGAGCCGCTCCACATCATCGAGCGGCGTCTCGTGAGTGCATGAGGGGCAGCTAAACTGCGAGGCGATCTGAGCCGGGCCGATGGACACGCAGGCATCCCATAGCGTCACCTCGCGGCGGCAGGCAGGACATTCAAGCAGGTCGGACCAGATCAGATAGCGGATCGCACCGGGTTTCCCGTCCGGGTCCTTAGCGCCGTACATCCAGCCGTCTGCCTCTTCTGTGGCGTGCAGAATATCCTCGGCCGCCTTGCGAAAGGTTTTGGGGTCCGGGGGATTTGTCAGGGTCTGGCCGACGAAAGCGCCGAGGGCACCGAGTTCATAGAGAACAGCATTCCGTGCGCCCCATTTGATATTCAGGCCCAGACGCGTTGTCTCCCTGCGCAGCTCCGGCGGCGGGTTTTCGCACAGCAGCGCTGCAAGCCCTGTCGTTCCGCTCCCGGCAAAGCCGTCGAATACGGTGTCTCCGGGTTTCGTATGAGCGGCGATGTACAGCGCAATCGCCTCGGGGGAAATCTTGGTCGGATAGGGAAACGCACCATACAGGTGACCTGAGCGGTCTGCGGGCAGCGGTCGCACATACAGTGCGTCCAATGGCTGCGCCGCCATCTTTGTGTCTGACCCGTTTGTCCGTCGCTTTTGCACGTTGTCCCCCTGTGTTCGGTCTATCTGTCTCGGGCCTGACCGGCCGGCTGGCGTGCACCTTTGTGGAGGGCGCGCGACGGCAAGACCGGTTCGGGCTCATGCCGGTGGCTGCGCAGGTACTCATCGATCGCGCGCCGCACGACGCAGGGCACGGAAACTTCATCCTTGGTAGCGAGCGCGCGCGAGCCTCACAGTCGCGCCCGGTCAGGCTGATGGTGAGCTGTGGCTCGAATCCTCTGAGTCTTTCCTTCATGGGGGGCACCGCAATGTTCCCCTTTTGTTCACTCTACACGATTCGGCACTTGCCTGCAACAGAGTGATGCGCAACCGCCGTCCTCCCCCCGCCCAAGGGCGGAAGCGGACGGCGGTGCGATCGCTGGCGCGATCGCAATTGCTCGGCGAGGCGATTCCCGCCCGCCGCCTCCCTACCCTATCTCCGCCAGCAGCCGCCGGCTCGCCCGCATCAGCTCGCGCAGCCGCCGCCGGTCGGCCTCGGCCGCCGCGCTCCGGCGGCCGTGGACCAGGCGGTTGCGGTTGCCCTTGGGCGCGCCCGCGCCGTTGGCCCCGCCGTGCATCCGGCAGCGCCGCTTGCCCTTGACCGCCGGCGCGCGGCAGGGGGCGCCGGCGCGCGTGCGCGCCCCGCAGCGCGGGCCCGCCCGCAGCCGCGCCGCCTTGCCCGGCACCGCCATCCGGCGGGCGCGCCGCCTACCGCCGCTCCTGGTTGATCTGCCGCATCACCGTCTTGCCGCCGCGCACCTGCACGTGCTCGACCGTCACCGTCTGGCTGCCCTTGCCGCGGTGCCGGTTCAGCGTCTCGACCTGCTTGGCGTAGAGCGCGACCAGGCGGCCCGCCTGGCGCAGCTCGGCCGCGCGGCCGGACGCGTCCGCTTGCGCCGCGCGCCGCAGGCACTCCATCGCCGCCCCGTGCACCGCCACCATCTGCACGCCCAGCATGCCTTCGAGCTCGTCGCGCGGCGCCAGGCCCCTGAGCGCGGCCAGCGCCGCCCCGACGCGCGCCGCCTGCTCCGCCGCCTCGAGCCCGCCCGGAAGCCACAGCGCCTCGGCGACTTGGCTGGCGAGCCGCGCCGCCAGCCCCGCATGCGCGGTCCCCGTCACCGCCGCCGGCGAGCCAAGTTCTTCCGCCGCGACCACGACCTCCTGCCGTTCCGCCCGTCCCGTTCCCTCGCCCATCGCCGCCCTCCCTGCTCCCGCTGACCGCGTTCCAGACGCAATTTACGTAAGTATACCGCAATCCGCGTCTAGCGCAAGTCCTCCGATGCGTAGGGTGCATGGGGTTGAACGTAAAATTTTAAGGTCCGCCCCCCGCCCTCACAGGCTCCAGTAGCGCATCCCCGCGGGCAGGGCGGACGGCGGAATCGCCGACTTCACGTCCATGAGCACGCCGCCGGGCGCTAGGGCGGCGAACAGGGCGCGCGGGTCGTCGCGATAGGCGGCGTGTGGCACCGCCAGGACGAGGGCGTCGAGGTCGCGGAACGCGCTCAAGGGCGCGAGCTCGACGGCGTGCTCGCTTCGCGCCGCGGCCGGGTCGGCCAGGGCGTCGTGGACCAGCGGTTCGACGCCGAACTGGCGCAGCTCGGCGATCACGTCGGGGACGCGGCTGTTGCGCAGGTCGGGCACGTCCTCCTTGAAGGTCAGGCCGAGGATGCCGACGCGCATGTCCTTGACCGGCTTCGTCCCCTGCGACAGCAGCTTGACGAGCTGCTGCGCCACATAGGCGCCCATGCCGTCGTTGATCCGCCGCCCGGCCAGGATCACCTGCGGGTGGTACCCCAGGGCCTCCGCCTTGGCGGTCAGGTAATAGGGATCGACGCCGATGCAGTGGCCGCCGACCAGGCCCGGCGTGAACGGCAGGAAGTTCCACTTGGTGCGCGCCGCCCGCAGCACGTCCGCCGTGCGGATGCCAAGGCGGTGGCAGATGATGGCAAGCTCGTTCATCAGCGCGATGTTGAGGTCGCGCTGGGTGTTCTCGATGACCTTGGCGGCCTCGGCGACCCTGATGCTCGACGCGCGATGGAGCCCGGCGGGCACGACCGCGCCATAGGCGGCGGCGACGCGCTCGAGCGTGCTTTCGTCCTCGCCGGCCACCACCTTGACGACGCGGCGCAGCGAATGTTCGCGGTCGCCGGGATTGATGCGCTCCGGCGAATAGCCGAGCTTGAAGTCGTGCCCCTGGCGCAGGCCCGAGACGCGGGCGATGGCCGGCCCGCAGATCTCCTCGGTCACGCCCGGATAGACGGTCGATTCGACGACGACGACGCCGCCCGGACGGATCGCCCGGCCGATGCTGTCGCAGGCCTGCAGCAGCGGCCGCAGGTCGGGGCGGCGGTCGCCGTCGATCGGCGTCGGCACGGTGACGATGAAGAAGGTCGCGCCGGCCAGCGCCGCCGCGTCGTCGCTCAGGCGCAGGCGCGCGGCGCGCAGGGCCTCCGGGTCGACCTCGCCGGTCCGGTCCTCGCCGGCGCGCAGGGCGGCGACGCGCCGCGGGTCGATGTCGTAGCCGACGACGTCGAAACCGCCTTCAGCGAATCCGAGGGCCACCGGCAGGCCGACATAGCCGAGCCCGATGACCGCGATCGTTTCCTGTGGCATGGGTGGGAACCGTCTGCTGAGGCGCCGCCAACCTAAACGCGGCCATCGGCGGCGTCCAGCCCGCTTCCGGGCGGCCGCCTAAGGCGTCGACCCGGGCATCGCCGCGAGGCGGTCGAGCAGCGCCCGCGCCGCGCGCGCCCGCAGCGTCTCGGGATAGGCGTCGGCGTAGCCGGCGAGGGCGGCGCGCGCCCGTTCGCGCGCGATGGGGTCCGGCGCCAGTTGGACCGCGCGAAAATAATCGACGGCGAGGATGAAGCGCGCTTCTTCGACGCCCTCGTGGTCGGGATGGCGCGCCAGGAAGTCCTCGGCCTCGCCGATCCGGGCGGCGAGCGCGTTCCGGTCGAGGTCGGGGGCGGACAGGGGATCGGTCGTGTAGCTGTCGTAGAAGCCGGCGCGCAGCAGCGCGAAGCGCGCGTCGGCGGCGCGCGGCCCGTCGGGTGTCAGCGCGAGATAGGCGCGGAACGGCGCGGCATGGCTGCGATAGCGGACCGCCTGCGGCCACGGCGACAGCGCGATGCCCAGCCGGCCCAGCTCCGCGACGATCACGGCGGCGACCAGGCCCGGCTCGCCGCCATGGGCGGCGAGGTCGCGGTTCAGGTCCGCGCGCAGGCTTTCGACGGCGGCCCCGAGGGCGTACCAGGCGGCGGCTTTCTCCGCCGGCGCTGCCTCGCCTTCGGCGGTCGCCTTGAGGCGGGCGACCTCCTCGACCAGGCCGTCGGCGGCGGCGGCGTCGACGGCGTCGTGCGCGGCGGCGCCGGCGGCCGCCAGCAGGCACCCCGTCAGCGCGACCCGGACGGCGAGGCCGGCCCGGCCCCTACTCATCGCCGGCGGCCGGGTCCGCCGGCGGCGGCAAGCCGCCGAAATACGCGGCGACGCCCGGATGCAGCGGCACCGCCGACATCGGCGCGCCGACCGGCACGCCAACCGGCAATTCGTCGCGAAACCGGTCCAGCGTTTCGGCCACCAGATAGGCGTGGCGCGCCTGGAAATCGTCGCGCGCGACCAGCAGGTGCGTGCCGAACGCGAACACCGTGCGCAGCGGCGCCGCCCCGATCGTCGTGAACGGCCCGCTGCCGTCGAGCAGGGCCGCCGCCTCCGCCTCCATGAGGATCGCCAGGTCGAGCTGCCTTGTGGCGATCAGGCTGCCGACGCGCAGCACGTCCGTGGCGCGCGTCGCCTGCGCCTTGCTGGCCGGCAGGCGCGCGGCCAGAATCGCCGCCGCCGCCCGGGCGAGGGCGACCGCCGCCTCGTCGGTGCGGCCGGCGACGATGAACAGGTTGCGCCGCCGGTAGACGGTCCATTGCGGATAGGGCGTGTGGCCGCCGACGGCCAGCGCGGCGGCGGCCAACAGCCCCAACTGGAGCACACGACGCCGGCGCATCGCCGCGGCGACGATCCCGCGTCTCGGACGGCGCCTTCGCCTACTTCACGAAAATCTCCAGCGGCACCACCGCCGAGACGATGTAGTTCGGCACGTCCACGACCTGGCCGATGCGCAGATCGACGGCGACGCTGGCCACGACATAGGCCTGCACCGGCTGCAGCCCGTGCACCTTGGTCAGGTACTCGACCATCTCGATCAGGGCGTTGCGGGCGGCCAGCGTCAGGTCCTCGGACATGTTGGTGAGCGGCCCGATCTTCTCGCCGTCCAGGTAGGTGACGTAGGGCGGCACCTCGCCGGCCTTCTTCAACGGCAGGCCGGTGGTGGCATAGAAGCTCGCCGGCGCCAGCGTCTTGAGCTGGGCGCCGCCCTCGAAATGCGGCACGTCGATGAACGCCGCCATGCCCTTGCGGATCTCGGTGCGCACCGTGACCTGGGCGCCCATCTCGATGGCGGTGCCGGAGACCTCGCCGTCGCCCTGGGCGTAATGCACGTCGCCGGCGAACAGGCCGCAGCCGTCGACGAAGCAGGGCAGCAGCAGCGTGGTGCCGACCTGCATCTGCTTCACGTCCATGTTGCCGCCGTTCTCGCGCGGCGGGATGGTGCGCAGGCAACGCCCCTTGTCGCTGCCGTCGGTGCCGCAGATGGCGGCGGGCAGGGCCCCCACCGGCTGCGGCCCGAGCGCGACGCCGCCGACCGAGGCGAGCTGCGTCTCGCGCGCCAGCATCATGTCCACCTCGGGGTCGCCCGGCAGCACGCCGACCGACCCCATGAAGCCGGCGAACGGAATACGGACGCCGGGGATCTGCTCCGAGGTCGCGGCCAGCCGGTCCAGCTTCCAATTGGCGATGTAGGGATCGGGGAACAGGTCGCGCAGGAATCCGAACCCCGGCACCACGACGGTATAGCCGTAATCGTCGGGCTGGATATCGACGAGCGTCACCGCCAGCACGTCGCCGCGCTCGGCACCCTCGATGTGAATCGGCCCGGTCATCGGGTGCACGAGGTTGAGGTCGAGGGCGGTCACGTCTTCCGGCTTCGAGTCGAGCGTGAGGTTGCTGTCGAAGGCGTCGCGGGTGTCGATCACGATGAGCTGCCCCGGCTGCGCCCGCGCCGCCGGCTCGATCGCCGCGTGATAGCGGTTGAAGCAGGCCGGGTCGTCGACGCAGTGCGCGCCGGTCTTTGCCACCACGACCGGCGACCACGCCTTGACCTCCGATGTGTCGGCGCGCGCGGCGCCGGCAATGCCCAGCCCGGCTGCCGTCGCTGCCCCGACGAAAAACGATAGCGCTGCCCGATTCCTCATGTCTCCCCCCTTGCCGTCGCGTCGGTTGCCGCCGCCCGGCCGCGGCCGGAGGACGTGCGCGACTTGTTGATTTCGACGGCCCGGAGAATAGCAGATTTGCCGCCGCTGTCGCGACGATTTTCGACGGAGCGGGACGCGGCCGCGGTTCAGCCCACCGTCGGCCCGATGGTCGTGCGCGTGCAGGTGAACTTCAGGTACTCGCCTTCATGCACGCGAC
>JBBECF010000135.1:0-2927 GCA_040881945.1 Dongiaceae bacterium | reverse complement strand
ACCTGTTCTGGGCCTTCGTCTACAACCTCGTCGCCCTGCCGCTGGCGGCGGCCGGTTTGCTCAGCCCGATGATCGCGGGCGCGGCAATGGCGTTCAGCAGCGTCAGCGTCGTGACCAACTCGTTGCTGCTGCGGCGCTGGCGCGCCGGAGAGGCAAAATGAACATCGGCATGGCAGCGCGGCGCTCGGGTGTCCCGGCCAAGACGATCCGCTACTACGAGGACGTCGGCCTGATCCCGCCGGCGCTGCGCAGCGACGGCGGCTACCGGACGTACGCGGAGACCGACCTGCGCATCCTGCAGTTCGTGCAGCGCGCCCGCCGCCTCGGCTTCTCGGTCAAGGAGGTCGCCCGGCTGCTCGCGCTGTGGCGCGACAAGAGCCGCGCCAGCGGCGAGGTCAGGGCGCTCACCCTCAGGCATTTGACCGAGATCGACGCCAAGATCGCCGAGCTGCGCTCGCTCCGCGCCACGCTCGTCGACCTCGCCCAGCGCTGCCACGGCGACCACCGGCCCGACTGCCCGATTCTGGAGGACCTGGCCGGCGATAACTGACGGGCCGGATCAACCGTTTCCGGCTCAGCCGCGTCTTCGGCTCGCCGGCTCGTTTGCGCCCAAAACGGGCACATGATAGCGTGGTTCGATGCGGATCATTGCCCGGAGGACCCTTAAGCGCTTCGTCGAGAATCGTGCCGCGCATAAGGATCAACCGGCTCTCAAGGCGGCGCTGGATGCGTGGTTTGCGGAAGTGCAGCGGGCGAGGTGGACGAGCACGGCAGATGTCAAGCGGCGTTACGCCTCGGCGAGCATCGTATCGGCAGACCGAGTCGTCTTTAACATTAAAGGGAATGACTATCGGCTTGTGGTATCCGTCGATTTCGAGAAGGGCATCGTCTGGATCAAGTGGGTTGGCACGCACAAGGACTATGACCGGATCGATGTCAAGAAGGTGGAACATGAACGCGATTAGACCGATCAAGACCGAGGCGGATTACGACGCCGCGGTCAAGGAGATCGAACAACTCTGGGGGGCAACATCCGGAACATCGGCGGGTGACAGGCTCGATGTCCTCGCAACGCTCGTCGACGCTTACGAGAACGAGTACTATCGGATGGACCCACCCGATCCGATCGAAGCCATCGAATTTCGCATGGAGCAGCAGGGCCTCACACGCAAGGATCTCGTCGGCGTTCTCGGCACGCGGACGCGCGTTGCGGAAGTCCTGAATCGACGGCGCGGCCTATCGATCGGCATGATCCGGCGTTTGCACGCCAAGCTCGGCATCCCGGCCGAGGTGTTGATCCAACCCACGCGGCGCGGCCGGGCCGCCTGAGGCATATGTCCCCTTTGCGTGATCAACCCCTTCGCGCCGCGAAGCGCACCGCCTCCTGGGCGGCGCGGATGAGCGCGCGGGCCTTGTTGCAGCTTTCCTGGTATTCGGATTCGGGGTCGCTGTCGGCGACGATGCCGCCGCCGGCCTGGACGTACATGACGCCGTCCTTGACCACGGCGGTCCGGAGCGCGATGCAGGTGTCCATCGTGCCGTTGGCGGCGAAGTAGCCGACGGCGCCGGCGTAGATGCCGCGCCGTTCCGGCTCCAGCTCCTCGATGATCTCCATCGCCCGCACCTTCGGGGCGCCGCTGACCGTGCCGGCCGGAAAGCCGGCGATCAGCGCGTCCATGGCGTCGTGGCCTTCGTCGATGCGCCCTTGCACGTTCGAGACGATGTGCATGACGTGCGAGTAGTATTCGACCTGCATGCGTTCCGTAACCTCGACGGTACCGATCTTGGCGACGCGGCCGACGTCGTTGCGCCCGAGGTCGAGCAGCATCAGGTGCTCGGCCAGCTCCTTCGGATCGTTCAGCAGCTCGGCGGCCAACTCGCGGTCCTCCTGCGGCGTGGCGCCGCGGCGGCGCGTGCCGGCGAGCGGCCGGATGGTGACGACGCCGTCGCGCAGGCGCACCAGGATCTCGGGACTCGACCCGACCACCGCGAAGCCGCCGAAATCGAGGAAGAACAGGAACGGCGACGGGTTGAGCCGGCGCAGCGCGCGATAGAGCGCGAACGGCGGCAGCCGGAACGGCACGGCGAAGCGCTGCGACGGCACGACCTGGAAGATGTCGCCGGCCAGGATGTACTCCTTGGCCTTGCGGACCATCGCGTGGAACGCCGCGCGGCTCATGTTCGAGGTCGGCTCGGGCAGCTCGCCGGGGGCGCCGCCGCCGCGCTCGTGCGGCAGGCTGCGCTCGAAGTCGGCGACGACGTCGGCGAGCCGTTCGCAGGCCCGGTCATAGGCGGCGCGCGCCGCCAGCCCGTCGCGCGGCCAGGCCGGCGTGACGACCGTGACCGCGTCCTCGATATTGTCGAAGATCGCGACGATCGTCGGGCGCAGCAGCAGGGCGTCGGGCACGCCGAGCACGTCCGGATTCTCGTCCGGCAGGCGCTCCATCAGCCGCACCGTGTCATAGCCCAAATAGCCGAACAGCCCGGCCGCCATCGGCGGCAGTGACGCCGGCGTGTCGATGCGCGATTCGGCGACCAGGTCGCGCAACGATTGGAGGGCGCCGCCGGGGCAGGGCTCGAAGGCGTCGGCGTCCGAACGGGCGCGGCGGTTGATCTCGGCCCGGTCGCCGCGGCAGCGCCAGACCAGGTCGGGCTTCAGGCCGATCAGCGAGTAGCGCCCGCGCGTCGCCCCGCCTTCGACCGATTCGAACAGGAAGCTGTTGGGCCGCCCCTCGGCCAGCTTCAGCATCGCCGACACCGGCGTTTCCAGATCGGCGACCAGCGTGGTCCATACCACCGCCGGCCGGCCGGCGTCGTAGGCCGCGGCGAAGGCCGCGAAACCGGGTTCGGCCTGCATGCCCGTTGCGCCGTCCTAGAACAGCGCGTCGATGGCGCGCGGGTTCGTCGTCACGTCGATCTCGCGCCGC
>JBBECF010000134.1:0-3043 GCA_040881945.1 Dongiaceae bacterium | reverse complement strand
CCCGCCAGCGTGCCGTCGGGGCGCACGCCGACCTGCCCGGAGACGTGCAGCCAGCGCAGGCCGGCCGGCGCCTCCACCGCCTGGCTGTAGCGGCTGAACGGCGCGCAGACCGTCGGCGGATTCAGGAGCTTGAGCATGGCGATCCCTCCCAATGAACGCTTCAACAATGCCTAAACTAAAAACTGTCATGCGAGGGCTTGACCCGCGCATCCATGGATCAGCGGCACAATTCGTCGTACAGGTCGCGCCTGACCGCACTCGTCCGATGCTCATATGCTCGGCGAATAAGATCGTTGGTCACGCCGATGTACAGCGTCCCATTGGGGCGGCTGGCCAGGATGTACACGAAATAGGACATGCTCTGCGCCGGATGAATGAATGCGCGGGTCAAGCCCGCGCATGACAGTTTTTTTATTGTTTCGCACGACGCACCCCGTCAACCGGCGTCTCCTCGGATCGGTTGCGGGGGGCGGGTCTCGACGCTATCTCTATCCCACATGGCCTGCAACGTGGGCCATGCCATACCGAGTACTTGTTGCTGGGACTCCGGCATTGAGGCAAGAGAAGAAACCGAAGCGCGGATGCGCCAAACCGTGCCCATACTGTCTCGCTCCGATGACCCGGGAGACGAGAAGTCGCGACCATATCATTGCTAATTCCTGGTATCCCGAGACGACACCTGCAAGCGTGCAGCGATGGACGGTCTTTGCGTGCAAAAAATGCAATCATGAACTCGGCATCATTGAGCAAGAGATGTTCATCCGGCTTGGTCTCTGCCTTGATCCAAACGCTCCAGGTGCCAATGAAATTGTTAGTCGCGCATTAGCCGCCTTAGACCCGCAACTGGCGACGAACGCGCAGGAGGCCGAGAAGCGCCGCCAAGTACGCCATAGAATATCGAAGGATGTCGAGGAGCTCCCTGAGCTACCTGGGATCGGTGTACTGCCGGCCTTCAAGGCCAATTGGGACTTGGGGTCGCGCACAGGCATTCGGATCGACCCTCAGCAGCTCCACCGAGTCGTCCAAAAATGGGTTAAGGGATTGCACTTTAGGATCACTGAGCGCCTGATTCCGGATTGGGACTCGATTAACGTGAGACACATAACTGCCGAGACAGAAGCGCACGCATTTCGCGAAATTGAACCTTATGCTATGAAGTACAACAAAGGACCTGGCATACAGGTTCTCCAGTTCAGCGCTTCCGAAAATGGGCAGAATGCGACAATTTATCGATTTGTTATTTGGGATCAGTACCGCGTACATGCAACAATATTTGAAGATGACGCATCAGGTACGTAATTCAAGTACTATTCATGTCGTCGGCGGCGGCCTCGCCGGAGTCGAGGCGGCGTGGCAGATCGCGCGCGCCGGCGTGGCCGTGGTGCTGCACGAGATGCGCCCGCTCAAGGCGACCGAGGCGCACCGGACCGACCGGCTGGCCGAGCTGGTGTGCTCCAACTCGTTCCGCTCGGACGACGCGGCGAACAACGCCGTCGGCCTGTTGCACGAGGAGATGCGGCGCTGCGGCTCGCTGATCCTGGCCGCGGGCGACGCCCACAAGCTGCCGGCCGGCGGCGCGCTCGCGGTCGATCGCGACGGCTTCGCGGCCGAGGTCACCGAGCGGCTGGCGGCCGAACCGCTGGTCGAGCTCCGGCGCGGCGAGGTGGCCGGGCTGCCGCCCGCCGACTGGGAGTCCGTGATCGTCGCCACCGGCCCGCTGACCTCGCCGGCGCTCGCCGCCGCGATCCGCGATCTGACCGGCGAGGACGCGCTCGCCTTCTTCGACGCCATCGCGCCGATCGTCTACAAGGAGTCGATCGACTTCGCGCAGGCCTGGTTCCAGTCGCGCTACGACAAGGGCGGCCCCGGCGGCGACGGCGCCGATTACGTCAACTGCCCGCTCGACCGCGACCAGTACGCGGCGTTCGTCGCGGCGCTGCTGGCCGCCGACAAGACCGAGTTCAAGGACTGGGAAGCGACGACGCCCTATTTCGAGAGCTGCCTGCCGATCGAGGTGATGGCGGCGCGTGGGCCGGAGACGTTGCGCTTCGGGCCGATGAAGCCGGTCGGGCTGACCGATCCGCGCAGCGGCCGCCGCGCGCACGCCGTGGTCCAGCTCCGCCAGGACAACGCCCTCGGCACGCTCTACAACATCGTCGGCTTCCAGACCAAGCTGAAATACGCCGAGCAGGCACGCATCTTCCAGATGATCCCGGGCCTCGAGCAAGCCGAGTTCGCGCGACTCGGCGGGCTGCACCGCAACACCTTCCTGAACAGCCCGCGACTCCTGGACCGGCAACTGCGGCTCAAGGCCCAGAAGCGGCTGCGCTTCGCCGGCCAGATCACCGGCGTCGAGGGCTATGTCGAGAGCGCGGCCATCGGCCTGCTCGCCGGCCGCTTCGCCGCGGCGGAGCGCGCCGGCCGCGAGCTGCCGCCGCCTCCGGCGACGACCGCCTTGGGCGCGCTCCTCGACCACATCACCGGCGGCGCCGACGCCCGAAGCTTCCAGCCGATGAACGTCAATTTCGGCCTGTTCCCGCCGCTGCCCGAGGCCGGCGGCGGCCGCAAGGGTCGCGCGGCGCGCAAGCCGGCGCTGTCGGCCCGCGCCCTCGCCGACCTCGACGCCTGGCTCGGCGCCAGGCGCGCGGCGGCCGAGTAGCCGTCAGAACCGCCCGCGCCAAGCCCGCGCCGCCAGCCGCCAGGCGCGCCCCGCCGGCGCCTCCTGCACGCGCCGGTCGAAGACGTCGTGGCCCGCCCGTTCCAGGCGCGCGAGATAGAGGTCCGCCAGGGTCGCCGGCAGCAGCGCCGGCACGAGGCGGCGCGGCAGGCCGCGCCCGGCTTCGCGGCCGGCGGCCAAATGCCCGCGCGCGACCCGCGCGATCCCGGCGACGGCCGCGGCCAGTGCGTTTTCCGTTTGCGCGGAAGCGACCCCCCTCACCCTTCCCTCTCCCCCCGCTTGCGGGGGGAGAGGGTTGCGGAGGGTTGGCGCGCCCTTAAGGCGCGCCTTACCCGAAGCTGGGTGAGGGGGGAGTGCGAACAGCGC
>JBBECF010000133.1:0-20001 GCA_040881945.1 Dongiaceae bacterium | reverse complement strand
ACGCACAAGCGCGGCCTGCCGGAGCTGCGCCAGGCGATCATCGACTACACCGCCGACCTCTACGGCGTGCGGCCGGCCGACGACCGGGTCTCGGTCACCAGCGCCGGCATGAACGCGCTCATGCTGACGATGCAGGCCGTGGTCGGCCCCGGCGACAACGTCGTCTCAGCCACGCCGGTGTGGCCGAACGCGCTCGCCGCCGCCCGCATCATGGGCGGCGCGGTGCGCGAGGTGCCGCTGACGGCCGCCGCCGCCGGCTGGTCGCTCGACCTCGACCGGCTGTTCGACGCCTGCGACGGGCGCACGCGCGCCATCTTCATCGCCTCGCCCGGCAACCCGACCGGCTGGCTGATGCCGCGGGAGCAGCAGCGGGCGGCGCTCGAGTTCTGCCGCCGGCGCGGCATCTGGATGATCGCCGACGAGGTCTATCACCGCTTCGTCTATGACGGCCGCGCGGCGGCGCCGTCGTTCCTCGAGCTGGCCGAGGCCGACGACCCGCTGATCGTCGTGCACAGCTTTTCCAAGGCCTGGGCCATGACCGGCTGGCGGCTCGGCTGGCTGGTGACGCCGCCGGCCGTGACCCAGATCATCGACAACATCGTCGAGTTCAACACCAGCGGCGCGCAGCCCTTCCTGCAATACGGCTGCATCGCCGCGCTGCGTGACGGCGAGGCCTTCGTGGCGCAGATGGTGGAACGCTGCCGCGCCGGCCGCGAGCTGGTGCTGCAACGCCTGGGCGGGATGCGCCGGGTGCGGGTGATCCGGCCCGAGGCGGCGTTCTACGTCATGTTCCGGGTCGACGGCATGGGCGACGAGCTCGCCTTCGCCGAGCGCCTGGTGCACGAGGCGCGCGTCGGCCTGGCGCCGGGCAGCGCCTTCGGCGCCGGCGGCGAGGGGCACCTGCGGCTGTGCTTCGCCAGCGCGCCCGAGCGGCTGTCACAGGCCATGGACCGGCTGGCAACGCAGCTCGATTGACGCCCCCGATTCTGCCCGCGTCCAGCGCCCCCGACGGCGAATTGGGGATGCGAATTGGGGATGAGTCTGATTTCTTCTGAGTCCAATTTCTTCGTCCAACTTATCATGGCTTCCGTACTTCCGCGCGATCAACCAACCTCAACAGGTTGTCGATGAACGCGCAGACCTTCAATGCATCCTCGCGGCTGAACTGGTCTGTGATCGTATGGTGCGTGGGATTGCGGAAGGCGAGCATCACGCCCCTGCACACGTGGCAGATGCCTTCATGCTCGTCGGCATTGTCGCTGAGCTTGAGGACCGTAGCGTTCACGTCGGTCTTCATCACAGCGTTCACAAGCTGCGTGCCAGTGAGCGAGCGGTCGGCTTCGGCCTTGGTCCTGATGCGGTCTTCCAGAACTTGCGTGGCCTGGTTGATCACACGGTCGAAATTGCCTGGCGCCGATAGCAGGTCGGAGCAGCGCTCTTTTAGCTCAGCGTCTTGGATGGAATTGTAGATACTGCCGATCTCGACAACTTGCTGGCCTACATGGTGTACGAGTTCGAGATAGGAGATCAACTGGTGCACGCGGGAGCGCACAATGTCATTGTTACAATGGATTTCACCGCTGCTGAATCGGCCGTACGCTTCCCCAGGCAACTGAAAGTCCCGTAAGTCGGTTTCTGTTGCCTCGCATACTGTGATCACGATGGCGTCAAAGTCGCGCCCCAAAATTGCCGGCCCAAACGGACGCGGCGATGGGATACTTGCCCTTAATCCAACCAAACGACCGTAGGCACCACGAAGTCGGCTCCTGTCCATGATTCTCGTTTCCCCTACGGCGAGCGAGCGCCCGCAATGTGTTCAGGACGCGAAATAGGGATGAGTCGAAAAATCCACAATCATTGCCACTTGGGGCGATGCGAGAAATGGGGATGAGTCCGATTCCCCGGGTTGATGATAATCGTCCGGTCGTCAGCGTCGATGTAGATACCACCTTAAGACGTTTTCCCGCTGCTCGAAACCATCGAGAAACCTCGGCGCCAGAGTCAACCAGCAATATCGAAGTTTGCCGTGCTCGCCGTCGAGGTGGATACGGACCTCATCGGTTTGCCGACCGCGTAGCAGGTGCGTCGCGTATGCGACTGTCACAGCCCATTCGTAGAGATGGATTTCGTGATCGCCGTCGGTTTTCCCCAAGCGGTTCGGCGGCGGCGCCAGCGCCGTGACCAGATCGTCGAAATCCACTACGCGTGTTATATCTCTATTGCATCTTCTCTTAGCTCCAGCCGCCGCTCTTGAAATGAGAGCGAACGGGATCGAGCTTTCGCGGAAAGGTCTTTGCACAGGTCAGCCCGAGGTACGTGGCCGCACGTGTCACGCCGACATAAAGGAACCGCTGAAACAGATCCGGAATACGCTCGGCAAGACCGTCGATTCCGACAAAGAACACAGCCTCGAATTCCAGCCCCTTGATGTGCTGGACATCGAATACACGCACCTCGCTCTTGTCTCCTACAATACGGCCTTCCTTGCACCCCACGATAGGAATGTTCCGTTCCGAGAGAATCTTGCGCGTCGAGTCAACCAGCGGGTCGATGTGTTCGTCTCCGTCAACGAACACTGCGATCGACGGCAGCCTGCCGATGGCCTGCTCGACTTCACAGGTGCGATTGGCGAGCCAAGCTGCGAGTGCGTTTCCGGATAGCTTCTCCCCGAGGAGGGGCCATACGTCTGCGTCCTCGGTTGCCGTCGGAGGCTCTGTAGCGGTCCGGGAGTCCGAGTTGAGCCCGGACAGGGCGTCAGCCAGATTCCGGAGACGTTGGCTCTGCCGGTAGCTGATATTGATCTGCTGCAGGTCGATCTTAGCTCCGGTAACGCGGTTCAACCAGTCGATCTCCGTTTCGCTTTGCATGCCGTTGATCGTGATCCGCTGCCGCAGATCGCCGCAGGCAAACCATGAGCGCAGCGTCGGGTAGGCAAGCTCCACCGTGCAGGCGAGCGAGGTGGCCGAGAGGTCTGTCGCCTCGTCGACGAATACCTGCATCAGGTAGCGGCCCTTGATGTTTTCGAGCCAGTCCTGCTGTGTGTTCGTCTCAATCCGGCGGCCGTCGGGATGCTGAAGGACACGGCGCGCGTTTCGCAGCATCGCTAGTATGAGAATGTCCGTTTCGTCCGGTGAAATTCGATCACGCTCAAAGAACTCCGCAGCAGCCGGCCGAAAGTACCGACTTTCCCTCAAAGCCTGCCGTCTAAACCGGGTATACATGCCGGGGACGCCCATCACAAAAGCCCGCGGCGCCCGGATCAGAACAGCGAGACGCGAGCGCGTGACGATGCTCTCTCCGAGTGCTGCAAAATTCGATTGTGGAGGCAGGCGAGACCCCATCAGTGAAATCACGCGGCCGGAACGCCCACCAACGCTGCGCCGTCCTTCCACGGCGGAGCGAGCCCAGGCGCGAATCGCTGCCACGACGATACCCAGGGCTTCGGCGCGTGCATTCGCCGCAGACGGAGCAGCAGCTGTCTTCTCAGAATCGTCTTCGTACTCGTCATCTTCCTCCCGCCGCTCGCCGCGGAGCGCGGGTAGGGCTGCCACGACTTCGTCGAGCAGCTCCTTGTGTTTGTTCAGCAACTCGTTGACAGCTTTGCGCAGTTCGCCGGAAACGTGATCGCTGAGACGCTTTTGCGCGGACTGCAGGACCTCGGCACTGTCGAACAGGGTCAGCACTTCCCGCAATTCCAGCTCCCGCACGCCGCCGAGATCACGCTGAAGCGTTATCGTCGCTCTCTTCACCGACGCGTCATTCGAGGTGAGAAGGCTCTCGAACGCATCGTTACAACGCTTCAGCAGCGTCGTTTCGGCATAGGCCGCGAAATCGTCATGCAGTTTCGAGAGCGTGCCGCTCGACCTGTCGATCAGAATGTCCGGACTGTCGTCCAGCTGGAGGCCGCTCGACGTGCTGGACCTGAGAATTCCCAGCAAATTGCGACCAAGATCGCGGCGTTCCTTTTCCCATGTCCGCACGTTCCCGGAGTCCGGAACGCCCTCGCGGTTGAACGCATCGCCCAGATACTGCTTGAGGAGCTCGGCCGGCGAGAACATGGCCCAGCTGTCTGGACGCGCGAATATCTCGCGCATCGGCATGGGCAGTAATCTCTTTTCATCCTCCGTCAGTGCCTCCGGCGTTCGCTTCTGCGCGAGGCGGCGGATGAGAGTCGTCGTCTTGCCCGATCCCGGCGGCCCGAACAGCATCACCTGCCGGTCGAGCGGCATACGAAAGATAGAACCCTGAAACTTATCGAGAATCGGCTGATCGCGCAGCGCGATCCTCTCCACGACCTTGCGCCTTGCACGCTCTCGTATCAGTTCGGCTTCTGCCGCCTCGCGCATGAGGCGCCCAACGATATCGAGATCCGCCAGCTTTCTGGCATCGACCCATCCGATCTCGACGAGAAACCGACGCAGTGAACTGAGCGCCACGCGCCACTTCAAGAACTCGAAGCTGTCGTCGAAAGCGTCCCAGACTCCGTCTTGCTGCACGGGATGCAGGAGGACGCGCTGCAGGATGCGCCCCTCTTTTTCCCGTCCACCGACAGAAATCGAGACATCGTCGCCTGCCGCAAATTCGGCGAGGCGTCCTAGCGGAGCCACGTAGGTCGCAAGCCGTGCCCCCTCGACGACATTCGAAACATCAGCCGCGGAGGCACGTGTGACATAGAAGACTTCGACGGATTTTCGGCCCTTGTGCTCCCATTCGACATCCACGCGAGCGACGAACGGCTCACGGATCAGCCGCTGGAGCTGGATTGCTGTGTACTGCTGAATATCGACAAGGTTTTGCTGGGTTCGTTGACCTTCCACCATGGGGTTGGGGTGCTGAACCAACACCTCGGGATAGCCACTGAGGGATACGCCGGACAGTTTTTCGCGTGCGGCCTGCGTGACGGTTTCCAGCGCCGTCAAAATTGTCCCACCCACATCGATCAGAGTTTTCTCTTTCTTGTCGTCGACCATCATTGAACGCTTGCCTGGCTTTGTGGCGAAATGGAGATGAGTCCAATTTCCTCGCTGCAATTTTCTTACAAGCGCTGAGCCGGCGCCGTCACCCGCCCGGTCCGGGCCGCGCCTCGATCTCGGCCATCTTGCGGCCGAGCTCGTCCACCGAGATCACGCCCCGGCGGATCAGGGTGTCGGCGATCGAGACGATCCAGCGTTCGTAATAGCCGAGCCGGTCGTAGGCGTCGGCGCCGAGGCTTTCGATGCCGCGGCGCAGCTCGTCGACGCGCACCAGGTCCTTGCCGGCGAGCAGCACGAGCATGGCGTCGACGCGCTTTTCCCAGAAGGCGTGGTCGTGCTGGCCGCGATCGACGGGGCCGGCCGGCAGGCCGCCGAGGTCGTGGATGCCGCGCAACCGATCCATCGCTCAGACCCACCCGGTCGATCGTTCGCCCACCCCCACCCGGCGCTTCGCGCCGACCTCCCCCGTCGAGGGGGAGGCGAAATGCGTCGGCGCGGTCATGGGCTTCGCGCCAGAGCGACGCCGATCATGCTGTCGCGGGTGACGAGCGCGGCCAGCCGCGCCTCGCTCCAGCCCTCGGTCCCGGCGGGGCGCATCGGCAGCACGAGATAGCGCATGTCGGCGGTGGAATCGTGCACCCGCACGGTCATGGTCTCGGGCAGGTCGGTGCCGAACTCGGCCAGCACGGCGCGCGGCTCGCGCACCGCCCGCGACCGGTAGGCCTTGCTCTTGTACCAGTCCGGCGGCAGGCCGAGCACCATGCGCGGATAGCAGGAGCAGAGCGTGCAGACGATCAGGTTGTGGGCTTGGGCCGTGTTCTCGACGACGACGAGGCGGGTCGGCCCCATCTCGATGCCGAGCTCCTGGCAGGCGGCCGACCCGTCGGCGAGCAACCGCGCCTTGAACGCCGGGTCGGTCCAGGCGCGGGCGACGACGCGGGCGCCTTGCGCCGGGGTGCGGGCGTCCATCTTTTCCACCGCCTCGCGGATCTCGGCCGCGGTCAGGACGCCCTTGCCGATCAGCAGCTCGCGGACCGCGGCCTCCATGACCCGGTAATAGGTCGGCGGGCCGTCCCGGTCCGGCGGGTGGTCGTGGTCGTGCGGTCGCATGGCGCTCAATCCGCTGTCAGCCAGTGCTCGTAGATTTCGATATCGACGGTGTCCTGGGACGGCCCGGCGTAGTCCGGCCAAACCTCGCCCTGGCGGAAGCGCACCCGATAGAGCGCGCGTGCCGGCAGCCCGTCGCGGCCGTAGGCCAGCTCCTCCGGGTTGGCGAAGCTGCCGCAGACGCGCTCGACCACGCCGCGCTTGCCGCGAATGTAGAACGGCGTGCGGACGTGGCCGGGCGGGTCGGCGCGGCGCACCGCGACGCGCGCGCCGGGCGCGAAGCGGGCGCTCATGGCGCCGCCGCGGGCGGCAGGCCGCCGAGGTCATGGTATCCGCGCATCGGCTCCCCCTTGTCGGGAAACCATAGCCGAGTTCTGGGTTGGCGGATAGCGAGCCGCCCGCCTAGCGGCCGGCCTTGGCTTCGGCGATCAGCCAGTCGCGGAAGGCCGCGACCTTGGGGCGGTCGGCCGTCGCCTCGGGCGCGACCACGTAATAGGCGAACTCGGTCGGCAGCGAGACGTCGAACGGCTTGACCAGCCGCCCGGCGGCGAGGTCGTCGCCGGCGAGCACCCCCTGGCTCAGCGCGACGCCGAGCCCGTCGATCGCCGCTTGCAGCATCAGGTTGGAGGAATTGAAGCTGAGGGCGCGCCGCGGGTTGACGCTCTCGACGCCGGCGGCCCGCAACCACAGCGCCCACATATCCGCCAGCCAGTCGAAATCGTGCAGCAGATCGTGGCGGGCGAGGTCGGCGGGTTCGCGCAGCGGCACCGGCCCCTCGAGCAGCTTCGGGCTGCACACCGGGAACACCGCCTCGGACCACAGCCGGTCGACGCGCAGGCCCGGATAATTGCCGCGCCCGTAGCGCACCGCGACGTCGACGTCCTCGCGCGCGAAATCGACCAGCTTCTCGGTCGCCGAGATGCGGACGTCGACGTCCGGATGCGCGTCGCGGAAGCCGCGCAGGCGCGGGACGAGCCACTTGGCGGCGAAGGACGGCATGACGCTGACCGTGAGCACGCCGGCCCCTTCGCGCCGGCGCAGCTCGCGGGTGGCGTCGCCCAGGCGCTCGAACGCCTCGCGCACGGGCTTGAGATAGGTCTGCCCCGCCTCGGTCAGCACGACGGCGCGGTTGAGGCGGCGGAACAGCCGGACCCCGAGCCAGTCCTCCAGCGTCTTGATCTGGTGGCTGATCGCGCTGTGCGTGACGTTCAGCTCGGCGGCCGCCTTGGTGAAGCTGAGGTGGCGCGCCGCCGCCTCGAAATAACGCACGGCGTTGAGCGGCGGCAGGCGTTCGGCCATGGCCAAATTTGCGTAAGATATACTAACGCATCATACGAGAATTGATCGTTTGTCGGCAAGGCAAAACGTCGTCATCTTCCTCTCAGAGGCCACCCTTAAGGCCGAAACAAACCCTGCCATAGGTGAGGAAAATGACAATGACACGGGCATTTCCAATGGCCGCTTTCGACCGTCTGCGGACCACCGACCGGGCCGCGGTCGGGCCAAGCGTCGCGGAAAGCCTCGCGACGGCGCTCGGCGGCGGCCTGGTTCGGGTTTTCGAAGGGCTGTTCGCCTGGCAGCAGCGGGCGGCCGACCGCCGCGCCCTGCAGGCGATGGACGATCACTTGCTGCGCGACATCGGCCTCAGCCGCGCCGATATCGATGCCGAGGCCGGCAAGCCGTTCTGGCGCGGCTGAGCCTGGATCAGGCGGCGCGCGCCGGGTCGGGCCGCCGGTACAGCCAGACGCTGGCCGGCGGCAGGTTGCCGAGGACGCGCTTCCGGAGGGCGCCCTCGAGGCCGAATTCGCGCCGCGCCAGAGGCGAGAACAGGCCATAGGTGAACTGGATGAAGGGCGCGCCCGGCGCCAACAGGGCGAAGCTTTGCTCGACGATCGCATGGCGCGTCGCCCGGCTCATCGACAGGATCGGCAGGCTCGAGACGACGGCCCGCGCCGCGTCGATGCCGAGCGGACGCAGCAACTCCGCCAGTTTCGCCGCATCGCCCCGCACGACGGCGACATCGGGATATTCCCGGGCGAGGTAGGCGTGCAGGGCGGCGTCGCGCTCGACGACGACCAGCCGGTCGGGCGGCACGCCGGCCGCGAGCAGGGCATCGGTGACGACCCCGGTGCCGCCGCCGAGCTCGATGACCGGCCCGTCCGCCCCGACCGGCACCAGCCGGGCCATGGCTTCGGCCAGATCGCGGCTGCTCGGCGCCACGGCGCCGATGTGCAGCGGGTTTTTCAGCCACGATCTGAGGAGCATCCGCGTTTCGACGAACATCCGGCCGGGTTGCCTTGCGAAGCGAGGGGGAACCGCGCCGATGCGGCAGCGGATCATAGATGGTGTCGGCGGCCGTGGGAACAATGCCTGGGGCGGCGCCGGCCGCCGGCTTCGTCCCGCGGGGCGGAAATATCGAATCCGAGCGATCGACCCCATGTCCGGCGGGAAACTCCCGCGGGAGAAGTGAAGAGAACCACGAAGGCACGAAGGCACGAAGAAACCGGAAAGCGGCCGACGGCCGCAAAGATTGATCTTTGTGCCTTGGTGCCTTTGTGGTTCATCCTGCGGGAGAGCAAGAAATGAGCGACCTACCCCATACGCAGCGGGCGAGCGACAGGCGAAATGTCGCTTTCAGGCTAGCCCCCGGATCAAGTCCGGGGGCAAGTCTTCCCCGGCGGCGGGCGTCTCCCGCGTCCGGGCCGGAACGGTCTCTCTACGATGTCAAACAGCGGGCGGCACGGGGGCCAGCGCCAGGATGGGACTTCGATCCTATATTCGTCAAGGGCCTGTCCGGGATCACCACATATGAGACGCGCAAGATGCGGCAGGAGGCGGCGTCGAACGCATGGTTGCAAGTTTGCGGCGCGGGCCCACAATGCGTTCGACGCCGCCCCGCGCCCCTAATGCCGGCCGTCTCATATGTGTTTGATCCCGGTCAGGGCCTAGAATAGCCGGTTGTGTCTCAGTTTGACCCGAAGGAGACGTTCAGTGCGATAGACACCTCGGCAGTCCGCCAGTACAATCTCCGTCGCAGCGTTCTCTGAAAGTCCGCGGACCTCATAGCCGCAGAAATAGCCATGGAGCGCAAGCTCGCCGCCATTCTCGCCGCCGATGTGGTCGGTTACGCCGCGCTCATGGAGCGCGACGAGAAGGGGACCCATGAGCGGCTGACGGCGGGGCGCAAGGAACTGTTCGAGCCGGAGATCGCGCGCCATCACGGGCGAATCTTCAAATTGATGGGCGACGGCATGCTCGCCGAATTCGGCTCGGTGGTCGATGCGGTCGAATGCGCGGTGAGCCTGCAGCGCGGCCTCGCCGAGCGCAACGCCAACGTTCCGGAAGACCGGCGCGTTCAGGTGCGCATCGGCATCAATCTCGGCGAGGTGATCGTCGAGGGCGACGACCGCTATGGCGAGGGCGTCAACATCGCCGCACGGCTCGAACAGCTCGCCGACCCCGGTGGCATCTGCGTCTCCGCCAAAGTCGCCAGGGAAGTCGAGAAGAAACTCGCCTTCGGCTTCGAACCGATGGGCGCGCAGCAGGTGAAGAACATCGCCGAGCCGGTCCTGGCTTTCCGGGTCAAGCTCGATGGGATGCCGGTCAAGCGCATGGCGCCCGTTTCACCGAAACGCGCGCTTCCTTGGGCGGCGGCACTAGCGGCCGTCGCGGCAGTGGCAGCGATCTGGTTCGCTGTCTTGAAGCCCGCCGATGCGCCTACGCCTTCGGCCACGGTTCCCTCGATCGCGGTCTTGCCCTTCGACAATATAGGGAGCGAGGAAACGCTCACGTATTTCGGCGACGGAGTCGCCGAGGACATCATCTCGATGCTCGCCCGCGCCCCCGATCTCTCTGTGATCGCGCGCAACTCCTCCTTCACCTACAGGGGCAAGGCCACCGACGTGCGTCAGATCGGCAAGGAGCTGGGCGTCGGTTACGTGCTCGAAGGCAGTGTGCGCAAGGACGCCGACAAGGTGCGCATCGTCGCGCAGCTGATCGACGCCAAGACCGGCGAGCATGTCTGGGCCGAACGCTTCGACAAGACCGGAACCGACCCGTGGTCGCTGCAGGACGAGGTGACGGGCAAGATCATCGGGGCGCTAACCGGAGAGAAGGGGCAGCTCAAACGGGCACAATATCGCGAGGCCTGGGGCAAAGACGGCTCCAATCTTGAAGAATACGACTTCTATTTGCGGGGCCACGATCGTTTCATGAGTTGGACGCCCGAAGGCATGGAGGACGCCGGACGGATCTGGAGCGAAGGTCTTAGGCAATATCCGAAATCGGGCCTTCTGCGCATCAAGCTCGGTTTCTATCACTACACGCGCGCATACAGCGGCTGGAGTCAGGGCGCGGACGCCGACTACCGGCAGGCCGGCGAACTGGTACGCGAGGGCTTCCGCGGTCCAAATCTCTCGCCGCTGGCCCGCCGCCTGGGTCATTGGCTCTTTGCCTATGTCGCAGCGCAAGAACGGGATTTTGCCCGGGCGGTGAGCGAAGCGAATACCGCCGCCTCGCTCGCGCCCTACGATGCCTTCATGCTCGGCGACCTTTCGCAGATTCTGATCATGGCCGGCCAGCCCGATCAAGCGATCGACTGGGCCTCAAAAGCGCTAATCAACGATCCGGCGATGACATGGAACTACAACGGCCTCAGAGGCTGGGCATACGAAACACAAGGAAAGTACGAAGAGTCGCTGGCGGCGCTCAAGCTGAGCAAGACCGACATCTTCATAAATCTTCCCTTGCTCATGGTGATCGATTTGGTGAACCTTAATCGTCTTGACGAAGCCAAGACCATGCTGGCCAAGGCGCTCACACTCGACTCCACCTTCACCCAGGCAAAATGGCGCGACATCACGTTCTATAGCGACATGTCGATCGTCGACCGCGAGGTCGCCGCCCTCGCCAAGGCCGGGTTGCCGGAAAAATAACCAACGACCGCAAGCTTGCCGCCATTCTCGCCGCCGACGTAGCCGGTACTCCGGGCTAATAGTGGCGGGTGATGGGCACGTTTTCCTGCGCGTACCTGCTATTCTCGGATCGTCAGCAGTTGGCACAACGCGGACATTGCTCAATCTGTGACTTTGCCCGGCGGCCTATCCGGCGGGGTAGGCGACGAACAGACGGTTCAGCCCGTTCAGCAGGGCATAGACCCGATCGAAGTCGGCCTTGAAGGTTGGCCAGTCGAGGCGGCCGCGCCCGGCCGCGGCGAGGTCGTCGTGGATTTCCCGCAAGCTCCGCCGGCCGTCGATGCGGGCCAGGATCGGGCCGGCGCGCGGTGGCAGGGCGAAGCGCGCCTCGAGACCGTTGATGCGCACGGTGAGGCCGCCGCCCGGCTTCGAGACCCTGGGGAGGGCGGCGCCGTCCCTGGCTCCGCCGGAGGCTTCGCCGAGGCGAGCGCGCAGCACCGGAACGGCCGACGGATCGTCGGGGCGGGCGACGGCGCTTGCCGCGCGGCCGGCCGCCACGACGTAGAAAATATGGCTCTTCAGGTTGCCGGCGAGCTGCTCGGCGAAGCCGGCCGCTTCGATCCGGTCGAGGCCGGCCAGCCGTTCGAGCAGGGCAGGGTCGTTCAGGTAGCTTTCGGGCCGATAGCGCCAGGGTTCGACGAAGGCGGCGATCTCCAGCCCGGCGCCGGCCGCGAGATCGACGATTTCGGGCACGGTGAAGGCGCGGTCGCGGGCGTGCAGCAGCAGGTCGTAGAGGCCGGCATCGCCGGCCAACAAGTGATCGCCGAGCGCCGGGTTGCGGGCGAACCAGTTGGTCGGCGGCAACTGGCGCAGCAGGCGCCGGGCGAGGTCGAGCCGCACGGCCACGGACTCCGCCGGGGCCAGCAGGCGTAGCATCGCCTGGACGTGATAGACGCCGGTGCGGCCCAAGGCCCCGTACACCATCAGGCCCATGCCGCCGCCTTCGGCAAGCGCGGCGGCCAGAATGCCCAGGCCAGCTGCCGGGTCGGCGAGGTGGTGCAGCACGCCGCAGCAGTCGATGTAGTCGAACCGGCCGAGGCCGAGGCCCGGCAGGTCTTCGAGCGAGCTGGCGACGAAGCGGACGAAACCGAGACCGCGCGCGCCTGCGCGCGCAGCGGCGACGCGGATCGCGGCGTCGGACAGATCGAGATGCACGATTTCGGCCGGACAGCCGCGGTCCGCCAGATGCTGCGCCAGCATGACCGTCGCGTCGCCGGTGCCGCCGCCGGCGACCAGCGCCCGGAACGGCCGGGTGAAATCGCGCCGCCCGGCGAAGACGTAATGGTTGACCTCGAGCAGATGGCTCGGCGAGCCTTCGATCAGGCGCTTCGCCTCGTCGCGCGGCTCGCGCGCCGGGTAGGGCAGCGCCTCGTACTGATCGCGCACCGGGTCGGTCATCGGCGCCTGCGCCTGCCGCCTCAGAACGGGCAGTCGGCGGCCGGGCGGATGCGGCCGGTCTCGGTCCCGACGCGGTTCACGACCGGCGGCGTCAGCATGGCCGCCAGCGCCGTCTCCTGCTCCGCCGAGAGCAGCCCCAGGTGGCGCAGCACCTGGCCCATCGCCACCTCGGCGGCGCGGCCGGCGCCGTCGTCGACCTTGAGGGCGACGCCGAGGCCGAGGGTCGGCAGGATGGCGACATAGACCCCTTCGGCCCCGGTCTTGACCAGGACCGCGCCGCCGGTCGCCGCGATGACGGCGGTGCAGAAGCGGCCGGTCCCGGCCACCAGATGCGGTTCCGCCGCCATCGCGCCCAGCACCCGGCGGGAAGCGGCGGCGCGCGCCGGCGGCAACCGGGCGGGATCGGCGAGCCGGGCCATGGCAATCGCCATGTTGCCGAGCGGCAGGCCGATCACCGGAATGCCGCAGCCGTCGATGCCACGCGGCGCGCGCCCGAGGTCGAGGCCGGTCATCTGCTCGAGCGTCCCCAGCACGCGCTGCTGCACGGGATGGTCGAAGCGGATGTAGCCGCGCGTCGGTTCGCCGAGATGGCGCGCGGTGGCGAGGAACCCGGCATGCTTGCCGGAGCAGTTGTTGTGCGCCGGGGTCGGCCTCGCGCCGGCGGCGAGCAACGCTTCGGCCGACGGCCCGTGATGCGGCGGGTGGCTGCCGCATTCCAGGTCGCCGACGGCGAGGCCGATCCGCGCCAGCCAGGCGAGGACCGTCGCCACATGACGCGGCTCGCCGCTGTGCGAGGCGCAGGCGAGCGCGATCTCGGCCGCGCCCAGGGCGAAGCGGTCGGCGGCGCCGCTTTCGATCAGCGGCAGGGCCTGGAGCGGCTTGATCGCCGAACGGGGGTAGACGGGGGACGCGATGTCGCCCCAGGCGCGCACAACCTTGCCGTCGGCGTCGGCCACGGCGACGGCGGCGCGGTGACGGCTTTCCACCATGTCGCCGCGCGTCACCTCGACGACCAGCGGGTTGACGCGCGGCGCGGCGGCGGACGGGTCATGCGGCATGGAGCGCGGCGGGGGTCACGGCAAGGGGACGGGGACGGGGCGCGGAAACACCTTGCCTCGGCCGCGGCGGCTGTGCAAGGTCGGGCGCATGCGCGGCTATTTCGGCATCGGCGTCGAGGGCGTGAGCAAGCCGATGAACCTCGGCGCGCTGCTGCGCTCGGCGCACGCCTTCGGCGCCAGCTTCGCCTTCACCGTCGGCGCCGCCTTCGACGCGCGCGCGGTCGGCCGCGCCGACACCTCCGACACCTCGGCCAACCTGCCGCTGCACGCCTTCGCCGACGTGGATGCCCTGGCCCTGCCGCTCGGCTGCCGGCTGGTCGGTGTCGAGCTGCTCGACGAGGCGATCGCGCTGCCCAGCTTCCGCCACCCGCCGCGCGCCGCCTATGTGCTGGGGGCCGAGCGCGCCGCGCTGTCGCCGGCCCTGGTCGAGCGCTGCGACTTCGTCGTGCGCATCCCGACGAAATTCTGTCTCAACCTGGCGGTCGCCGGCGCGCTCGTCATGTACGACCGGATGATCGGCCTCGGCCGCTTCGCCGAACGGCCGGTGCGGCCGGGCGGGCTGCCCGACCTGCCGCCGCCGCACAGCCACGGCGAGCCAATCTGGAAGAAAAAGCAGCGCCGCCGCGAGAGGAACGGGCCGCTTCCCGCGCCGGGGGCGGCGACGCCCCTTGCAACCGCGCGCCGCGCGCCATAGATCGCGTCCCGGACGACCCACCGACAAGAACGATCCGGCCTTCGCAGCCGACGCGGCTGCTTCGGCGGAGTAGGCACGGCATGACCATCCCGCGACTCGCGATTCCCGTGGTTTGCGCCCTGGGCCTCTTCGCCCTGGCCGCCGCCGCCGCCGAGCAGCCGAAGACGATCGGCACGTTCGAGGCGTGGGATGC
Source organism: Dongiaceae bacterium (assembly GCA_040881945.1). Taxonomy (GTDB): domain Bacteria; phylum Pseudomonadota; class Alphaproteobacteria; order Dongiales; family Dongiaceae; genus JBBECF01. The sequence continues at coordinate 5,605 of JBBECF010000133.1, read as the reverse complement.
GCTCACCTTCGACGAGGGCGGCGGGCTTGTCTGCTACGCCTCGAGCGAGCCGGTACAGGCCGAGGGCAACTACGCGAAACGCGGCAATGTCTATGCGCTGGTCACGCACCGGCCGGCAAGCCAGTCGCGCGGCGTCGTCACCATCATGGCGGGCTACGCCTATAAGGCCGGCGGCGACGTGACCGCGGCGATCGGCGGGCAGACGTTCACGCTGTTCGCCAGCGGCGAGGCCGCCTGGGCCGACGACGCCACCGACCCGAAGCTGGTGGCGGCGATGAAGGCGGGCAGCGAGATGGTGGTGCGCGGCGTTTCGTCGCGCGGCACGAAGACCACCGACACCTATTCCCTGGCCGGATTCAGCCGGGCCTATGCCGCGATCGGCAAGGCCTGCGGCGTGGCGCCGTAGCCGTGAGCACGACCGCCCACGCCCGCCGCTTCGCGCCGCCCATCGCCGGCGCGGGCGGCCGCATCGAACTGGTCGGTCTCGACCGCGACGAGTTGACGGCGGTCCTGGCCGAAATCGGCGCGCCGCCGTTCCGCGCCCGCCAGCTCTGGCACTGGATCTATCACCGCGGCGCCACCGACTTCGCCGTCATGACGACGCTGGCCAAGGACTTCCGGGCCGAGCTGGCGCGCCGTTTCGTGGTCGGCCGCGCCGCCGTCGCGCGCGACCTGCGCTCGGCCGACGGCACGCGCAAGTGGCTGCTGCGCTTCGCCGACGGCCAGGAGGTGGAGACCGTCCACATCCCCGAGGAGGACCGCGGGACGCTGTGCGTCTCCTCTCAGGTCGGCTGCACGCTGACCTGCCGGTTCTGCCACACCGGCACCCAGGCCCTGGTGCGCAACCTGTCGGCGGCGGAGATCGTCGGCCAGCTTCTGCTCGCCCGCGACGCGCTCGGCGAATGGCCGAGCCCGCGCGACGGGCGGCTGCTGTCGAACGTCGTGCTCATGGGCATGGGCGAGCCGCTGTACAATTACGACAACGTCGCCAAGGCGATGAGGATCGTCATGGACGGCGAGGGCATCGCCATCTCCCGGCGGCGCATCACCCTGTCCACGGCCGGCGTCGTGCCGATGATCCGGCGCTGCGGCGCGGAGATCGGCGTCAACCTGGCGATCTCGCTGCACGCCGTCACCGACGAGCTGCGCGACCGGCTCGTCCCGCTCAACCGCAAATATCCGCTCGCCGAGCTGATGGACGCCTGCCGCACCTATCCCGGCCTGCACAACGCCCGGCGCATCACCTTCGAATACGTCATGCTGCGCGACGTCAACGATTCGCCGGCCGACGCGCGCGGCCTGGTGCGGCTGCTGGCCGGCATCCCGGCCAAGGTCAATCTGATCCCGTTCAACTCGTGGCCGGGGGCGCCGTTCGAACGCGCCTCGGAGGCGGCGATCGCGCGCTTCAGCCAGATCGTCTTCGACGCCGGCTACGCCGCCCCGGTACGCACCCCGCGCGGCCAGGACATCATGGCCGCCTGCGGGCAGTTGAAGTCCGACAGCGTGCGGCCGCGGCGGCGAAAGGTGGAGAAGGTCGAGGCCGGCGGCGCCTGAGGCGCGATCCCGCGCGGGACTAGGCGCGCGGATCGCTCTCAGTTGCGCGGTTGCCGAAGCGGATGCCGCTTCGGGGATGCCAGCCCATAGCAAGAATTCCCTCAACCATTTCATGTCCGACGAAAGCGCAAGTTCTTGCGATTGGCTCGAATCGCAACTCTATGCCCGCCTCGTGCTTCGACCCTTGCGCCGAGCGTGTGGCGATGGCTGCCTGGTCGATGCCATTCTTCTTGCAGAACGTCAGCAGGGCGTTCAGTTCCTGTGCCGGCTGTTGAAAGGGCCGGTCGCTCCATTTCACCTCGGCGGTCAGATACGGGCGCTGCGTGCCCACATCGAGGAAGACAAGATCGACCTCGCCCGCGGCCCATCTCGCGTAATAGAGGTACTCGATCTCGGCGAGATGCGCGAACTGGCTCACAAATGCTGTCTCGGCCATGCGGCCCATCGCATCGTCCTCCGGCCCGACGGCGCCGAACAGGGCGGCCCGGATGCAGGGGTTGGTCAGATAGACCTTGAAGTACATCGCGCGCTTGAAGTGCCGCGCGTTCTGGTCGATCCGATAGAGGCGGTGGATCAAGAAGGCGGCCTCGAGATATTCGAGGTACTTGCGCAGGGTGTTCTTGGCGACGCCGGAGTCCTTCGATAGCTCGTCGATGCTGACCTCGTTCCCCGTGTTATAGGCCAGCGTCGTAAACAGGCGGTTCAGCTCCTGGGTGTCGCTGATTCCGTAGAGGCTGGGCAGATCGCGCAGCAGCACCTTGTCGATGATGTCGCCGGCGATGTAGCGGTCCATGTTTCCGCGCACGCTGTCATCGAGGACCGCTTCCGGAAACCCGCCGAAATTGAGGTAGTCGATGAAATCGCGATTCAACGCAGTTATTTTGTCTTGCGACAAAATGCTTTCGAGGTCTGTCAGGTCTGGTTTCGTTCGGTTCGCCAAGTCGAGAAACTCGGCGAAGGTCAGCGGCGGCAGCAGGAAATCGGTGAACCGGCCGGCTCCCGATTCCTGGCTCTTCATGCGCAGCGCGGCGGCGGCCGAACCGGACGCCACGAAGCGGATTTCCGGATGGGAGTCGACGAGCGACTTCAGATGGACCTCCCATTTCGGATGGTATTGGATTTCGTCGAAGAACACGAAAAGCCTTGCCGATCGTTCGTGCCCATGGATTTCCCGGAACAAGGCGAGCAGTCTTTCGAGCGGCAGCCCGGTGTAAACCGGCGTGTCCACCGAGACATAGAGAATCGTCTTGGGCTGGGTCGCATCGTCGATCAGCCGTTGGATGAGCTGATGCAGCATGACGGTCTTGCCGACCCGGCGCGGCCCGAGCAGAACGGCGGCCCGGCGGACCTTGGACTCCGCTACCAAGGCATAGAGTCCGGACAGATAGGCGCGTTCGGGCCAATCGCGGAAGCGCTGCGGGACGGCGCCCTCGGCCCACCAGGGATTATCGAAGGCAAGGCGCTTTTTTATTTCGTTTTCAGCAACTTGCAGCATGTTCTGCCACCAAGATCAATGGTTTGATCTTAGTCATTTTAGCAGGCCCCTCAATTAAGATCAATCATTTGATCTTGGTTTGAGCAGCTCGCTCTGATCCGGTCAGGGGGCCGATGCCATTCAGCGGCTGCTAGCTCGACGCCGCGTCGAGGGCGGCGGCCTGCGGCGGTACTTGCGCCGACGGACCGCGCTCGTCCGACGCCTGCGGTCGTTCGCCCGGTCGGGCGTGAACCATCTGTTAATCAAGCTCCGGTATTCGTGGCTGCGCGCGAATAGGCCGGCCGCGGGGGAGGGTCCGCTGCGGGGCGCCCGGCACACCCGCAAGAGGAGACTCATGGCATGACACAATCGCTTTACCAGCGTATCGGCGGCGACGCCGCAGTCAACGCGGCGGTCGATCTGTTCTATCGCAAGGTCATGGTCGACCCCCGGATCAGCAAATTCTTCAACGGCACCGATATGAACGCGCAGCGCGCCAAGCAGAAGGCCTTTCTCACCATGGCCTTCGGCGGGCCCAACACCTACACGGGCAAGGACCTGCGCAAGGCGCATGCGGGCCTGGTCAATAATGGGCTGAACGATTCGCACTTCGACGCGGTGGCGCAGCACCTTCAGGCGACGCTCGGCGAGCTCAAGGTGAAGGCGGTCGAGATCGCCGAGGTGATGAAGATTGCGGCCTCGACGCGCAACGACGTCCTCGGCCGTTAAGCGCGCACCGGTGCCGGACACCGCGACGGCCGCGCCACGCGCGGCCGTCCGCCTGCGCTTCGAGGACGGCGACTACGAGTGCCGGCCCTCCGAGACCGTTCTGCAGGCTCTCCTGCGGCACGGTGTCGAGGTGCCCTACTCCTGCCGCACCGGCGCCTGCCTCACCTGCCTGATGCGCGCGCGACGCGGCGCGCCGCCGGCGTCGGCGCAGAAGGGGCTCAAGGAGACCTGGCAGGCGCAGGGATACTTCCTGCCCTGCCTGTGCGAGCCGGCCGAAGACCTCGATCTCGCGCGGCCCGATGACGCGGCCGTGTTCGGCCGCGCCCGGGTCGTCGCCGTCGAACCGCTCGCGCCCGGCGTGCGGCGCGTGCTTCTCGAACCCGCCGTCGCGCTCTATTACCGCGCCGGCCAGTTCGTCAATCTGCGCCGCGCCGACGGCCTGACGCGGAGCTACTCGATCGCCAGCGTGCCGCACCTCGACCGATACCTGGAACTGCACGTGAAGCGCCTGCCCGGCGGGATCATGAGCAACTGGATCTGCGATGGGCTGCGAACCGGCGCGCCGGTCGACATACAGGGGCCGCACGGAAGCTGCTTCTACGTCCCGGGACGGAGCGAGCAGCCGATGCTGCTGATCGGCAACGGCACCGGGCTGGCGCCGCTCCTCGGCATCCTGCGCGACGGGCTGCACGACGGCCATCGCGGCCCGATCCGCCTGTATCACGGCAGCCGGCATGCCGAGGGGCTCTATCTCGCGGACGAGCTCCGTGCGCTCGCCGCCCGGTCCCCGAACTTCCGTTATGTCCCCTGCCTCTCGGGGCCGGACGTCGCGCCGGGGTGTCGGGCCGGGCGGGCCGAGGCCGTCGCGTTCACCGATCTGCCGCAGTTGGCGGGCTGGCGGGTTTTCCTGTGCGGCTATCCGCCGATGGTGCACGCCGCCCGCAAACAGGCCTACCTTGCGGGCGCAAGTCTCGACGACATTCACGCCGATCCCTTCGAGCTGCGCGACCTGCGCCGCACGCCGCGGAACTAGGTGACGGAGCTCGATCCGGGCGCACCTCTCTTGAAGGCACGGGCCGTTCCCCTATACTCCGCGCCGCCTCGGTCCGTTCCCAGGAAGGTCTCCGCGTCATGATCCGCGACGTGAACAAGGTCGTGCTCGCCTATTCCGGCGGGCTCGACACCTCGGTGATCCTGAAGTGGTTGCAGGAGACCTATGGCTGCGAGGTCGTCACCTTCACCGCCGACCTCGGCCAGGGCGAGGAGCTGGAGCCGGCGCGGAAAAAAGCCGAGATGCTCGGCATCAAGGAAATCTTCGTCGAGGACCTGCGCGAGGTCTTCGTGCGCGACTTCGTGTTCCCGATGTTCCGCGCCAACGCCCTTTATGAAGGCGTCTATCTGCTCGGCACCGCGATCGCGCGGCCGCTGATCGCCAAGCGCCAGATCGAGGTCGCCGCCGAGACCGGCGCCGACGCGGTGGCGCATGGCGCCACCGGCAAGGGCAACGACCAGGTCCGCTTCGAGCTCGCCTACTACGCCCTCAACCCCGACATCAAGGTGATCGCGCCGTGGCGGGAATGGGACCTGACTTCGCGCAGCCGGCTGATCGACTACGCCGAGAAGCACCAGATCCCGATCGCCCGCGACAAGCGCGGCGCGCCGCCGTTCTCGGTCGACGCCAACATCCTGCACATCTCGGCCGAGGGCAAGGCGCTGGAGGATCCGTGGGCCGAGCCCGAGGAGTACGTCTATAGCCGCACCGTCGCGCCCGAGGCGGCGCCGGACAAGCCGACCTATGTCGAGATCGAGTTCGAGCAGGGCGACGCCATCGCCGTCGACGGCGAGCGG
>JBBECF010000132.1:0-20021 GCA_040881945.1 Dongiaceae bacterium | reverse complement strand
GGAATACACCTTAAATCCGCTGCCAACCTGTCCAACGAAGTGGGACCACCTCACAAGGCGTAATGAACGGGGCTAGAAAACTTGAGTTCCTCTGTATCATTCTGTCCAACAGAGAATGCAGTATCGGCCGATAGACGATACCGGCGCCCTCAGCAGTGATGGATGTAACGCCCCATGACATAAGATGGATCGGCGGATAGACGGTACCGGCGCCCTCAGCAGAGATGACAAGTTCCCTCAACCGGCCAGGATGCACTACGTCAGAGCTTGCAAATACCCAGGCGGCCGACATGCGGTGTATCGCGACCATGTACTTGGCGAGCTGGTTTGCTTGAGTCTTGTGTTCTTTTCGACGGGCAGGATACGTTAGCAACCTGTACAGCATATACACAGCCCATGTCGCGCCGACAATTGCCGCGGCGGTGAACCATGCGAAATAGATCAAACCAGCGACCAATGTTGCTGGTAACAACCACCGCAGAAAGAACTTGAGGAAAAGAAGGCCAAGAGTGGCCCATGCCATTGTTAATTCTTTGCCATCGCCGAGCGTATAGGCCCAATTGATTTTCCCGAAAGCGATGCCCGACTTGATTCCATCCGCCGTCCGCGCCAATTCGTCGAACAGAAGCGCGTTCGTGCATGCCCAATCGATCAGATCATGTTGAAGCTCGGGGCGGGCCAGGTACTTCCCGAGAGCCGCCACCAAGTATCTGGGACTGACGGGGCTTGCCTCGTCCCAATGATCAGGTCGATCACGAATCGACCATCGATCAGGAACGTACCAGAGTGTCCCATTATGCTCTTTCTCGCGTTTCGCTAGCTTCGCCTTTTCCTCTGGGTTTCGAATGAACGGGCTGTCAGAGCTTTTAACGTGGCGCGATAGCGCCCCCTTCAGGTCCCTTAGTATTTCTGTGGCGTCGTCAACGATCCGTTTGTATTGCCATTCGTTGTCCGGCGCCTTCTCGGCGGCCAGTTTTCGAAGCACCGGGAACCAAGCCTGAAGTACACGCTGACACTGCGAGTCACCGAAAGCGAAAGGCTCGGCGAACTCCTCAACAGCCTTCCGCTCGATGCCGTCGAGGTTCGCGCTTTCGCCGCCATTCGGTGACACGATCATTTCGGTTCGCCTGCGATGAAGCTTGGCGCTGCCCTTGGTCACACTCGCGCCAAGCTGTATTATTGTTTAAGGGCTGTCAGATTTTAGCATGATTCGTGGCAAAGATGCGAGGCTCCCGATGGATCCGGTACGAGCGATTCTTACTGCAAAGCAGGACCGCTTTTGCGCCGAGTACCTTCTTGACCTGAACGCTACACGTGCAGCGGCGCGGGCCGGATACTCGGCGAAACCCGCCCACGTCCAAGGCCCGCGCTTGTTGGCAAATGTTAGAGTGGCCGCGCGGGTCGCGGAGCTACAGGCCAAGGCGGCGAAGCGAGCGGAAATGCCGGCCGGGACCTTGGTAGGATTTCGTCGAGCGGCGACGTGGTTTCCCGACTAGGTTGAGTCTTGTGCGGCGCCCGCGGCGCCCGCGGCAATATCCGCGCGAATCCCGGCGGAATAAGCGAAGCTTGGGCCGGTTCTGGCGCAAAAAACGGGTCCTGTCGCCGCCCTTGACCACGCCGACCCTGCCCGTGCTAGAGCCTACCGGAGGCCCGGAATCCTGCGTGTCGTGGCGCAAGCGGGCCTCTCGGCCATATGAGCCGAGCCTAAGGGCGCGGCAAGGATAAGGGAGCTTTTGGAGGCGGCGATCCGCGCAAGGCGGCGATGGCGCGGGAGTTGCTGGGAGCGGGCGACGGCTTCGACGGGCCGGGCGAGGGGCGTTGACGTAGGCAGGGGCCGCATGGGAGGTCGGGCTTGTCTACCCGGACCATTGGTGGCGGTAGATATCCCGCACAGCGTGGCCGTCCGCGATGCCCCCTGTTGCGATCCTCCCGGCGATGGCGTGGACCGCCCGACGTGCCGCGCCCAATGTCACGCGCGGATTCGGAAAATCTGGCGGCGTCCAAAAGCGATTCAACCACAAGGGATCTAATCAAGTCCGGTGGTGAGGCCGGTGTGACGGGCAGAGGACGACCGCCCCGGCTGACTGCCAGGTCGGTCCCCCTGCCCCCGCGACGCTCAAGTCCGGCGGAGCCGGCCGGCGCTTAGGGCGCTCCCAGCGGTGTGTCCAGCCCTAGGAGCTCGGCGCCTGCTTGCGACAGCCTGGTAGCTGCCGGAGACCGCCCCCGCGCCTTTCGGACCGGGCTGGCCGCTGTGGTCTCGCCCCCTGGTAGCGACCTTTAATGCCGTCGCGCCAGCGTCGTTAACCGCCCGCGACGGTAGTGAGTTTTCGCAAACTGCCGTGCCGATTGACAGTGCAACGCCTGTTTGGCCCGCGCGCGTAGACCGGCAGCGTTGCGATCCACGCCTCTACGTCGTCGCGGCGAAAGCGGGTCAGCCGCCCGACCTTCACCGCGCGAAGCGCTCCGACTTCCAACTGCCGATACATAAAAGTGCGGGACAGCCCGTATTCGCGCCGAATGTCGGCGAAGTCGAGCAACAATTTGCCGGCAGATTCCACTATCCCTCTCCCGATAACCGGGCGCGCATGGGCGCACGTCACGGGAAGAACGGTAGGCGGGAAGGCGCGGGTGGGATTTAGGGAAAGCGCAAGTTTTTGTGGGGGGGTTTCCTTCAACCCTGCTGACGCCAGGCAGCAACGGCTTGGCTGACGGCGTCGATCATGTCGGCGTTGCTGCCAGTGGCGAGCAGTCGCACTTCAACGGCGATCTTGTGGAGACTGCCCGATCTCGATTCTGACGGTGTGCCGCCAAAATCGACGAGCAACCGCAGGCACTCTCCGGCGATGAATTGGAGTTGAGTGCCTTCGGCCCACGCGCCGACATTCGTTCGGCCGGTCACGTGATTCCATTTCCCGACTCGCTCGCGCGTGCGTTGCGCGAGGGACCGAAGGTTGCTGGCAACGGTCAACCACGCGGCCTCTAGTTCGGCGCGCTCGTTGTCGTCTCGACGGGCTGGGTCATCTTCGAAAGTAAAGCTGGCCGCCCCCAATCCAAAGTGACCGTGTGGAATAGCCATGTCGATCATGCGCGCCAGCGCCTCGGCCTTGTCGCTCAGTTCTCCAAGACGGGCGCGAGAGTCCGCGATCTTGGGCGCGGCGTCTCGTCTACACCGTTCGATGATGTCGCGCACGCGGGCGCGTGCTTCGCTGCGGCGCGGCTCGGCGGTCTCCTTCAAGAGCGAACAAATCTCGTCGAGGATCGTCTCGCGCTCCTTGTCGGACAGCTCGACCCGCGTGTTGCCGGTGAAGGTTATTGGCATCGGCGTCTCCCGCTTGGGCGCTCCCGCAACGAGGGTCGCGGCGGAAGGCCGGGCGGGGTGCCGGCCGTATCGGGAGCTACCCTATCCGCCGCGAGGCAATCCTACCGCTTGCGCGGCTTCAACGCAGCGACCTTGCCGACCTTCACGATGCCCAACTCGGGGAAGCCCGCCCGGATGGCGTCGGCGACGTAGGACGGCGACAGGTGCGCGTAGTGCTTCTCGGTCATGCGCGTGTCGCTGTGGCCTAGCTGCTGGGCGATGACGGGCAGCGGGACGCCCTTCATGGCGAGGGTCGAGCCGTGGCTATGCCGCAAAATGTGAAACGACGCCGGCGGCGAAATCCGGGCGCGCTTGCACCCCTCAAGCAGCGGCCGGCGCTGATGCCCATGTCCCCAAGCCTTGCCGTCCGGGCGCGCGAGAATCAGGGCATCGCTCGCCTTGCCGGCGACCGCGCCGGCAAAGAACCGCTGACCCTCCGCCGTCAGGACGACGTGGCGGGCCTTGCCGCTCTTGCTCGCGCGGACGGCGAGGGTGCCGGCGTCAGGGTTGAAATCGGCGGCCCGGAGCGCCGCAAGCTCGCCGTAGCGGCAGCCCGTCAGCAACGCGGCCTGCACCATCGGCCGGAAGTCGGGCGGGCAGGCGTTCACCAGCCGCACGCATTCGCCCTCGGTCAGGTAGCGGACCACGGGGGCATCGACGTTCTTGAACGGCCTGACCCTGCGCCACGCCTCGTCGCCGGCGACCTTGCCCTCGCGCCAGGCGTGATTGAGGGCGGCCTTAAGCACCGTCAGGACGCGGTTCGCGGTCGCTCGCCGGCGGCGCTTGGCCTGAGCGTCATGCGCCGCAGGCTTGTGTCGCACAGGCTTGCCGCGCCCGGAGCGCAGGCGGGCCGGGGTCTTGGCTAGGGTCCGGTGCCAAGCCTGAATGTCGGCCTTTGTTAGTCTTGCGACCTCGCGCTGCCCGAGGACGGGCAGGATATGGGCGTCGATGGCGGTTTCCGTTGTCTGCACCGCCCGGCCCCGCTCGGCGTAGTCGGCGAGGTAGTCGCGCATGGCGTCGGCGACGGTGTAGGGACCGGCGGGGACGGGGCCTAGCCCTTCCTTGATCCTCGCCTGTTGGACGAACCACGCGCGGGCCTTCTCTTGCGCCTGCCGGTAGCTCAGGACCGCGACGCCATCGGCGTCCTGCTTGTCGTCGGCGGTGCCGAGGGCGGTTTCAGTGTACCGGCCCTCGCCCCTGAAGTACCGGGCGATCCAGGAACCGCCCCGCGCGCCCTTGTAGTAGCCGACATGGGCGCCCTGGTCGATGGTCCGCCAATGGGGCTTCTTCCGACGTGCCAGCCTAGCCCGCGCCTCGCGGGTTTCCAGCTTGGTATCCCGTACCGTCCGCGCCATGTTGCCGCCCTCCGAGGAACGTCCCCAACTCTTCCCCAATATACGGGCGCGGACGGCGGGGGACAAGGGGGAACGGAAAAGGACGCTAGATCAAGCAAATCCAGGCGTGCGACCGTTCGCCACCGTCCCGGAAAGTGCCAGTTGCAACCCTCTCACGGCGGGAACATGGGTTCGACTCCCCTTGGGGACGCCAGACCTTCCGCCACTTTCGGCGGGGCTCCGGGGCGTCTTCTCGGTCTTCTTGACGAACGCATACAGCACGACAAGCCGCCGCCGGCTCGCTGTCGCATAGATGGCGCGGGCGATGCCCGCCTGTCCGCATGCCGATTGATGGCAACCCATACCGCCATGCCCGGGCTTCCTGGTCGCGCACACGTCACTCGTCGGCCGGCCCGCGCAACCGGCGCTCGTAGTCCTGTCCACCGTAGAAGATCCGGACGATGACGACTTCGGCTTCGATCACCTGGAATACGATCGTCGCGCGCCGCTCGAAGCCGATCGTCCGAAGGCCGGCGCGTATGTCGTCGCGCCGCGTGCCGCGTTCGGGAAAGGTCTCGAGCGCCAGGCAGGCCGCTTCGATCCGATCGATATAGGCGCCCGCAACAGCGCGGCCGGATTCCTTGGCGATGTAGCGATAGAGCCCGAACAGGTCGGCTTCCGCCCGCGGCCGAAAGCCGACCTCATGTTTCTTCATTCCGCTCGGCCTTCACCTGCTCGGCGTGATGATCGCGGAGGCGTTTGAACGCCTCGCGTGCCGGCACATTCGGTCGAGGATCGGCGAAGGCCTCGTCGACGCGCCGCCGCAGCCAGTCATTGACGGCCGCCTCCTCGCGGTCGAGGGCGCGGACGGCCGCGCGCATGACCTCGCTGACGGAGGCGTAGGCGCCCGACTCGACCCGCGCCTCGACGCGTTCCAGAAGGTCACTCAGGGTGACGGTGATCGGGCGGCTCTTGCGGGCCATTGAGATCGCTCCGTTTCTGCCGGACAGGTCGATATGACAGTGTCATACTATATTTGCCGAGGCGCGCGCTCAAGCGCTGCCTTCACCCCGGCCGGCCGTCGGCGCGCGGTCCGGTCAGGATCGGCGCGTAGACCGCGACGAACAGGGCGAAACCCAGGCTCCACAACGCGCCCGACGCGGCGATGCCGGACCCGTAGGCGTCGGGCAGCAGGATCGGCGTCGCCACGCGCAGGAGCGCCGCGAGGATGACCAGCCCATAGGCCGCGACGGTCAGCGGATGCGCCGTCACGGCGCGGCCGGTGTGGCCGAGCGCGACGCGCGACATGACGCCCAGGGTCAGCACCCCGATGGCGCCGACGGTCAGCGCGTGCAGGGCGGCGCTCGGCGGCACGGCGTCGGCGAACGGCGCCAGGCCCTTGAGCGCGAGCCCGGCGACCAGCCAGCCATAGCCGACATGCAGCACCCACAGGATCGGCTGGGCGCGCGTGCGCAGCGACTGCCAGCCGGCCAGACGCAGGCCGTGCACGGCCGCCGCCGCCAGCGCCGCGAGGCCGGCGGCCGGGGTCTGCTCGGCCACGAGGTCGGCGACCAGGACCAGGAGGATCGCAGGCGCGCCCAGCCGTTCGAGCCACGGCCGCACCGCCACCGGGTGCATGTCGCCGCCGAGCCTGAGGGCGTTGGCGGTGAACGAAGGAATGATGCGCCCGCCCATCACGGCGATCAGCAGGATCGTGACGTCGACGGCGAGCAGCAGGCCGGTGCGGGCGTCGGCCCAGCCGACGCCGAGCGCCTCGAGATGGGTCAGCAGGTTGCCGGCGAACAGCGCCGCCAGGACGCCGAGAAAAGCGTACTGCCGGCGCTGCCGCGCCGCGAACACCTGCCGGGCGAAGGCCGCCGCGAGCAGCGGCAGGAAGGCGAGATCGACGGCGGCCACCGCGCCGGCCGGCAGCCAGGCGCCGAGGCCGTAGGCGATCCGCCCGGCCAGCCAGACGCCGGCGAGGCCGGCCAGCGCCCACCCCTGGAGCGGCGGCGTGGCGGTCCAGTTCGCCACGGCGGTCAGCAGGAATCCGGCGACCACCGCCGCGGCGAAGCCGAACAGCATCTCGTGGCCGTGCCACACGACCGGCGCCGCCGGCGCCGGCAGCGCGGCGAAATACACCGCCAGCCAGAACAGGACGGACAGGCCGGCCTGGAGGCCGGCGAGCAGGAAGAACGGGCGGAACGCGTAGGCGAACAGGGAACCAGGCGGGACGCCCCCGGGGCCCCCGCGTGCGCCCGGCGGTGGCGATCGCTCGTTCATTCACGCATGACGGTATCGGCGCGGCGCGGCCGCTTGCCCGGCGGCCGCGGCCCGGACGCGAAGCGGCGTCCCGCTACTTGGTCGCCTCCTCCAGGTACTCGATGACGTTCTCGCGGTCCTCTTCCTTCTTCAGGCCGGGGAACACCATCTTGTTGCCCGGAACATTGCCCTTGGGATCGGCGAGGTAGGCGTCGAGCGTGTCCTCGCCCCAGACGATGGCGGCGCCCTTCATCGCGTCCGAATACTTGAACCCCTCGACCGTGCCCGAGGTGCGCCCGAACAGCCCGTTCAGGCTGGGGCCGATCTTGTTCTTGCCGGCCGCGAGGTCGTGGCAGGCCTTGCATTTGTTGAACACCTTCTTGCCGGCCTCCGCGTCGCCGGCCCATGCCGGTCCGGCCGACAGCGCCAGCACGAGCCCCAGCCCGGCGCTCAACCCGATCAATCTCCGCATCGCTTTCCTCCAAAGACCTGGCATGACAAAAACCGCCCGCGGCCCGCAACCTCGCGGCGCCGGACCCGGTGCGGCGGCACTCCTACAGAATACACTCTACAGGATAGAAGAAACCCTTACCACCGCCCGAGCGCATTGATCGAGATCAACGCTTGCCTCCGCGGGCGGCCGGTTTAGTATCGCAGCGGCGTCGCGCGTCGCCGATCGGCGCCGCCCACCCCGTCGCCGCCTTCGTCCGCGCAGGCGCGCGCCCTGTGGGACGGCCGCCCGAAGGCGAAGTACGGCGTGATCGCCGACCTCTGATCCTGGATGATAGCCGCCTTGGATTTCCTCTATTTCATCCTGGTGGCGGTTGCCCTGTATTTCCTGTCCGACCGTCTGCTCGATGTCATCGAGCGGGTGCTGGGGCGGCGCCTGGAGAACCGCTCGCTGGTGTTCTTCGCCATTCTCCTCGTGCTCGCGCTGGCCGGCTTCGCGCTCATCCGCCGGCTGACCGGCCCGTGAGGGGCGGCCGCCTTCGGTCTTGATCTAGATCAAAGACGCCGCGGGCGATGCCGGTTTTCCTGAGTCGCGGGGAAAATCTCGGGGTCCGGCGCTGCGCCGGGGTCCGGGGGAGATCGGGGAGAACGCGAACATGGCCACGGATGAAAGACAAGCCGGGCCGGGTCGGCCGGCGCCCGGCGGGGGCGGCGGCGAGCCCATTCCCGTCATGCAGCGGGTGCTCGACAACCCCTTCCTGCTGCTGTTCCTCGGAGTGACGATTCCCGCGGTCTTCTACATCATCTGGGGGATCATGGAGCTGGTCCAGATCCCGGTCGCCGGGTAGCGGGGAGGCGCGGCAGTCATGGCAGTTCATTCGCCCGAAAATCGGCTCTGGTGGAAACAGCCGCTCGACCGGATGGAGATCGTCTGGGTCGCCGTCGCGTTCCTGTGGGGCCTGATCATGTTCTTCTCCATGATCTACTGGCACCTCTACGGCAAGCAGAACCTGTCCAACGAGGCCTACCGCGTCAGGCCCGACGTCTATGCCGCCAAGGTCGAAGCCATGGTCGAGCAATACCAGGTGCGCGAGGAGGGCGACACCGGCCTGCCGGTGGTGCACCCGCCGGCCGGCAGCGACATCTATATGCTCGCGCGGCTGTGGGAATGGTGGCCGGTGCTCGAGCTGGAGAAGGACAAGAGCTACCGCCTGCATCTGTCGTCCCTGGACTGGCTGCACGGCTTCTCGCTGCAGCCGACGAACATCAACCTTCAGGTGCATCCCGGCTACGAGATGGTGCTGACGATCACGCCCGACAAATCGGGCACGTTCGGCGTGGTCTGCAACGAGTTCTGCGGGATCGGCCATCACACCATGATCGGCCGCATCCACGTGGTCGAGTAGGAGGGGGACCCCATGGCGGCGATCGGCTCGTTCCGGACCTGCCCCGACACCGGGCTCAAGATCCATTCGCAGGCGGAGGCCCTGATCAAGGCCAATGCCGTGGTCGCGGTCGTCTTCCTCGCCGTCGGCGGCTTCTTTGGGCTGCTGGTGGCGCTGACCCGCTGGCCGGCGGTGCATCTGCTGCCGGCCGAATGGTTCTACCTGGCGCTCACCGCCCACGGCGCCGACGTGCTGCTGTTCTGGATCATCTTCTTCGAAGTGGCGATCCTCTACTTCGCCTCGGCCATTCTCTTGAACGTGCGTCTCGCGATGCCGCGCGTCGCCTGGTTCGCCTTTGTGCTCATGGTGGTCGGGGCGGTCATGGCCAACGTCGCCGTGCTGCAAGGCGAATCGAGCGTGATGTTCACCTCTTACGTGCCGATGAAGGCGGCGCCGCACTTCTATCTCGGCCTCATCCTGTTCGCGGTCGGGGCGCTGCTCGCCTGTTTCATCTTCTTCGGCACGCTGGTGATCGCGCGCGAGGAACGCACCTACGAGGGCTCGGTTCCGCTCGTCACCTTCGGCGCCGTCACGGCGGCGATCATCGCCGTGTTCTCGATCGCCTCGGGCGCGATCATCCTCATCCCCACGTTCCTGTGGTCGATCGGCGTGATCGGCAACATCGACTCGCTGACCTATAGGCTGGTGTGGTGGGGCCTCGGGCACGGCTCGCAGCAGATCAATGTCTCGGTCCATGTCTCCGTGTGGTACGCCATCGCGGCCCTCGTGCTCGGGGCCAAGCCGCTCTCGGAGAAGGTCAGCCGGACCGCGTTCCTGCTCTATATCCTCTTCCTGCAGCTCGCCTCGGCCCATCACCTGCTGGCCGATCCGGCCATCAGCTCGTCCTGGAAGGTGTTCAACACCAGCTACGCCATGTATCTCGCGGTGCTGGGCAGCCTGATCCACGGCATGAGCGTGCCCGGCGCGATCGAGGCGGCGCAGCGCCGCCGCGGCTTCACCCGCGGCGCGTTCGAATGGTTGCGCAAGGCGCCCTGGGGCAACCCGGCGTTCTCCGGCATGGCGATGTCGGTGGTCATGTTCGGGGTTCTGGGCGGCATCTCCGGCGTGGTCCTGGGCACCGAGCAGATCAACCTGCTCATGCACAACACCCTCTACGTGCCGGGCCACTTCCACGGCACGGTCGTCGCCGGCACGACGCTCGCCTTCATGGCCGTCACCTACCTCGTGGTCCCGCTGATCTTCCGGCGCGAGATCCTGTGGCCCGCCCTGGCGCGGTGGCAGCCCTATCTGTTCGCCATCGGCGTCGGCGGCATCTCGCTGTTCATGATGGGGGCGGGGACGCTCGGCGTGTCGCGCCGCCACTGGGACATCACCTTCTCCGAGGCGCCGATGAGCTTCGACTACCCTGCAACCGCCTTTTTGATGCTGGGGCTGAACGGGATCTTCGCCCTGCTGGCGGCCGTTGGCGGGCTCGCCTATGTGGTCGTCGTGGTCGGGTCGATCCTGTTCGGCAAGCGCCGCGACGAGGCCATGGTGCGCGCCCATCCGGTCGTCGCCGGCGGCGCCGCGGTCGCCGGCTACGGCAGCGAGGGCACGCTGAAGCTCCCCGGCACGATCGCCCTGGTCAGCGTCTTCCTGATCGCCTTCGTGCTGTACTACTTCATCAACTGGAAGTTCCTGTCGGAGGTCTGGCCGCTGAGCTGAGGCGGCGGCCGGCCGGTCGAAGGGCGAGGGATCGATGCGAACCGCCGTCGCGCGCCTCAACTCCGTGTTCAAGCTGCGTATCGGCGCGGCGATCACGTTGAGCGCGCTGGCCGGGCTGGCGGTGACGCCGGGGCCGGCGCTGCCGGCGTGGAAGGTGGCCGTGCTGGGGCTCGCCGTGCTGCTCTCCTCGGCCAGCGCCGGCGCCTTCAACCAATACGCCGAACGCGACCTCGACGCGCGCATGGCGCGGACGCGGAACCGCCCCTTCGTCACCGGCGCCTTCCGGCCCGGCGCCGCCTGGCTGGCGGCGATCGGGCTGATCCTGCTGGCCTCGGTGGCGGCGGCCGGGTTCGCGCTCAACGCCCTGGTGGCGCTGCACGTGTTCCTCGGCGCCTTCGTCTATGGCGTCGTCTACACGGTCTGGCTGAAGCGGCGGAGCTGGCTCAACATCGTCGTCGGCGGGCTGGCCGGCAGCTTCGCCGTGCTGGCCGGCGCCTCGGCCGTCGATCCGGGCCTGGCGCCGGCGCCGGTGATCCTGGCGGTCGTGCTGTTCCTGTGGACGCCGCCGCATTTCTGGAGCCTGGCGACGGCGCTGCACGGCGAATACGCCGCGGCCGGCGTGCCGATGCTGCCGGTGGTGGTGGGCGACGCCGCGGCCGCCCGCGCGATCCTCGTTCACGCCGTCGCGCTGGTGCTGGTGTCGCTGCTGCCGGCTGCCTTCGGTCTCGGTTGGATCTACCTGACCGGCGCGGTCGCCGGCGGCGGCTGGTTCGTCTATCGCAGCCTGTGCCTCGTCCGCGATCCCGGCCCGGAAGCGGCGATGGCCAACTTCCGCGCCTCGCTGGCGCAGCTCGGCCTGCTGCTCGCCGCCGCCATCGCGGATTCGGTCCTGCTCGGGTAAGGGCGCCTCGCGGTGGCCCGCTTTCCGGTGCTTGCCGTGGCGCTGGCCGTCCTTGCCGCGGGCGATGCCGTCGCCCATGGGGCCGGGGACGGGCGCGCGACGTTGGACGAAGCCGCCGCGCTCGCGCGCAGCCAGGCCGCGATCGGCCGGATCGTCGGCGACCATGCGTTTCTCGACCGCCGGCGCGACCCGGTGCGGCTGTCCGACTATCGCGGCCGGCCGCTCGTCGTCAGCCTCATCTATACCGGCTGCACCGAGACCTGCCCGCTGATCCTGCAGACGCTGTACCGCAGCGTCACGGTCGGGCGCGAGGCGCTGGGGCCCGACAGTTTCGCGGTCGTGACCGTCGGCTTCGATAGCGCGGCCGACACGCCGGAACGGCTGCGCGCCTATGCCCGCGCCCAGGGCATCGACCTGCCCGGCTGGGAGTTCCTCAGCGCCGACCACGACACGATCGACCGACTCGCGGCCGACCTCGGCTTCGTCTACGTTCCCTCGCCCAAGGGCTTCGACCACCTCGCCCAGACCACGGTCATCGACGCCGAGGGCCTGGTCTACCGCCAGATCTACGGCGCCGACTTCGATCCGCCGGCCGTGGTCGAGCCGCTCAAGCAGCTGGTGTTCGGCCGGCGCGCCCCGCTCGCCGACCTGTCCGGCCTGATCGACCGGGTCCGCCTGCTGTGCACGCTCTACGACCCGGCCAGCCAGCGCTATCGATTCGACTATTCCATCTTCATCGGTATGATCGTCGGACTCGGCAGCCTCTCCGCGGTCGGTTTCATCCTCCTGCGCGCCTGGCTGCGGACGCGGCGGCCGAGGCCGAGCACATGAGGCGCCGCGCCCGGGCGGGCGTCGCGCCCGCCCGCCGTCGCTGACAACAAGCCAGGGGCGTCGATGGACCGGCTCCGGAAGGTCTTGCGGGGGGGCTTCTTGCGGCTCGAGCGCGGGCTCGGCGCCGTGTTCCCGCCCGCCTGGAACCCGATCTACCATCTCGGCCCGCTCGGCTTCTTCTGCTACTGGATCGTCGCGGTTAGCGGCATCTATGTCTTCATCTTCTTCGACACCGGCACGACCGAGGCCTACGACTCGCTCGACTACATGACCCACGACCAGTGGTACCTGGCCGGGGTCATGCGCAGCCTGCACCGCTATGCCTCGGACGCGATGGTCCTGTTCATGCTGGTCCATCTGGTGCGCGAGTTCTCGCTCGACCGCTATCGCGGCGCCCGCTGGTTCATCTGGGTGACCGGCGTGCCGATCCTGTGGATGGTGTTCGCGTCCGGCGTCACCGGCTATTGGCTGGTCTGGGACAAGCTCGCCCAGTACATCGCGATCGCGACCACGGAATGGTTCGACGCCCTGCCGATCTTCGGCGAGCCGATCGCGCGCAACTTCCTGTCGCCGCAGTCCCTGGACGACCGTTTCTTCTCGTTGCTCATCTTCATCCACATCGCGGTCCCGCTGCTGCTGCTGCTCGTCCTGTTCATCCATCTGCAGCGGTTGAGCCGGCCGCGCATCAACCCGGCGCGGGGATTGGCGGCCGGCAGCTTCGCCATGCTGCTCGTTCTCTCGATCGTCAAGCCGGCGACCAGCCAGGGCGGGCCGGCGGACCTGACCACGGTCGCCGCCGTCGTCGACCTCGACTGGTTCTATCTCGGCCTCTACCCGCTGCTCGACGTCTGGTCGAGCGGCACCGTGTGGGGCGTGGCCGGGGTGCTGACCTTCATGCTCTCGGCACTGCCCTGGATGCCGCCGATGCGCCGGCCGCCGGCCGCCGCGGTCGATCTCGACAACTGCAACGGCTGCATGCGCTGCGTCGACGACTGCCCGTTCGCCGCGGTCACCATGCAGCCGCGCTCGGACGGCAAGCCGTTCACCCACGAGGCGGTGGTCGACCCGGCCTTGTGCGTGAGCTGCGGCATCTGCGCCGGCGCCTGCCCGACGTCGACGCCGTTCCGCCGCGCCACCGCCCTCGTCCCCGGCATCGACCTGCCGCACTTGCCCCTGCGGGTGCTGCGCGACCGGGTCGAAGCCGCGGCGGCGGGCCTCTCGGGCGACGGCCGCATCCTGCTGTTCGGCTGCGGCCACGGCGTCGCGGCGCAGGCCGCGGGCCGGCCGGGGGTGGCGGCGATCGAGTTGCCCTGCCTCGCCATGCTGCCGCCGTCCTTCATCGACTACGTGCTCAGCCGGCGCCTCGCCGACGGCGTCTTCCTCGGCGGCTGCGCCGAGGAGCAATGCTACCACCGCCTCGGCGTGCGCTGGATGCAGGACCGCCTGGCCGGCGCCCGCGACCCACGCCTGCGGGCGCGCGTGCCGCGCGAGCGCATCGCCGCCCTGTGGGCGACGCCGCTCGACCGCGGGCGGCTCGACCGCGAGCTGGCGGCCTTCGCCGCGCGCCTGCGCGATGCCGGGCGCCTGGCCGCGGCGGCCGCGCCGCCGGCCGCCGCGCAGCGGGCGCTGGAGCCGAGCGATGGCTGACGCGCTGCGCTATGTCGGTCAGGCGGCGGTCTATGGGCTGATCGCGCTGGCGCTCGGCTACTTCTCGGACTCGCCGGCCTACACGCATTTCCCGCCCGACCAAGCCCTCGTCAAGCTGAGCCTGGTCCACCCCGGCGACCGCGTCGGCGAATGCCGCCGCCGCACGGCCGACGAGTTGGCGGAGCTCGCCCCCAACATGCGCAAGGCCCTCGATTGCCCGCGCGGGCGGCTGCCGCTGCTGGTCGAATTGTCGCTCGACGGGGCGCTGCTGTATCGCGAGTCGCTGCCGCCGACCGGCCTGTCCGGCGACGGCCCGTCGCGGGCCTACCAACGCTTCACGGTGGCGCCGGGCCGCCATGTCCTGGCCGCGCGCCTGCGCGACAGCGCCCGGACGGAAGGCTTCGACTTCGAGCACGAGGCCGACATCGAGCTTGCCCCGCGGCAGAGCCTGGCGATCGACTTTCAGGCCGAGACCGGCGGATTCGTGTTCAGATAGGGAGACGGGGCGGCCGCGGCCGGGCGCCGTCCGATGAAGGCGACGAAGTGACCGGTTGAACCGAAGTCGCAGCGGCCGCATGATCGCCGTCGGAGACGCTTCGCAACCAAGCAAAGGGGGGCCGAACGATGGCGATCAGGGTTCTGTCCGGTTTGGTGGTCGTTCCGAGGGGCGGCACTCGTAGAGGGGAGGCCATAATCACCTTTGATCCGTTCCAATTGGAAAGCGCGGACCCTCCCGAATGCAGATTGCGAAAGCGCCGGTCGATCGGGCCAACTGGGCGCTTCGTCGCTGCCCCGGCTTCGATCGTCGCGGCGCGTCAGTTCACCCTTGTCAAGCCCTGGCCCGCTCCCGCCGAATTCAAGCTGGTTATCAACGATCGAGTGACCCGCGATTCCATCAGGATCAGGTGGCGAAATGCCGACGAATTCGCAAGGGTGGACCAGCAAGAGATTCCGTTCATGGTCGTGGGCGAATTGGGCGAAATCGTCATTTCGACTCAGCCACAGGGGCCGACGCACATCGTCGGCGAGATTCTCTCGAAACCGCGGAAGCGCGGTCGTCGACCGGCGCGAAAGGCGCGCAAGAAGGCCTGAGCTCGTCATCGACTCCGGCGGGAAGGCGATCATGGCCCTGATGCAATGGCGCGCGGACTACGAGATCGGCATCGCCGAGATCGATTACGAGCACCGCACGCTGGTCGAGACGATCAACGCGCTGCATCGCGGCCTTTCCGACAACCCGTCGAAGGACGCCGTCGGCGCCGTTCTCGGCGACATCCACGCGCGCATCTCGGCGCATTTCGCGCTCGAGGAAAAGGTCATGCGCGAACGGCGCTACGACCAGTACGCGGACCACAAGGCGGCGCATGAGGGCCTGCTCGACGAGCTGCGCGACATCATGGACGCGGTCGAGGACGACGGCTATCCCGACTACGAGCGGCGCCTGTCCGCCGAACTCAACCGCTGGTTCAGCGAGCACGCCAAGACGATGGACGCGCGCTTCCACAAGTTCGTCCAAGGCGCCGGCGGGACGCCGCGCTGAGCCGGCAGGGCGGCGGCCGGCGCCGACCGCATCGCTCCTACCGAGTGGCGCTCGGGCACGCGGTGTCGGCGGTGGCGGCGGCGTGCCGTTCGCCTTCGCCAGCAGCGGCGCCGTGGATGGCTTGGTAGATCGCCTCGACATAGCCGATGAATGCCAGCTCGGCGCCGACCCGCTCGCGGGCCGCCGGCACCTCGGCCGGCACCGCCGGCTCCTTCGCGGCGGTTTGCCGGGCCAGGGCTTCCTCGAAATGCGCGGCGACGCTCCGGGCGAGCTCCTCCGACAGCAGCGCCACCAACCGGTCGGCGGCGCCCGTCCGTAGCGCCTCCTCGGCCGCCGGGATCGCCGGGCCGAAGTCGGTGCCCGCCGGCTTCAGGCCGGTATAGGGGGCGTTCTCGCCCGCCCGATGGAGGCGGACCGCCGTCTCCATGAAGTACCGATCGGCCAGAATTTTTGCCTCGGCGCCGGCCGTGCGCGCGACCAGTGCCTGCGCGAAAGCGGCGGTCAGCTCGCCCTCGGAAGCGGCTGGTAGATACGGCAGGACCAGATTGACGTTCTTCATGTCCAGGGCCTTGACCGCGGCGCTCGCCACCGGGCCGTCGGCGGCGTCGCAGTGCGCCCGGGCGCCGGGGACGGCGACCAGCAGACCGCCGAGCAGGGCGATGATCGTTGCCAACGTCTTCATGTCGTTCTCTCCATTGTTCGCGAGTTTACAGCCGTGCCTGCGCCTGGCCGTCCAGGCGGCCGTCGCGCAGGTGGAAGATGCGGTCGAAGCGGTCGAAGATCTTCTCGTCATGGGTCACGGCCAGGATCGCCGCCTGCTGCTCCGCCGCCACCCGGCGCAGCAGGTCCATGACGATGCCGGCGCGCTCGGAATCGAGCGCCGCCGTCGGCTCGTCGGCGAGGATGATGCGCGGCCGGTTCGCCAACGCGCGGGCGATGGCGACGCGCTGCGCCTCGCCGCCGGACAGGCTCGCCGGCAGCGCCTCCTTGCGGTGGCCGACCTCCAGGTAGTCGAGCAGCTCCACCGCCCGTTTCCGGGCGGCCTGCGGCGCGAACCCGGCGAGGTCGAGCACGACGGCGACGTTGTCGGCGCTGCTGAGGAACGGCAGCAGGTTGTGGAACTGGAAGATGAACCCGATCTTCTCCAGGCGCAGGCGCCGCAGGTCCATCCGCAGCCAGCGGTTATCATAGACCATGTCGCCGTCCAGGCGCATCCAGCCGCCGCTCGGCTCGACGATGCAGCCGATGACGTTCAGAAGCGTCGTCTTGCCCGAGCCGCTGGGCCCAAGCAGCCCCACGACTGTGCCGGGGAAAACCTCGAGGCTGACCTCGCGCAGCGCGTCGACGCGGGTCTGGCCGGCGCCGAAATGCTTGGAAACGCCGCGCAGCTCGACGAGCGGTTCGGATTGCGCCATCGCCTCATCCCCCCAGCGCCGTGGCCGGGTCGACTCGGAGCGCCAGGCGCACCCCGAGGCCGCTCGCGAGCACGCAGACGAGGACGACAGCGGCGGCGAGCGCCAGGCCGTCCTCCGGCTGCAATATGACGCGGCGCGGAAAGTAGTCCTTGACGGCGGCGATGAGCGCGGCGCCGAGGCCGAAGCCGATCAGACCCATGGCGAGCGCCTGCTGCACGATCAGGCCGATGATCGTGCGGTCGGGCGCGCCGATCAGCTTCAGCGTGGCGATCTCGCGCAGCTTGTCCATGGTCATCGTGTAGATGATCAACGCGATGATCACCGCCGACACGGTCAGCAGGATGGCCGTGAACAGCCCGATCTGCCGGCGCGCCTTCTCGACCACCGATTGCAGCAGCAGGTCTTCCTGCTCCGTCTGAGTCAGCGCCGACAGGTGCTTCCAGCGTTGCACGGCGGCGCTCACGCTCGCCGGCGGCAGGTTGGCCGAGAGGCGGGCGACGACGGCGTTGACGGTGTCGGTGGCGGTCGCTGCTGCGCCGCGGGCAGCCTCGCGCCGCGCCGCCGGCGGTTCGAGCTCGAACTGCAGCTCCTGCGAATCGAGCAGGGTGAGATAGACCACCGGGTCGCCACCCGTGGAGATCTGATCGTCGGTCAGGCCGACCACCGTGAAGTCGTTGCGGCCGAGACGGACCCTGTCGCCGACCGTCAGGCCCGTGCGCCGGTCGGCCGCCAGTTCGTAATGGCTGCGGGCGATCGGCCGGCCGTCGACGATCCGCCGCGGGCCGCCCGGCCGGCCCGGTTCGTAGCCGACGACATAGAGCCGCAGTTTGCGGCCGGCGTGCGCCGTTTCCACCGATTGGAACGTCAGGCTGCCGGCGGCGGTGACCCCGCGCAGGCGGGCGATGGCCTCGCGGGTGTCGCCGGGGATGCGCGACGATTCCGCAAAGGGCCCGCGGGTGCCGGATTCCACCACCCACAGCGCCGCTTGCGGGGCGCGCGCCAGGACGAGCGCATCGTCGACCAGCCCCCGATAGATGCCGATCATCGACAACACCACGCCGAGCAGAAGGCTCAAGCCCAGGCAGGTGACCAGGAAACGCCCGAGGTTGTGGCGGATGTCGCGGTAGGCAAGGTTCATGGAGCAGCGCTTTCCGTCGCTGCGCGACCCTCGCGCAGGCCGCCGCGCAGGCGCGTCACGACATCCGCCTCTACCGGCAGCCCGCCGATGATCTCCAGTCGCGCGTCGAGGGTGCGGTGCCCGAACTCGACGGCGCGCCGGTGCAGGCGGCCGGACTCCACCGTCCATACCGCCCCGCCCGTCCCGGTGAATCCCTCGACCGCCGTTTCCGGGACCAGCAGCGCCCGCGCCAGCCGGCCGGTGGTGATCAGGACCTCCGCCTGTTCGCCCAGATACACCGCCTCCGGGCATGGCTCGCAGGCGACGTGGACCCGGCGCTCCTCGCTCACCCGGTCGCTTTCGATGTCGATGCGCGCGACGCGGCCGCGGAACACCTGGCGCGGCAGCGAGCGCAGCCGGACCTCGGCCGGCTGGCCGACCCGGATATCGCCGGCCGACGCCTCGTCCACATGGGCGAGCGTCCATACCGAGTCGGGGTCCATCAGCGTGAACAGCGGCTCGCCCGGCGCCAGCACCGTGCCCAGCTCCTTGTGGCGCGCCACGACCACGGCGTCGTAGGGCGAAAGAAGCGTATGGTGGTCGAGCAGCGCCACCTCGGTGCGCGCCCGGGCGCGGGCGTCCTCGAGTGCGGCGCGGGCGACCTCGACCCCGCTCAGCGCCAGGGCGACGTCCGCCGCCGCCACATCCGCCTCCGTCTGCGCTTCCTCGGCGGCCTCCACCGACACCGTGCCGCGCTTCGCCAGTTCCTGCCGGCGGCGGTTGGTCTGCTGGCGCTGCGCCAGCACGGCCTGAGCGCGGGTCACGGTCGCCGCGGCGTTGTTGAGCGCGGCCTCGGCCTGTTTCACCCCGGCCTCGGCCTGGGCGAGGCGCGCTTCCTGCTCGGCCCGGTGCAGCTTGGCCAGCACCGCGCCCTGCGGCACCCGGTCGCCGTGGTCGGCGTCGATCTCGACCAGCGCGGCGCCGACCTCGAACCCGACGTCGGAACGGATGCGCGCCTCCACGGTGCCGAGGCCGAAGACCTGGATCGCGACGTCGCTCTCGATCCCGGCCAGCTCCACCGGCAACGGCCGCACCTGTGCGAATGCATAGGCGCCGGCGCCGAGCGCGGCCGCCGCGAGAAGAACCAGGAGATATCGAATCGTTCGGGTCATGATCGTTCGTTTGCCTCCGCGTCGGCGGTTTGGCCGACGAATCCTTGCAGCAGGATCGCCAGCAGCCGTTCGCCTTCGGCCACCGGATCGAAACCGCGGCCGCTCAACGACCAGCGAAGCGCGAGGCCCTGCACCAGGGCGATCACCAGGTAGGACGCGTCCGACGGGTCGAGGTCGGGACGGAAGTCGCCCGATCCGCGTCCATGCTCGACGATCTCGACGAGGTGGCGATGGAAGCGCCGCAGCAGTCCCTGGAACGCGCGCCGAAGGTCGGCGTTTTCGGCGTGCAGTTCGCGCGAGAACAGAATCGCCGGGATCGCCGGCGTGGACCGGATGAGGTCGAGCTGCGTGGCGACGACGCCGTGCAATCGCTGCGATGACGTCGCGCCGTCCGCCGCGCGGGCCCATCGGCGTTCCATGGTTTCGCCGATCCGCGCCGCCACCGCCTCCCAGATATCCTGCTTGCGGGGGAAATGACGGAACACGGCCGGCTGGGTCAGGCCGACGGCCGTAGCGATCGCCTCGGTCGTCAGCCGGTCGGGGCCGACCCCGTCGGCGAGGCGCATCGCCGCCTCGACGATCTCGGATTTGCGACGTTCCGCGGTCTTGCGCAATCGCATGGGCGAAAATCCATGTAAGTGATTGATCACTAATTATGACCGGGCCGCGACCTTGTCAAGGGTGCGAGGCTGGCCGTCGTGCCGGCCGGCGACGCCGCGCGGCCGGGCTGGTGACGCGCGCCCTGGTTTTCCCTATGATGCCGCCGGCGCATGACGTGCGGCGTTGCTGCCGACGGAGGAGGAACATGGAACAGGCGACCTTTGCGGCGGGCTGTTTCTGGGGCGTCGAGGCGGCGTTCCGCCTGATCGAGGGCGTGACGGCGA
>JBBECF010000131.1:0-20031 GCA_040881945.1 Dongiaceae bacterium | reverse complement strand
GCGCGCCGCCAGCACTTCTTCGATCGAACGCAGGCGCCGCTTCAGATACGGACTGATCATTCTTAGACTCCGCCCCACCGACGCCGGAAGACTAACCGATCGGCGGCGCGTCCGTACCCTGTGAATACCGTGGATAACGCGCATAACTCGGGTTTATTCCGCCGGCGCATGGTAAACGGCCGCGGCCGCGGGCGTTGCCAGGACGCGGCGAACCGGGGATGATCGCCCGCGAAACAAGCGGATGCATCGTCCGATGAAAGCGAACGCGACCTGCGGCCAAGCCGCCATTTCGCTGCTCGAAGACTACGGCGTCGACACCGTGTTCGGCATCCCCGGGGTGCACACGCTCGAGCTCTATCGCGGACTGGCCGCCAGTTCGATCCGCCACGTCGGCGTGCGCCACGAACAGGGCGCCGGGTTCATGGCCGACGGCTACGCCCGCGCCTCGGGGCGGCCGGGCGTGTGCGTGCTCATCACCGGCCCCGGCGTGACCAACGCGGCGACGGCGATCGGGCAGGCCTATTCCGATTCGGTCCCGCTGCTGGTGCTGTCGAGCGTCAATGCCACCAAGGACATCGGCAAGGGGCGCGGCCGGCTGCATGAAATCACCTCGCAGCAGGCGGCGATGGCGCCGCTGACCGCCTTCAGCCGCACGATCCGCGACGCCGGCGACCTGCCGCGCGCGATGGCCGATGCCTTCGCCGTGTTCGCCGCCGCCCGGCCGCGGCCGGTGCATATCGAGATCCCGCTCGACGTCCTGGCCGGTCCGGCCCGGCCCGGCGTCCCCGAGCCGGCCCGCGCGGCCAGACCAAAGCCCACGGCGGCCGCGATCGACGCCGCCGCGCGGCTGATTGCCGGCGCGCGGCGCCCGCTCATCATCGCCGGCGGCGGCACGGTCGATTGCGGCCCGCGCCTGACCGCCTTCGCCGAGCGCATCGGCGCGGCCGTGGCGCTGACCACCGCGGCCAAGGGCGTGATGCCGGACGACCACCCCGCCTGCCTCGGCGCGACCCTGTCGCTGCCGGCGACCCAGGAGCTGTTGGAACGCGCCGACCTGGTCGTCGCCGTGGGCACCGAGCTGGCCGAGACCGATTCCTGGATCGACCGCCTGCCGATCGGCGGAAATCTGGTGCGCATCGATCTCGACGCCGCCAATTTGACGCGCGACTACGCGGCGGCCGTGGCGATCCACGCCGACGCCGGCGAGACCCTGGACGCGCTGCGGACCGCCTGCACCGGAAACCCGCCGGCGACGGGCCTGCGCGACGAGATCGCCGAAACGCGGCGACGAAACGCGGCCGCGCTGCGGCCGCTGCAGCGCAAGCATGTCGCCGTGCTACAGGCATTGCGCGCCGCCCTGCCCGAGGACGGCATCGTCGCCGCCGACATGACGCAGATCGCCTATACGGGCTGCGTCTATTTCCCGTGCAACCGGCCGCGGTGCTGGCTGCACCCGATCGGCTACGGGACGCTCGGCTACGCCCTGCCGGCGGCGATCGGCGCCAGGCTCGCGAAACCGAATCGCGCCGCCGTCGCGCTGGTCGGCGACGGCGGCCTGCTGTTCACCGTGCAGGAACTCGGCACCGCCGTCGAACTGGGCCTGCCGATCGCGATCGTGCTGTGGAACAACGACGGGCTCGGCCAGATCGCCGGCGACATGGTCGCGCGCGGCATCCCCGAGATCGGCGTCAGGCCGCGCAACCCGGACTTCCTGGCGCTGGCCCGGGCGTTCGGCTGCCGCGCCGTCCGGCCGGACGGGCTGGAGTCGTTCAAATCCGCCCTCGCCGAGGCGTTCCGCGCCGACGGCCCGACCCTCATCGAACTGCGCGAGGACGCCGCCTTTCTGACCTGAGCCGCGTCACGAGACGGCAACGTAGAGCGTGTAGCTGCTCAAGGCGACGATCGCGATTCCGACAACGATCATCAGCGGGCGCGCCGGTAGCCGCTTGGTCAGATAGGCGGCCACCGGCGCCGCCAGGATGCCCCCCAGCATCAGCCCGGCGATGATCCGCCAATGCACCAGCCCGATGGTCAGAATGAACGTCGCGGAGGTGAAGATGGCGACGAAGAATTCCGCAAGATTGACCGAGCCGATGGCGAAGCGGGGCGGCGTCCCCGTGGCCACCAGGGTGGAGGTCACGATCGGTCCCCAGCCGCCGCCGCCGATGGCGTCGAAGAATCCGCCCGCGAATCCGAGCGGCAGCAACCGCCGCCCGACCGGGGCGGCCGGCCCGCGCCGCTGCAGCGCCCGGCGCAGGATGATCAGTCCCATGAGCAGCAGATAGGCCGCGATGAACGGCTTGACCGTCTGTCCCGGCACCCTCGTCAAGATATAGGCGCCGACGACGCCGCCGATGACGCCGGGCACGACGAGCCGGCGCAGCAAGGCGCCGTCGATGTTGCGATAGTACGCGTGCGATAGCCCGGAGGCCGCGCCGGTGACGACCTTGCAGGTATGCACGATGGCGCTGGTCGGCGCCGGCGCCAGGCCCAGATTGAGCAGAAAGATCGTCGTGAGCACGCCATAGCCCATGCCGATCGCGCCATCCACGAGTTGGGCGACCGCGCCGACGGCCACAAAAATAAAGAAGTCGAGTTCCATGCCACCTGGTCCGCTACGGATTCGTCCGCTGGCAACCGTCCCAGGTCAATCCCGGCGCAGCATCCGCCTTTCCAGGACCTTGTCCTTTGCCTTCGGCGGGAATTCGTCGAGGTCGATGATGCCCTTGCGCTGCAATACCTCGACCAGATCCTCCAGGACGCGGATGAAGGCCAAATCGGCCCGGTCCATCACGACCTTGGTGGCGATCCGCTTGCTCTCCTCGCCCTGGGTCCGTTCGAGCGCCTGACGGGCGGCCGCCTCGTGCGGCAAATCCTTAAGGTCGATCACGCCCTTGCGGTGCAGCAGGCCGATCAGCTCTTCCAGCAGGCGGATGAACCCCAGATCGGTTCGCCCCAGCACGGCCTTGGTCGACGCCTTACCGGTTTCGTCCATGTCATCTTCCTCGACAGCGCGCCGGCCCGGGACCGAGCGACGGGGTCGCCCGCAGCCTCCGCCATGATGGCGTAGTCTGTTTACCGCGACGGGGACCGCCTGTCACAGACAATTCTCCGCCCCCCCCCTTTCAGAGGGGGGCGCCGGACGGCACGGCCGGGGCCGTAACCGTGCGGACGGCGGCGCATATGCGGCAATGGGCGGCGGAGATTTGACCGCTCCGTGCGAAGATGGCGTATGGTGAGCCGCGACGATGAAGCTCTCGGCGACGCCCCGCAGCGAACTGGAAACGGCGCGGCAACAGTACGATCGGCTGTGCGAGCTGTTCACGCAGACCGCCGACGCCGACTTCGCCGCCGCCGACGGTGTCCTGCACGAGTTGCAGGGCTTGAGCGAACGCATCGCCGCCCTGGAGGCGCAGGAGGGAAAGCGGCCGGACGCCGCGCCGGCCCCTGCGAATGAGGATCCGCCGCCTTACCGCCCCGTTGCGATTGCCGCCGCGCCGGCGCAACCGGACAGCCCGCCGCCGATCCAACAGGTGCGACGGCGGCGCCGCCCGATCTTCCGCATGCTGCTGGCCGTTCTCGTCGGCGCCGCGATCGCCGCCGCCGCCTATCAGGCTCTCCTTCGGATAGAGCAGGAGCGCCGCGCGCTGTTGCGCGAGAACGTGCAGGAACAGGGACGCCTGTTGGCGTTGGCCCTGGAACCGGAGCTGCGCCGGGGCGATCCGTCGCCCCTGTGGGCCCTGGCCGGGCGACTCGAGCGCTTCGCCGCCGCGGACGCGCGGATCATCGTGCTGTTCCGACCGCAGGGCCGCGCGGACGCGGCCGGCTTCTTCTTCGTCGCGGCGGTCCCGGCGCCGGCGCCGGCCGAGGTCGAGGAGCGGCGCCGCGACCTGATCCGCCAGGGACTCCTGGACACCGTCGCCGACACCTGCAGCGGCAACCTGCCCCTGGTCAGCCGCCGTGGCGACGGTCGGGCCGAAGTCCTGGTCTCGGTCACGCCGGTGCAATCGGAGGCCGGATGCTGGGTCGTGATCCTTTCGAAGCCGCTCGGCGGCCTGCTTCGCGGCCTGCCGGGGCTGTCCTGAGCGATGTCGATGCCGCGGCAACGGGACGCGTGATGGCCCGTCCCCGCATCGGCCTGGCGCTGGGCAGCGGCGCCGCGCGCGGCTGGGCGCATATCGGCGTCCTCCGGGCGCTCGCCGAGGCCGGCGTCGAGCCGCACCTGATCTGCGGCAGCTCGATCGGCGCGCTCGTCGGCGGGGTCTATCTGAGCGGCCGGCTCGACGAGTTGGAGACCTGGGCGCGCGCTCTGACCAAGCTGAAGATCATCGGCTATCTGGATCTGCAGATGTCGGGCGGCGGCATGATCGCCGGCAACCGCCTGCTCGCGGTCTTGCAGCAGCACCTCGGCGACCTCCAAATCGAGGATCTGCCGATCCCCTTCGCCGGCGTCGCCACCGACCTGGTCAACGGCCACGAAGTCTGGTTGCAGCGCGGCTGCCTGGTCGACGCGTTGCGCGCCTCGATCTCGCTGCCGGGCGTGTTCACCCCGGTCCGCGTCGGCGGCCGCTGGCTGATCGACGGCGGGCTGGTCAACCCGCTGCCCGTATCGGTATGCCGCGCGATGGGGGCGCAGGTGACCATCGCGGTAAATCTGAACGCCGGCACCATCGGCCGCCTGCGCGCCGCCGCCGGGATCATCCCGAAGGCGCCGGGATTCGACGTTCTGAACGATTTTTCGGACATGGCGGCGCCGGATAGCCGGCGCCCGATCGGCGCCGTTCTGCGACAGGTCTTCGGGCGGCCGCCCGGGACGCCCGGCCTGTTCAGCGTCATGGCCCAGTCCTTGAGCATCGTTCAGGACCGCATCACCCGCAGTCGGCTTGCCGGGGAGCCGCCGGACGTCAGCATCGACCTCGGCCTCGGCCATATCGGGCTGCTCGAGTTCGATCGCGCCGCCGAGGCGATCGAGGAAGGCCGCGCCGCGGTGGCGCGGGTCATGGGCGAGATCAGCGACGCCGTCGAGCTTTCCGGCCCGGCGCCGGCGCAACCCTAGTGTCCCGTCCCGGAAATTCGTTTCACGAATTTCGGGGTGAACGGGCCACTAAATATTTGATTCTAGTGGCCTGTTTATCCCAGAAATTCGGAAACGAATTTCTGGGACAGGACACTAGGGGATGACGCGGTCCGTCGGCAGCACCTCGGCCGGCGCGATGTCCGGCAGGCCGGCGAGCATGCGATAGTAGGGGGCGAAGTCCGGCCGCGTGGCCTCGAACAGTTGATCGAAGCTGTCGATCACGAAGTACGTCTCTTGATAGGCGTCGATCCGGTAGTTCGTCCGCATGATCCGCAGCGGGTCGAAGGCGAGCCGGTTCGGGCGCGGGTCGTCCAGGCAGTAGATCGATTCGCCCGTGGACGAGGCGATGCCGGACCCGTAGAGACGAAGGCCGTCCGCGGTATGGATCAGACCGAATTCCACGGTGTACCAGTAGAGTCGGGCGAGGTTGCTCAGGCTGCCCAGGCGCAGCGCCTTCAACCCGCCCTCGCCGTAGGCCTGGAGGTAGTCGGCGAACACCGGATGCACCAGCAACGGCGCGTGTCCGTAGATGTCGTGGAATATGTCCGGTTCCTCGATGTAGTCCTCCTGGTCCGGCCGGCGGATGAAACAGGTCGCCGGAAACCGCCGGTTCGCCAGATGCTCGAAAAAAACCTCGTCGGGCACGAGCCCGGGCACGGCCACGACGCGCCAGCCGGTGGCGCGACCCAACACGTCGTTCAGGCGGCGGAAGTCCGGTATGCCTTCGGCGGCGACCCCGAGCCTTTCGATCCCCGCAAGGAACTCCGGCATGGCGCGGCGCGCGAGCACGCGGACCTGACGCGAGAACAGCCGGCGCCACAACCCATGTTCCGCCGGCGTATAGCCGTCCCAATCCTGCTCGATGGTCCAGTCTGGGCCCGGCGCCTCCGAGGACGCCGATCCGGGCCGCTTCATCGGTGATCGTTCGCCGCCCGGGGACGGGCAAAGCGACCGGCATCGGCACCGCCCCGGTGGGTACTTGCCGCGGCGTCGACCGCATCGCCGTTCGACCCGACCCCCCGCGCCGCCGGCAGAACACGGTCGGGCGGCAGCTTGACGATCACGACGGTGCCCACCCCCGGGGTGCTGTTCACCGCGATCGTACCGTCGTGCAGCTCG
The DNA here is from genome assembly GCA_040881945.1 of Dongiaceae bacterium. Classification (GTDB taxonomy): domain Bacteria; phylum Pseudomonadota; class Alphaproteobacteria; order Dongiales; family Dongiaceae; genus JBBECF01. The sequence goes on along the minus strand of JBBECF010000131.1, from coordinate 13,835 downwards.
ACCAGACCTTTGACCAGCGGCAGACCGAGGCCGGTTCCCTTGTGGTGCCGGGCACGATCGCTTTCGATCTGTTCGAAAGGCTTGAAAATCTTCGGAATATCGTCCTTTTCGATGCCGATTCCCGTGTCGGCCACGGCCAGCTCGACGCCGCCGTCGCCACTTTGCGACACGCTCATCCGAATCGCTCCGCCGTCTTCCGTGAACTTGATCGCGTTCGCCAGCAGGTTGTCGACGACCTGCCGCAGCTTCGGCGCGTCGCCGAGCACCGCCGGCGGCGCGGCCGCCGCGTCGATCTCCGCCGTAAGGCCGGCCTTGCGGATTTCCTCGCGCATGTCGTGGGCCGACTGCCGGACGATCTCGGCAAGGTCGATGACCTCTTCCGTCAGCTCGTGCTTGCCCGCCTCCAGCTTCGACAGATCGAGAATGTCGTTGATCAGCGACAACAGGCGTTGCGCCGCGACGTGGACGTCGCCGACGTATTCGCCCTGTTTGTCGGTAAGCGGGCCGCAATAGCCGCCGCCGAGCATCTCGGAGAAGCCGATGATGGCGTTGAGCGGGGTGCGCAGTTCGTGACTCACATTGGCCAGAAAGTTGCTCTTGGCGCGGTTGGCGCGAATGGCGTCGTCCCGCGCCTTGGTCAATCCCCCGGTCATCTCCGCAACCCGATGATAGGCCGCGCGCAGCCCCGCCTCCGATCGGGTGTGGCGGTACATGAGATAGGCGAGGCCCATGATCAACGCGACGAAGCCCGCCGCGTAGAACGACAGCTTGATCCGGAACCAGTGGAACACCGCCTGCATTTGGCCGGTCAGCAAGTTCTGCCGGGCGACGACCTTTATCGCAACGGCTTGGCTGTGCTCCATCGCCGCGTCGATTCGCAGCACGGCATCGTCGAGAAATTCCGACGCCCGGGTTTCGAGCAACGGCATCTCGGCGTCCACCGATTCCAGCTCGGCGCGGATCAGGTCGATCTCCGGCAGGTCGGCGATCCCCTGGGTGTGCCAGGCGCTGGACTTGTTCCGCGGCAGGGTATTGAGACGACTGAAGGCGAGGTCGAGATGGCGGCGAATCGCCGCGATCGTCGCCTCGCCGCGCGACAGCTTGGCCTCGATCAACGCGACCTTGAGGCGGAGCAACTCGCGCTTGAGCTGCCCCTCATACCAAAAATCGGCGCCGCTCGTCTGCTCGACCGCGCGTTCAATTTGGAGCAGGTCGCGGACGAGCAGCGGCGTACTTGACAACAGGAGGATGAAGCAGACCGCCCAAACGACTTTGCCGCTCTTGATCACCGCGATCGCTGGCGCCTCGCGCCGCGCTATACGCTATTCGACGGTGATTTGCGCAAGCTGCCAAACCCAGCGCGACAAGAAGTCGCGCCGGCCAAGTTCGGGAAAGGCATGCTGCGGGTAGACGACCCACATCGGCCCATGCTCGCGCGGCGACATGTACTGGCCGTTCTCCTTGACGGCGAGCATGACCGGCCAGGTCTTGGCGTCGGAAGCCGGTATCGACGCCGCGTAGTCGTTGAGCGCGGTCAGAACCAGCGTCGTCGCACTCGGGTCGGCGCCGACGGCTTCGAGCAGGCTGGACAGCAAGACGCCTTCAAAGGTGACCGGCCCCTCGGTCCAGCTTGTCGTCGTGGTGAACCGCACCAAGCCCAGCCGCTCCAAGGTCGGCATGTCGAAGGCGATCTCATCCGCGCCGGAAGCGGCGTGGATCATGCCGCGCACGCGCAGCACGACCTCCCCGGCCGGTGCCGGAATCGGCGTGCCGGCCCGCAGCGTCGGTTCGCTGACGACGTCGTAGATCGCGCTGCCCGCGACGGGCGCCCCGGTTTGGCTCAGCATCAGGACGCCAACCGCCGCCGCCTTGATTCCGATTGCCGAAAAACGCGCAAAGAACCGCATTTGCAGCCCCCCTATCCAGAGTGTGATCGAACCTCCGGATATTGCGATAGTCTTGGTTACCAAATGGTTAACGCGGACCAGCGGCGGCCGCGCCCGATCAGCCGGCCTTGACGACGACCGCCGAGCTGATGAGTGGCATCTGTATGACCGTCTCGGCCCGGGTCTCGAAGAAGTCCTCCACCGCGCGGGTCGCCCCCGGACATTCCGCATGGCCGTAATCGTCGATCACGATGATGCCGCCGGCCGCCAGGCGCGGATAGACGTACGCCAGGCAGTCGCGCACCGATTCCTCGATGTCGACGTCGATATGGGCGAAGCGAAACCGGCCTTCGCGCAACTGCGGCGGCACCGAGTCAGGGAAGATGCCGGTATGCAGATGGGCTCGTGGATTGTTGGCGAGCAGGCAGCGCACCCGATCGACCGAGGTGTCGGCAAAGCAACCCTTGAGGCCCGCCTCGTCGGCCGACAGGCGCTCCGGCATGCCGGTGAAGGTATCGAAGAGATGCAGGTCCGCGGCCACGCCGCGCCGCAGCAGGGTCTCGGAGATCAGCTTCGCGGTGCCGCCGCGAAAGCATCCCACCTCGATACAATCGCCGCGCAGCCGGAGCGTCGACAGGAGCCACTGGTACAGCAGGTACAGCCGGCTGGGGTCGACCACCGTGGCGTCCAGCACACCGCTGTCGAGGATCGATTCGAATTCGTCCATCGGGCGCGCGCGCGAGCGGGCCCGGATGGCGGACCGAGTCATCCGCGTGAGCATTTGGACCTCGGTCGAGTTGTTCGACTGCACCGGCGTCAACGGGCGGACGCGCTTGCGCAGCACGACCTCGACCGTGCCCGGCTCGGAGCCCGAGGCGTCGTCCGCGCGCCCCGCCCGGGGTTCGGCGCGATGCACGGCGACCCGCTCGACTTCGACCAGATGGCAGATCACCTGCAGCAGCTCGAACAGGTTGACGCCGCCCTCGCCGGGCGCCGGATCCTGCACGGTGAATCGCCACGCCGCGGCCGGCTGCCCATTCGACGGCGCGCCCTCCGGGACGGTGAGCGCCAGCAGCCCGCCGGGTCGCACCACGCGCACCCAATTCGTCAGCGCGACGGACAGCCGCGGCAGACTGTGCAGGACCTGCTCGACACAAAGGACGTCGCATGTATCGTCGGCAAGCCCCGGCAACACCTGCGGATCGTGGCCATCGACATCGACCCGGTCGAAAACGACTTCGGCGTCCAGGCCGACAAACCCGGCCCGGATACGCGGCTCGCGCCGGCTCAGATCGACATGCCCGGACAGTAGCGACGCCGCCGGGCGCGCCGGGAGGTCGAGAAGGTCTCGACCCCGCACCCTCCCTTCGCCGGAGGGCGTTTTCCCCGACTGCACCTGGCCGTCAAGATTCAAACTGCGCCCCCTTCGTCGCCGACAGCCCCGGCGAACAGCGCTGCCGGGACACGCTAGCAAAGCGGGGCGCCGCTGTCTATATAGAAAACATGGTTATTCGGCGCCGCCATGTAAAAATCCTACGGCGAACAAATAATTGTTACCTCGTTGTCTTGGCGAACGTCGCCCGCTGCGATCGGCCGCAGCGGCCGGCGCGGATCGCGGTGCGCCGATGGTCCTAACCACCGAGGTAAAGCCCGTGGCGTCGGTGCCAATCGAGAATCGATTCCTTGGGATAGCGCCGGAAACGCACCTCCGCCGGGCCCGAAGGGATCTCGACCCACGGCACGGCGAAGTCCAGCATGATGTGGACCCGCTCCGGCGGCGCCGGCAGCGGCGTGTCGACGGCACCGGCGAAGGGGTACACCCATTGCGGCCAACGCGGATCGGCGATCCACAGCGCGCTGCCGCAGACGGCGCAGAAATGCCGACGGGCCGGGCTCAGGCCGCCATCACCGCCCCCGTCGGCCTCGTCCAGCGGAGTCTGCCAGACCGTGACGCGCTCGCGGCCGTCGACCTCCAGGCTCGGCCCTTCCGCCATGATGTTGGTGGCATAACCGCCGCCGCCGGCGGTCTTGCGGCAGATCGAGCAATAGCAGCGCATGTAGGGATAGGGCGTCAGCGACCGGACCGCGAAGCGGACCGTGCCGCACCGGCAGGAGCCGTTGAGTTGCATGGCGGAACCTCCCTCCGGGGGCTCGCGCCGTCAGATTCGCGGGTCGCCGAGCCTGCGCCGGTGTCCTTGGCCGGGTGCGTCATACTGCGCCGGCCGAACGCGCCGCGCCAGCCCGAAGGGACCGGCCGCGCCCGACCCTGCGGACGGCGGAACGGACCGCTATGACGCGGCTCTCAGGCGGTAGGAATCGGCTCTCGACGATCGCCGCCCTCGGTACTTTGTCGCGGCTCCCGTCGCTTGAGGACGGCGACGATGCGGGCGTAGAGCGTTTCCGGCGAAATCGGCTTCACCAGGAAGTCATCGATGCCGCCGCGCACCGCTTCCTCGACATGGCGCAGGTCCGGCTGGCCGGTGATCATCAGGATGCGGATGTCGCGCCACCCGAGCGAATCACCTTGTCTGATTTCCCGCACCAGGTCGATGCCGGACAGCGGCGACATGTGCAAATCGGTGATGACGACATCCGCCGGGGCGTGCTGCAGTTCCTTGATCGCCTCGGCGACGCCGGCCGACCGCCGGACGTCGCGCATGCCGAGGCGGTTCAGCATCGTATTCAACAGCAGCAGCATGTGCTCATCGTCGTCGACGAGCAGCACCTTTATCGCGGCAAGATCGGGATCCTTCATCGGCGGTCGCTCCAGCGCGGCATCGGGCGGCCTGTCGCCGCGCGCCCGGGCCTCCTCCATCTCGCAGGAAAAGAATTAATTTTTCCTTGCCGAGTCGAAACGGCGGGTCTGTCCCGGCGGCCCCGATACCGCGGGACGACTCAATCGCCGCTCAAGACCGCGTCGATTTCGGCCTGCGCCAGGGCCGTCACGTCGCCGTGGATCACGGCGCTGGCCAACGAGACGAGGCCCTGCAGGGACCGCGAGCCCTCGGTGCAGAGCGACCGGGCGGCCTCCGCATCGTCGGCGTCGAGGGCTTGCTCCAGCCGCCGCAGGGTCGTGGCGATGAGTCGATCCAGCCGGTCGATGATTTCTTCGAAGGGCTCGCGGTATTTCCGCGGCACGCAGCCATAGGCCTCGATCGCGAGCGTCTTCTCGGACAGCGAGCTGTCGGCGAAGTGGCGCGGATAGTCCTTGGGGGTCCAGTTCCGCGTGTCGGCGAAGCATTCCGGAGAATCCGGAATGATCTCCAACAGCATGACGATTTCATTGAAATGATTTAGATAATCCGTCGCGAGCAGGGTCTTCTCGTTGATATTCGTGCCGGCGACCCGGCGCCGCATGTCGAGATAGGCGGCGCGCTCGTCGGCTGCGATGCCGTCAAAATCGCCGGTGTCCGTCGTCAACGCTCCCTCCCAGCAACATCGCTGCGCGGCAACCGATTATAGAAAATCATTCTACCCAAACAACAACAGCGTTTATGTGAATTTCCGGCGCGGATGTCTCGAAAATTCTCGAATCGAGGGCGGGACCGCGTCGCGAAACCGCCGGGCGAGGGCCATGTCGTCGGACTCCGATCCGACCCGCTTCGGCCATCGAAATGTCTTGTTGATTATGGCCGAATAACGGATTTTCCTTGGGTCTCATGCGCGCATCGTCCCCGCTTGCGCTTACAAAACCGTTGAATCGGGGCGTTTTTTTGCCGAGTACCCGGATAGTCATGCGTATCCTGATGGCAACACCCGAAATCTACGGGTTGGCGAAGACGGGTGGGCTCGGCGACGTGAGCGCCGCGTTGCCCGCCGCCCTCGCCGAGCTGGGCGCCGAGACGCGCGTGCTGCTGCCCGCCTATCCGCAGGCGCTCGATGCGCTCGAAGGAAGCCGTACGGTGGCCCGTCTGGGCGATCCCCTCGGGGTCGGCGAGACGCGCCTGCTCGGTGGACGCATTGCGCCGGGCGGTCAGTCGGCGTGGCTGGTCGACTGCCCGAATCTGTTTCGCCGCGCGGGCAGTCTGTATCAAGATGCCGCCGGCGCCGACTGGCCCGACAACCACCTGCGGTTCGCCCTGTTGGCGCGCGTCGGGGCGCTGTTGTGCGACCGTGCCGCCAGCCCGGCGCGCTGGCGGCCCGACGTGGCGCACGGCAACGACTGGCAGACCGGCCTCCTTCCGGCCTATCTCGCGGCGGCCGGCGGCGCGCGGCCGGCCACCGTGTTCACGATTCACAATCTCGCCTTTCAAGGCCTGTTCCCGGCGCAGGTGTTTCCCCGTCTCGGCCTGCCGGCGGCCGCGTTCGCGGTCAACGGCGTCGAGTACTACGGAAAGGTGTCCTTCCTGAAAGCGGGCATCTACTACAGCGACCGGCTGACCACCGTCAGCCCGACCTATGCGCGGGAAATCCAGACCGCCCCGGAGGGCCGCGGCCTGGAAGGCCTGTTGGCGGCGCGCCGCGGCGACCTCGTCGGGATACTGAACGGCGTAGACTACGGCGTATGGGACCCCGCGACCGACCGATTGCTGGCCCGGACCTACGGGCCCCAGGACCTGTCCGGCAAGGCGGCGTGCAAGGCGGCGCTGCAGGAACAACTGGGCCTGGCGCCGGCGCCCGACGCGCCGATGTTCGCCATGATCGGCCGCCTGACGGCGCAGAAGGGCGTCGATCTGCTGCTCGACGCCCTGCCCGCCCTGCTTGCCGCGGGCGCCCAACTGGCATTGCTGGGCGGCGGCGAGGTGGCCCTCGAACGGTCCCTGCGCGCGGCCGCGGCGGCCCGTCCGGACCGCGTCGCCGTGCATATCGGCTATGATGAATCGCTGGCCCACCGCATCCAGGGCGGCGCCGACATGATCGTCGCGCCGTCCCGTTTCGAGCCCTGCGGCCTGACGCATCTTTACGGCATGCGCTACGGCGCGCCGCCGATCGCGCACCGCGTCGGCGGGCTCGCCGACACGGTGACGGACGCAACGGCCGCGACCCTCGGCGACGATGCGGCGACGGGGTTCCTGTTCGACGCGCCGACCGCGGCGGCCCTGCGGGGCGCCGCGGCGCGCGCCCTTGCCATGTACCGCCAGCCCGCGGCGTGGCGCCGGCTGCAGCTTCGCGCCATGCGGCAGGACTTCGGCTGGCCGGCGGTGGCGCGCAAGTACCTGGCGCTGTACAACGAGTTGACGCCGGCGGCAGCCGGGCGGCGGCGCGCCGAGAAGGGAGCAGCCAAGTCTTGAGCGATGTCCTGCGGGAAGCCGGATTCGGGCTGGGGTTTCCCGCCGCCGAGGCCGGCGTGGAGGCGGTCAAGCGCGACCTCATCCGAAGCATGGTGAACGGGATGGGGCGCGATCCGGCCTTCGCGTCCAACCACGATTGGTTCTACGCGCTGGCCTATTTCGTTCGCTCGCGGTTGATCGCCTCGCACATTCGCACCGTCCGTCGCTACTACGAGCACGACGCGAAGATCGTCTATTACCTGTCGATGGAGTTCCTGCCCGGACGGCTGCTGAAAAGCAGCCTGATCAACCAGGGCCTGGTCGAGGTCTGCCGCCACGCCCTGGCCGATTTCCAGGTCGATTTGGAGCAGCTGTGGGACTTCGAGGTCGAGCCGGCGCTCGGCAACGGCGGTCTCGGGCGCCTGGCGGCGTGCATGCTCGATTCGATGGCGGCGCAGCATTACGCCGGCTTCGGCTACGGCATCCGCTACGAGTACGGGCTGTTCCGCCAGAGCATCGAGGGCGGCGAGCAGGTCGAGCATCCGGAGAACTGGCTGAAGAACCCGAGCCCGTGGGAATTCAGCCGTCCCAACGTCCATCACACCATCTCCTTCAACGGCCGCGTCGCGGAGATCCGCGATGACGCGGAGGAGGCGCACGCCGAGTGGGTCGACACCAACGACGTGACCGCCATGGGCTACGACATCCCGGTGGTCGGGTTCGGCAACGACACCGTGAGCGCGGTCCGCCTGTGGTCGGCCAAGGCCACCGCCGACTTCAACCTTATGTACTTCAACGCCGGCAACTACATCCAGGCCGTCCAGGAGAAGAGCGAGACGGAGACGCTGTCGAAGGTGCTGTATCCGAGCGACAGCACGAGCATGGGCCGCGAGCTGCGGCTCAGGCAGGAATACTTCCTCGTCAGCGCCTCGCTGCAGGACATTCTTGCCCGCTTCTTCAAGAAGCACGCATCCTTGGCGATGCTCCCCGACAAGGTCGCGATTCAGCTCAACGACACGCATCCGGCGCTGGCCATCCCGGAGCTGATGCGCCTGCTCGTCGACGTCTATGGGCTCGCCTGGGATGCGGCCTGGGACGTTGCGGTGCGGACCTGCGCCTTCACCAACCACACCCTGCTGCCGGAGGCGCTCGAGACCTGGCCGCTCGATCTGTTCGGGGCGACCCTGCCCCGGCACCTGCAGATCGTCGTCGCGATCAACGAGAAGTTCCTGTCGGAGGTCAGGCAACGTCATCCCGACGATGTCGAGCGGGTGCGCCGCATGTCGCTGATCGACGAGGGCGGATCGCGCGCGGTGCGGATGGCGCACCTCGCCGTGGTCGGCAGCCACAAGGTCAACGGCGTCTCCGAGCTCCATACCGACATCATGCGGCGCACGATCTTCGCCTATTTCGACGCCTTCTTTCCAGGCCGAATCGTCAACAAGACCAACGGTATCGCGCCGCGGCGATGGCTGAACGAGGCCAATCCGGGCCTCGCCGGACTGATCTCCGCGCGCATCTCGGACCGATGGATCGCCGACCTCGACCGTTTGGCCGAGCTTGCGCCGCTGGCCGCCGACGCCGGCTTCCAGGAGGATTTCCGCGCCGTCAAGCGGGCCAACAAGGAGCGCCTCGCGCGGTTCATCCGCACGCGCGTCGGCATCGAGGTCGACCCGGCGTCGATGTTCGACGTCCACATCAAGCGGATCCACGAGTACAAGCGCCAGTTGTTGAACCTGCTCCAGGTCGTGACCCGCTACAACCGGATCCGCGCCGGCCGGGGCGAGGGTCTCCTGCCGCGGACCGTGATCTTCGCCGGCAAGGCGGCGCCCGGCTATGTCATGGCCAAGTCGATCATCCGCCTGATCGTCGCCGTTGCGAACACCGTCAACCGGGATCCGGCGGTGAACGGGTTGCTGAAAGTCGTCTTCATCCCGAACTACGACGTCTCGACCGCGCAGGACATCATTCCCGCCGCCGATTTATCGCAGCAGATATCGACAGCCGGGACGGAAGCCGCCGGCACCGGCAACATGAAGCTGGCGTTGAACGGGGCGCTCACCATCGCCACATGGGACGGCGCCAACGCCGAGATCGCCCGCGCCGTCGGCGAGGAAAACATCTTCATCTTCGGCCTGAGGGTCGAAGAGGTGCTCGCGCTCAGGCGCGAAAACCGTTACGACCCGCGACAGCTTTACGAATCCGATCCGGAGCTGAAGGAAGCGCTCGACATGGTCCGGTCGGGCACCTTCGCGCCGGAGGCGCCCGATCGCTTCGCGCCGGTCTTCGACAGCCTGACCGCGGGCGGCGATCATTACCTCCTCCTCGCCGACTACGCCGCTTACCTGGCCTGCCACGACCGGGTGGACGCCGCCTACCGCGATTACCCCGAATGGACCCGCAAGGCCATCCTCAACGTCGCCCATATGGGCCGGTTCTCCGCCGACCGCATGGCCCGCGACTACGCCGGTGAAATCTGGGGGGTCGCCCCGGTCCCGTCGTGACCGGCGCGGCCTCGCTCATGGAGGGGACGCCGGCCGGCCGACGAGAACGACCAGCGAGCGCGCGGCGACGTCGAGCGTCCCGCCCGCCGCGACGCGCCGGCCGTCGCCGCGACCGGAGGGCGACGCCGTGTCGATCGCCAGCGCCCAGTGCGCCACGGCGCCGACCCCGACGACACGGACGGGAACCGCGTCGCGATGCGCGTTGATGGCGATGAACAGGGCGGCGTCCGGATCGCCGCGGTCCGGCCCGGCGTCGCGGCGATCGGCGCCGGCGAGGACGAGACACAGGCAGCGCGCGTCCGGAAAGGTCCAGTCCGCCGGGGTCTTTTCCGTGCCTTGCGGCGTCAACCAGGTCACGTCCTTGAGCGCCCGGCCCGACCGCGCCGTGCCGTCGAGGAACCGGCGTTGCCGCAGGCAAGGATGCTCGGCCCGGAAACCGATCAAGAAGCGGACGAACTGGAAAAACGCGTCGTCGCCGGCGTCGAACCCGTTCCAGTCGAGCCAGCCGATTTCGTTGTCCTGGCAATAGGCGTTGTTGTTGCCGCGCTGGCCGTTGCCGAGCTCGTCGCCGGCGAGCAGCATCGGCACGCCCTGTGACAGCAGCAGCGTCGCGATCAGGTTGCGTTTCTGCCGCGCCCGCAGGTCGAGCACCGCCGGATCGTCCGTCGGCCCCTCGACGCCGCTGTTCCAGCTATGGTTCTCGGCCGGGCCGTCGCGGTTGCCTTCGCCGTTCGCCTCGTTGTGCCTGATGGCGTAGCTGACCAGATCCTGCAGCGTGAAGCCGTCATGGGCGGTGACGTAGTTGATGCTCGCCCAGGGCCGTCGCCCCTGGCGCCCGAAGAGCTCGACCGAGGCGGTCAGGCGCGAGGCGAACTCGCCGGCCAGGCCGCCGTCGCCGCGCCAGAACCGGCGCACGGTATCGCGATAGCGGTCGTTCCACTCCGACCAGCCCGGCGGAAAGCGGCCCGTCTGGTAGCCGTGCGGGCCGAGGTCCCACGGCTCGGCGATCAGCTTGACGCGCGAGAGAACCGGGTCCTGGCGCACGGCGTCGAGGAACCCGGAATGCGGGTCGTAGCCGCCATCCTCGCGCGCCAGCGTGACGGCGAGGTCGAGGCGGAAGCCGTCGACGTGCATCTCCTGCACCCAGTAGCGCAGCGAATCCATGACCAGCTGCAAGGCGCGCGGATGATGCAGGTTGAGAGCGTTGCCGCAGCCCGTGAAGTCCTCGTACTGGCGTTCGTCGCCGCGCACCAGGCGGTAGTACGACGCGTTGTCGATGCCGCGGAAGCACAGCGTCGGGCCGAGCCGTCCGCCTTCGGCCGTGTGGTTGAAGACGACGTCGAGGATGACCTCGATGCCGGCGTCGTGCAGGCGCCGGACCATGGTCTTGAATTCGCCGATCAGCCCGGTCGCGAGGTAGCGCGGCTCCGGCGCGAAGAATGCGATGGAGTTGTAGCCCCAATAGTTTTTCAGGCCGCGTTCGACCAGGGGCCGCTCGTCGAGGAAGGCGTGCACCGGCAGCAACTCCACGGCCGTGACGCCGAGCCGGCGCAGGTGGTCGATCGCCGGCGGCGACGCAAGCGCGCTCACCGTGCCGCGCAGCGGGGCGGCGAAATCCTTGCGTCCCATGGTGAAGCCGCGGACGTGCAGCTCGTAGATCACGGTCCGGTCCCACGGCGTCTCCGGCGGCCGGTCGCCGCCCCACGAGAACGCCGGGTCGACGAGCACGCATTTCGGCGTCGCCCGCGCGCTGTCGCGGCCGTCGAACTGCAGGTCCTCGCGCGGGTTGCCGACGCGAAAGCCGTAGTGAGCGTCGCTCCACACGAACCGGCCGTGCAGCGCCTTCGCATAGGGGTCGAGCAGCAGCTTGTGATGATTGAAGCGATGGCCGCGCGCCGGGTCGTAGGGCCCGTAGACGCGGTAGCCGTAGAGCGTCCCGGGCAGCACCTCGGGCAGATAGCCGTGCCAGACCTCGTCGGTGTAGTCCGGCAGCGTCACGCGCTCGATCTCGCGGCGGCCGGTGCGATCGAAGAGGCACAGATCGACGCGCTCGGCGTTGGCCGAGAACAGGGCGAAGTTGGCGCCCTGGCCGTCCCAGGTGGCGCCGAGCGGATACGGGCGACCGTCCCCGACCGCGATCCGCGACGACCGCATCGCCGCGCTCAGCCCGGCGCCGGCTGGAGCGGGACCGCGCCCATGCTGCCGCCGCGCCGCGATCGCCGCCCGGTCCGCTCGTTCACGAGTTCTCTCCGTCGAAGACGCCCGATTCTAACCACCCGACTCGCCGGCGCAAGGTCGCTGCGCCGTTCCGTCCGGCAACGGCTCAGCGGCCCTCGAACCGCGGCTTCTGCTTGGCCAGGAAGGCGCGCACCCCGTTGCGATAGTCCTCGGTGCCGGCGGCGGCGAAGCTCTCGTCCTGCTCCGCCGGGGTCAGCGGGCGCGGGTCGAGCAGGCGGCGAATGAATTTCTTGTGCCAGCGCGCCACCAGCGGCGCCCCGTCGGCGATGCGCCGCGCGGCGGCCTCGACTTCCGCCTCGACCCTGTCGTCGGCGGTGACCCGGTTGACGAGGCCGAGTTGCAGCGCGCGTTCGGCGTCGACGACGCGGCCTTCGAGCAGGATTTCCAGGGCGCCGGCCGGGCCGACCAGATCGACGAGGCCGCGCAGCTCGGCGTAGGCCATGGTCAGGCCGAGACGGTTGATCGGCACGCCGAAGCGGCTGCCGGCGCCGCAGATGCGCAGATCGCAGCTCGCGGCGAGCGTCAGCCCGCCGCCGACACAGGCGCCCCGGATCAGCGCGATCGTCGGGTGGCGGCATTCGGCCACCGCGGTCATCGCGTCCTCGACGACGCGGCCGTAGTCGCGCGCCTGCCCGACCGTCGCCCGCTCCCTCTCGAACTCGGCGATGTCGGCGCCGGCCGCGAACGCTTGGTCCCCGGCGCCGCGCAGCACGACGCAGCGCAAGCCTTCGTCGGCGGCCAGCTCGCGGACGGCCGCGCCGATCCGGCGCCAGGCGGCGAGATCGAGGGCGTTCAGCCGCTCGGGCCGGTTGAGTGTGACGGTGGCAACGTCGCCGTCGCGGCTGACCAGGATGGACTCGGACATGGGCGCGCCTCCCGCGGAATCGAAGGGTCGGTAGCCGATCATAGGCGTCCCGGCCGGGCGGGAACGCCCTTGCAAAAACCGGCCTGCGCTCTATATAATGCGCAGTCAACTCGATTTGGGTCGGCCTCGTCATTAAGCTCGCTTGGGCTCCGACCCGGTCCACTCCAATTCGCAGTTTGATCCGCCGCGCCATGGGCGCGCGTCGGCGTGTCATCAATGGAGGGGATCTATGCCCATCGGTACCGTTAAGTGGTTCAACCCGACGAAGGGTTTCGGCTTCATTCAGCCGGACGACGGCTCGAAGGACGTGTTCGTGCACATCTCGGCCGTCGAGCGCTCCGACCTCGGCGATCTTCGCGAAGGCCAGCGCGTCAGCTTCGACATCGAGAAAGGCCAGCAAGGCAAGACTTCGGCAATCAATCTCAAGGCCGCGTGATCCTTGCGGGGCGGCTCTCGCCGCGCTTGCGCGCGAGCGCAGCGGGTCGGCCGCCCCGCCGCCGTTCCGCCCAATCGCTTTCGTTTGAGGAGATCGCGTGACAAAAGAAGCTCTGATCGAGTTCGACGGTGTCGTCGTCGAGATGCTGCCCGACTCCCGGTTCCTCGTGCGCCTGGACAACGGCCACGACACGCTCGCCTACACCGCCGGCAAGATGCGCAAGCACCGCATCCGCATCCTGGCCGGGGACCGCGTCACCGTCGAGATGACGCCCTACGACCTGACCAAGAGCCGGATCACCTTCCGCCACAAGGAAGAGCGCGGCGCGGCGGCGCCGGTGGCGCGGCGGCGGCCCCCGTTCAAGCGGCGCTGACGGCCGTCAAGGCCGCGGTTCGCGCCGCCTGACTTGGGGCTTCGCCCCCCCGCAGGCGAGCCCCGCCCGGCGGAACCTCGAAACCGAGCGATGAACCCCATGTCCGGCGGGAACGCCCCGCGGGAGAAGTGAAGGGAACCACCAAGACTCGAAGGCACGAAGGATCAAGGATGCGGCCGAAGGCCGCAAGAATCGATCTTCGTGCCTTGGTGCCTTTGCGGTTCATCCGGCGGGAATCCGAAAAACGAGCGACGAACCCCATGCGCAGCGGGCCTTCGCCCGCCGAAGGGCTTCGGCCCGCAGGCGGGAAGTCTCGCGGGAGA
>JBBECF010000130.1:58921-90375 GCA_040881945.1 Dongiaceae bacterium | reverse complement strand
TTCCTCACGGAACACTCGCACCATAGCGATTCGCGCTAATACAAGGAGCGCCCCGTCGGTGCGCGTCTCGAAGGACGCAATGACGCTGATGCAATACGATCACAACCTCTGAGCCGCGCGATGTTCTCGACGCTGCTCATCGCCAACCGCGGCGAGATCGCGTGCCGCATCATCCGCACGGCGCGGTCCATGGGCATCAAGACCGTGGCCGTCTATTCCGAGGCCGACGCCGGCGCCCTGCATGTGGCGCTGGCCGACGAGGCGCTTGCCATCGGTCCGGCCCCGGCGGCGGAGAGCTATCTGCGCGCCGACCGCATCGTCGAGGCGGCGCGCCGCGCCGGCGCGGCCGCGATCCATCCGGGCTACGGCTTCCTCGCCGAGAACGCGGGTTTCGCCGAGGCCTGCGCCGCCGCCTGCATCGTCTTCGTCGGCCCACCGGCCGCCGCCATCCGTGCCATGGGAATGAAGAGCGAGGCCAAGGCGATCATGGCGCGGGCGGGGGTGCCGGTCGTCCCCGGCTATCACGGCGCCGACCAGGACGACGCGGTGCTGCGCAGCGCGGCCGCCGACATCGGCTATCCGGTGCTGCTCAAGCCCTCGGCCGGGGGCGGCGGCAAGGGCATGCGGCGGGTCGACGGCGCGGCCGAGTTCGCCGCCGCCTTGGCCGCGGCGCGGCGCGAGGCGCGGACCGGCTTCGGCGACGACCGCATGCTGGTCGAGAAGTATCTGACGCGGCCGCGCCACATCGAGCTGCAGGTGTTCGCCGACACCCATGGCAACTTCGTCCACCTGTTCGAGCGCGACTGCTCGATCCAGCGGCGCCATCAGAAGGTGATCGAGGAGGCGCCCGCGTTCGGCCTGGCCGCTTCCCGCCGCCAGGCCATGGGCGAGGTGGCCGTCGCCGCGGCGCGGGCGATCGGCTATGTCGGCGCCGGCACGATCGAGTTCCTCGCCGACGAGAATGGCTTCTACTTCATGGAGATGAACACGCGCCTGCAAGTGGAGCATCCGGTCACAGAGATGGTCACCGGGCAGGATCTAGTCGAATGGCAGTTGCGCGTCGCCTGGGGCGAAAAGCTGCCGCTGTCGCAAGGTAGCATCGTCCTCTCCGGCCACGCCGTCGAGGCGCGGGTCTATGCCGAGGACCCGGCCCGCGACTTCCTGCCGGCGACCGGACGGCTCGTGCATCTGCGGCTGCCGCCGGAGGACGAAGGCGTGCGCGTCGATGCCGGGGTCCGCCAAGGCGACGAGGTTTCGATCCATTACGATCCGCTGCTGGCCAAGGTCATCGCGCATGGCCGCGACCGGCCCGCGGCGCTGCGCCGGTTGGCGGCGGCGCTGGCGGCGTTCCAGGCGGTCGGCGTCGCCACCAATGTCGCGTTCCTGTGGGCGCTCGCCCGGCACCCCGCCTTCGCCGCCGGCGCGATCGACACCGGGTTCATCGAACGGCATCGCGCGGACCTGATCCCGGCGGCCGGGCCGGCGCCGGACGACGCACTGGCGTTGGCCTGTCTCGACCATCTGCTGCGCCGGGAGGCGGCGGCAGCGGCCGACGCTTCCCTGTCGTTCGACCCCTACGCTCCCTGGCACCGGACCGGCGGCTGGCGCCTCAACCTGGAATGCTACGACCTGCTGCGTCTGCGCGACGGCAAGCGCGAGGTCGAGATCAGGGTCGGTTACGGGCCGGATGGATTTCGCTTCGATCTTCCGGGCGGGACGATTTCGGCCGCCGGGACGTTGACGGCGACCGGCGAGTTGCGCGCCGAACTCGGCGGGCGGCCCGTGACCGCGACCGTGGTCGGGCAGGGGCCGGTGTCGACCGTGCTCGTCGACGGCGCCGCCCATCGGCTCGAGGTGCTCGACCCGCGGACGCTGCACGCCGGCGAAGAGGTTCCACCCGGACGCCTGACCGCGCCGATGCCGGGCCGCGTCATCCAAGTGGCGGTGCGGCCGGGCGACCGGGTCAGGCGCGGCGACACCCTCATGGTGCTCGAGGCGATGAAAATGGAGCACGCCATTGCGGCCCCCGCCGACGGCACCATCGCGGCGGTGCACCGCGCCGTCGGCGATCTGGTCGAGGACGGGGCCGAACTGCTGGCCTTCGCCACCGCCGAGCCGGAATCGTGAGCGCCGGTCCCGATTAATATCCCGTTAGATATTCTACCTTAGGTTGTAGGTATCGACGCGAAATTGTCGGGCCAGGCGATGGTAACTCCAAGTAATTTCTTGCGCGCCAAGTTCAGCGGCGGCGCCGGGATCGATCCCGAGCGCCTGATCGCCGAGGCCGAAGCGGCGCTGGCGACGCTGAACGAAGACTATGAGACCTGGGTCGGCGCGGACCTTAGCCGGCTGGAGACGGCGTTCCGGGACGCCCAGGGCGATCCCGACCGACGCCGCGAGCTGCTGCGCCAGGCGCATGGGATCGCGCACGAAATGAAGGGTCAGGGGACGACCTTCGGTTATCCTTTGGTGACCCACGCCGCGGGCTCGCTGTGCCGGCTGTTCGAGGCGATCGACGAGGTTGCCGACGAGTTTGCGCTGCGCGCGATCGAGCTGCACATCGGCGGGCTCCGGTCGATCGTCATCAATCGGATCAAGGGCGACGGCGGCGCCACCGGGCGCGATCTGGTCGCGGCGTTGAACGCCGTCGCGGCCAAGGCGTCGATCTGAGCGTTCGTCGAAGGCCGCTGCCGGGTTGTCGGGGCCGGCGGCGGATCGGTTATACTGCCGCCGACCATGGCCCTGCATCTCCTCAAGCTCTGCGTCGGCGTCGACAGCGTGGCGCAACTGCGTCGCTGGCAGGCGCGGCGCTTCCGCGACGGCGCGGCGCTCGAACACCGGACCCGAAACATGCCGCGGCGGCGGGACGAGGTCCTCGCCGGCGGTTCGCTCTATTGGGTCATCAAGGGCTTCGTGCGCGTGCGCCAGCGCATCGTCGGTCTGGAGCCCCGGCCGGGCGAGGACGGACGGCGCTGCTGCGCGATCCGCCTCGACGCGGCGCTGGTCCCGACGCTGCCGCGCCCGCACCGCCCGTTCCAGGGCTGGCGCTACCTCGACCCGGCGGAGGCGCCGCCCGACCTCGACGACGCGGCCGTCGCGGCTGCAACGCCCGGCATGAGCGAGGCGCCGCCCGCCGCCATGCTTGCGGAACTGCGGTCCTTGGGACTGCTTTGAGGCGTGCGGCGCCGAATGCGGGCCTTGCGGATCGTCGGGGCGTCATTATGCTGCGGTCGTCCGTGAACCCACCCGACCGCCGTCGGAAACAGGGCGGTGTTTCGCGGCTGGGGTCGTCGCCACGAGGGGGAGGTCGTCCATGAACGTTGCATCCGGGTCTCAAATGACGCTGGCCGGCGCGCTGTGGCCGGTGCGCCGGGCAAGCCGGCCAAGGATTCGCTCGATCGTGCTGATGCTGCTTGGCACGGTCGCGCTGTGGCTGTCGGCCAAGATCCAGGTGCCGCTGTGGCCGGTGCCGATCACCATGCAGACCTTCGTCGTGCTGACCCTCGGCGTCGCCTATGGCTGGCGTCTTGCCGGCGCGACGTTGCTACTCTACTTGGCCGAAGGCGCGGTCGGCCTGCCGGTGTTTGCCGGGAGCTGGAGCGAGGGCGCCGGGATCAAGCACCTCGTCGGGCCGACGGCCGGCTACCTGTTCGGCTTCGTCATTGCCGCCGCCGTCGTCGGGCGGCTTGCCGAGCGCGGCTGGGACCGCAACGCTCTGACGGCCGGCGCCGCGATGGCGATCGGCAATCTGGTCATATACGCCGCCGGCATCGCCTGGCTCGGCACGATGATCGGCTATGCGACGGCCATCGACGTGGGTCTGCTGCCGTTCCTCGTGGGCGACGCGCTGAAGATCGCGCTGGGGGCTTGCCTCCTGCCGCTCGCGTGGAAGCTGATACGGCGGTGACGCGGCCGATCCGGGTCGGCTAAAGCGTGCGGACCCCGGCCGCGTTGTACGTCATGTGGCAGAAGTCCCGGAACGCCTCGGCGCAGGGGTCGAGGCGGGCACCGCGCCTCCAGGCAAGGCCGACATCCATGGTCGGCACCACCTCCGGCAGGGCACGCGCCTCGATGCGGTCGCCCTCGAGCGACCACGGGCGGTAAACCATGTCGGACAGGATGGCAACGCCCTGGCCGGTCGCCACCAGACTGCGCACCGCCTCGACCGACGAGGTGCGGAATGCGACGGTCGGCCGGAGTTTGGCCCGCTGCCAGTACCGCAGCGCCGTCTTCTCCGCTTCGTCGATCGTGAGCATGATATAGGGCTCCGGCGCGATATCGCCGAGCGATAGCCGCTTGGCTTGCAGCAACGGATGATTGGCGGACAGCCACAGCCGCCGCTTCGATTGAATCAGCACCTCCGTCTCGATCCGATCGGCGTTGCGCAGGTTCGACGTCAGGATCACGGCAATGTCGATGTCGCCGTCGATGAGCCGGCGCTCGATGTCGCCGCGGTCCATCTCGTGCAGCTTGGTGTCGACTGCGGGAAAGGCGCGGCGAAAGCGGGCGAGCGGCGCCGGCAGGAAATAGCCGGCCACCGTGTAGGTCACCGCGAGAGAGAAGCTGCCGGAGACTTCGCTGCGCGCCCGCCGGGGCGCCTGCGTGGCGTCGGCGACCGCCGACATGATATTGCGCGCGTGCTGCAGGAATTGCGTGCCCTCGTAGGTCAGGGTCACGCCCTTGGGGTGGCGGCGAAACAGCCGGACGCCGGTCTCGCGTTCCAGCGCCTTGATCGCTTCGGTGACCGCCGATTGCGAGACGCCGAGGGTCGAGGCCGCCTGCGACACCTTGCCGGTCTCGGCGGTGGCGATGAAGTAGCGGATCTGGCGGAGGGACAAGCTCATTGGAATTTCCGATAACAGATACCCTAACTTTCTGATTTTACAATAGGCGATCCCTGGGCAAGGATTCCACCGTGTCCCCGGCACCCGATCGGCCGGGTCGGCAGCGTCCCGCCGACCCTGGGCCATCGTCGGCGACCGGGGCGACAACAGGGCCGCCAAATCGGCCGGTTCGAGACATGGGAGAGCGAGGAATGAAAATTAACGCCAGTGTCATCAGCGTGCTCGCGGGCGGAGCCATCGCCGTCGGCTTGGCCGCGACACCTGCGCAAGCCGATGAGTGGTATCCGTTCAAGGTCGAGGTGTGGGATCCGGCGTTCAACATGGAAAGCCCGCGCACCGAGATCGAATATACGGCGCTGGAAAAGGCGTCGAAGAAGTGGGACATCTGCGTGTCGTTTCCGCACATGAAGGACGCCTATTGGATGGCGGTCGACTACGGCGTCGTCGCCGAATCCGAACGCCTCGGCGTCAAGATGCAGCTCGTCGAGGCCGGCGGCTACACCAACCTCAACAAGCAGATTTCGCAGATCGAGGACTGCGTCGCGGCGGGCGCGCAAGGCGTGGTCATCGGGGCCATTTCCTATGACGGCCTGAACAACCTGGTGAAGGAGGTCCGCGGCAGGGGCATTCCCGTCATCGACGTCATCAACGGCATGTCATCGCCCGAGCTGTCGGCGAAGTCGCTCGTCTCGTTCGGCGAGATGGGATTCAAGGCCGGCGAATACATCGCCAAGCTGCACCCGGCGGGCAGCGGCAAGGTGAAGGTCGCCTGGTTCCCCGGACCTCCGGGCGCCGGCTGGGTCGAGGCCGGCAACACCGGCTTCATGAAGGCGGTCGCGGGCAGCGACATCGAGGTCGTCGATACCAAGTACGGCGACACCGGAAAGGAAGTCCAGCTCAAGCTGGTCGAGGACACGCTCGAGGCCTATCCGGACATTCAATACGTCGTCGGCACGTCGCCGACCGCCGAGGCGGCGATCGGACTGCTGCGCGACCGCGGTCTTGCGGACAAGGTCAAGGTCCTGGCGTACTACTTCACGCCGGGCGTCTATGAGGGCATCAAGGCCGGACGCATCATGGCGGCGCCGACCGACTCGGCGGTCATTCAGGGCCGGATCGCGATCGATCAGGTCGTGCGGATCTTGGAGGGCAAGGACTACCAGAAGCATGTTGGGCCGCAGCTCTATGTGATCGACTCGAGCAACATCGACTCGTTCGACTATGAATCGTCGCTGGCGCCGGCCGATTTCAAGCCGACGTTCTCGGTTAACTGAGCCGGCGGTCGCAAAGTTCGTGACCGGTTTGGTCACGGAGCGGGACGGGGCCCCCGGCGGCGGGGCCCCGCCTCTGCTCCGATTGGAGAAGCTGTCCAAGCACTTTCCGGGCGTCGTCGCGCTCGACGAGGTGACTCTCGACCTTCGGGCGGGCGAGGTGCACGTCCTCTTCGGCGAGAACGGCGCGGGAAAATCGACGCTGATCGCGCTCGTGGCGGGCGCGCAGCGTCCGACCGCGGGCCGCATCCATTTCCGCGGCGCGGCCGTCGAGCTCGGCTCGGTCCACGATGCCCGGGCGCTCGGCATCGGCGCGGTGTTTCAGGAGTTCTCGCTCGTGCCGCAGATGACGGTCGAGGAGAACCTCTTTCTTGGCGCCGAGCAGATGGACGGCCCGTTCCTCGGCAAACGGCAGATGCACATCCGCGCCCGCGAGATCCTCGACCGCCTGGGGTTCCCTCTCAAGCCGACGCAGCGGGTCGCCTACCTGTCGCGCGCCGAGCAGCAGATGGTGGAAATCGCCAAGGCGTTCCGCTCGCAACTGTCAATCCTCATTCTGGACGAGCCGACGGCTTCGCTCACCGAACGCGAGACCGAACGCCTGTTCAGCCTCATCGCCCAAGCCAAGGCGCAGGGCGTGGGCGTCATCTACATCACGCATCGACTGAGCGAGATCCGACGCATCGGCGATCGGATCACCGTGCTGCGCGACGGCCGCTACGTCGCGACCCTGGACGTCGCCGATGCCACCGAAGGCCGCCTTGTCGAATTGATGACCGGCCGGGTCATCTCGCAGATCTTTCCGACGATCGAGTATCGGCCGGCCGAGACGGTTCTGACGGTTGCGGGGCTGACGACGGCCACCGGCTCGGTCAAGGACGTTTCGATGACCGTGCGCGCCGGCGAGATCGTCGGGCTCGCCGGCCTGGTCGGCTCCGGCAAGTCCGAAGTGGCGCGCGCCTGTTTCGGCGTCGAGCCGGTAAAGTCGGGGCGCGTGACCTTCGCCGGCGCGGACACAACCGGCCTCGCGCCGCGCGACATGCTGGCGCGCGGGTTCTTCTATCTGCCCTCCGACCGGCGCGAAGAGGGGCTCGTGATGCTGCGCGGCGCGCGGGAAAACATCGCGCTGCCGTCGCTCGCCCTGCCGGCCTTCTCGGGCCGGCTGTTCCTGCGCCGCCGGTCCGAGCAGGGGCGCACGGTCGAGATCGCCCGGCGCCTGAACTTGCAGCCGCTCAATGTCGAGCGGGCGGTCGACCAATTCTCCGGCGGCAACCAGCAGAAGGTGCTTCTCGCCAAGGCCTTGTCGCGCGAGGTCAAGCTGTTCGTCTTCGACGAGCCGACCGTCGGCGTCGACGTCGGAACGCGCGTCGCCATCTACGAGTTCATCCGCGATCTGTGCCAGGCCGGGGCGGCGATTCTGCTCGTGTCCTCGGATTTGCCGGAGATCCTGCATCTCGCGAATCGCGCCTATGTCATGTATCGCGGCACGTTGCGGACGGAGCTCGCGGGCAGCGATATCACCCAGGACAAGGTGTTGAGCCATTTCTTCGAACGGCAGGCGGCGTGATGGCGGAGAACGGACCGAAGGCGGCGCCGGCGCGGACGGCCAAGGCATGGCTGCAACGGCTGTTCGTCCGGCTCGGCGTGCTGCCGTTCCTCCTGGTCATCGCCGTCATCGTCTTCGCGCTTCTATCGGACAATTTCCTGACCTCGCGGAACCTCGTCAACGTGGCGCGCCAGTCCACCTATCTGACCATGGTCGCGATGGGACAGATGCTCGCCCTGATCACGGGCGGCTTCGACCTGTCGGTCGGGACCATGCTGGCGCTGACGTCGGTGGTCGGGGCGACGGCGATGGCCACGACCTATGCCGCGGCCCCGGACGCCGTTGCCCTCGCCGTCGCGCTCGGCATCGTGGCCGGGCTCGGCGCCGGCGTGTCGATCGGGGTCGTCAACGGCGTCGGAGTCGCGATCTTCAACGTGTCGCCGTTCATGATGACGCTGGGCATGGCCTCCGTCGGATTCGGCATTGCGCTTTATATGACGGGCGGCGTGCCGGTCTATGGCATGCCGCCGGCCTTCGGCGAGACGTTCGGATTCGGCCAGTGGCTCGGCATTCCGGCGCCGATCTATGTCACGGTCGCCTTGATCGCGACGATGTACGTCGTCCTCAACTGGACACGCATGGGGCGTTACTTCTACGCGATCGGCGGCAACGTCAAGGCGGCGTCCCTGTCCGGGATCAACGTTCGTCTCTATTTGTTCCTCGCCTATGTCCTGTGCAGCGCGATGGCGACCGTTTCCGGTCTGATGCTGACCGCGCGCCTGGAAACGGGCGAGGCGAACATCGGGGCGGCGATGCCGTTGGAATCGATCGCGGCCTGCGTCATCGGCGGCGTGTCCCTGCGCGGCGGCGTCGGGCGGGTCGGCAACGTCGTCCTGGGCGCGATCTTCATCGGCCTGATCCAGAACGGCATGAACCTGGCGCGGATCGAGTCCTATTTGCAGACCGTGGTGATCGGCGTCCTGCTCATCGTCGCGGTGGTTGCCGATCAGGTCCGCCAGCGTTTCATCGCAAGTCTGCAGGATTGAGCGAGGCGCGCCGCGAGAACGAGTCGGATCGGGAGGGTTGCATCATGGCTCTGGCAATCAATTGCGACATGGGCGAGGCGTTCGGCCTGTATCGGATGGGCGACGACGCCGGCATCATGCCGTACATCACCCTGGCCAATGTCGCCTGCGGCTTTCATGCGTCGGACCCGGTGGTCATGCGCGAGACGGTCCGCCTGGCCAAGCGGCACGGCGTCAAGGTCGGCGCGCACCCGTCGCTGCCCGATCTGCAGGGCTTCGGCCGGCGCGAGATGAAGATGGACCGGGACGAGCTGTCCGCCTGCATCATCTATCAGGTCGGCGCGCTCAAGGGCTTTCTCGAGGCCGAAGGGATGAGCCTCAACCACGTCAAGCCGCATGGCGCGCTCTACGGCATGGCCGCCCGCGACGCGGGCGTGGCGCACGCCGTCGCCGACGCGGCGCAGGTGTTCGGCGTCCCGCTCATGGGCATGGCCGCGACGAAGCACGAGGAGGTCTATGCCGGGCGCGGCATACCGTTCTTCGCCGAGTTCTACGTCGACCTCGATTACGACGACACCGGACGGCTCATCATCACCCGCGAGCACGCGGCGGTCGAGCCCGAAGCCGCGGCCAAGCGGACGCTGCGCGCCATCAAGGAGGGCAAGGTGCGGTCGGTGCAGGGGACCGACATCCCGATGCGCGCGGATTGCATCTGCGTCCATTCCGACACGCCCGGCGCGGTCGCGCTCGCCAAGGCCGTTCACGACGCGATCAAGGGTTACCTGGGATAGGCGACGAAGGCCGATGATCGAACGACGGACGCCATGAAAAAAGTCCTGATCGCCAATCGCGGCGAGATCGCCTGCCGCGTCATTCGCAGTTGCCGAGACCTCGGCCTTCGAACGGTCGCGGTCTATTCCGAGGCCGATGCCGGCGCGCTCCACGTCGCGCTGGCCGACGAGGCCCATCCGATCGGGCCCGCCCCGGCGAAGCAAAGCTATCTGGTCGTCGGGAATATCCTGGGCGCGGCCCAGGCGGCGCGGGCCGACGCCGTGCATCCGGGCTACGGCTTTCTGGCCGAGAACGCCGGATTCGCCCGCGCCGTGGCCGCGGCCAAGCTGACCTGGATCGGCCCGATGCCGGAGACCATCGAGGACATGGGCGACAAGGAACGGGCGCGGCTGCTCGCCAGATCGGCCGGGGTGCCGATCCTGCCGGGGAGTCCGCGGTTCGGTCCGGGCGACCTCGCCGGGATCGAAGAGGCGGCCGACGACGTCGGATATCCGCTCCTGGTCAAGGCCTCGGCGGGCGGCGGCGGCATCGGCATGCGCCGTGTCGATGCGCCGGCCGACCTGTGCAAGACCGTCGAGGCGACCCAGGCCCTGGCGGAAAAGTCGTTCGGGGACGGCGCGATCTATCTCGAGCGGCTGGTCCGCCGGGCGCGGCACGTGGAGATCCAGGTGTTCGGTTTCGGCGACGGCCACGCCATCCACATGTTCGAGCGCGACTGCTCGGTGCAGCGACGTTATCAAAAAATCGTCGAGGAAAGCCCGGCCCCGAACCTGCCGGCCGCCATGCGCCGGTCGATGGCCGAGGCCGCGGTCGCCCTGGCCAGGCAGGAACGCTATCGCGGCGCCGGCACGATCGAGTTCGTGGTTGACGCCGAAACCGACGAGTTTTTCTTCCTGGAGATGAACACCCGGATCCAGGTCGAGCACCCCGTGACCGAGCTGGTGACGGGACTCGATCTCGTCGCGCTGCAGATCCGACTGGCCCGCGGCGACGACCTCTCGGGCCTCCAGCAGGGCGATGTCCGAACCGAGGGTCATGCGATCGAATGTCGCGTCTATGCCGAGAATCCGGCCAGGAACTTCCTGCCCTCGCCGGGCCGGCTCGCTCGGTTTGCGCCGCCGAACGGACCCGGGGCCGCGCGCGTCGATACCGGCGTGCGCGAGGGCGATCAGATCACGTTCCATTACGATCCCATGATCGCCAAGGTCATCGCCCATGGCGCCGACCGCGATCGGGCCGCCGATCGGATGGCTGCGGCGCTCGACGGATTCGTCGTCGAGGGGGTGGCGACGAATATCCCGTTCCTGCGCCGGCTGATGGATCACGCGGCGTTCCGCGCCGGCGAGACGCATACCGGCTTCATCGAGATGTACGCCGGCGAGCTCGTTCAGTCGTAGAGGGGTTTGGGGAGACGCGCGCATGATCTACCGGGAACCGAAATTCCTGCCGGGCGGCGATCGCTACGTGCTGATCGAATTCGGCAACGAGATGAACCTCGAGCTGAATTTCATGGCTCAGGGATTGGCGACGGCGATCGAGCAGAACCGGACGAAAGGCATTATCGAAACCGCGCCGTGCTTTGCCTCGATGCTGGTCCACTACGATCCGGACGTGATCGGCTACGCGGATCTCAAGAAGGAGATGGTGTCGCTGGCCGGCGCGCTCGGTCCCTCGGAGGACATCGAGCTCGATAGCCGGCTGTTCTATTTTCCGACCGTCTATCTCGATCCGTGGACGCGCGAGTGCGTGCGCGACTACTGCGAGAAAATCGTCAAAAAGGAGCCCGATCCCGAATTCATCGCGCGCCTGAACGGGCTCAAGGACGCGCAGCAGTTCGTGCGCGTCCACTCCGGCACCGAATATTGGGTCGCCTCGCTCGGGTTCTGGCCCGGGCTGCCGTTCATGATGGCGCTCGATCCGCGCTGCGTGCTGACGGCGCCGAAATACAACCCGCCGCGAACCTGGACGCCGCAGGGCACCGTCGGCATGGGCGGGGCGTCGACCGCCATCTACCCCGTCGCCACGCCGGGCGGATACCAGATATTCGCCCGCATTCCGGTGCCGATCTGGGACACCGCGCAGCGCTTTCCGCAGTTCGAGAACAGCATCTGCCTGTTCCGTCCCGGCGACCGGGTGAAGTTCGTGCCGTGCAGCGTCGAGGAGTTCGAGCGCGTCGAGGCGCAAGTGAAGGATGGCACCTACGTCTACAACGTCGTCGAATATCAGCGGTTTTCGGTGCGCAACTACAAGAAATGGACGGCCTCGCTCGACAAGGCCGAGCGGTTTTAGGAGACGACGATCATGCTGGAGATACTGCAACCCGGCCTCGAGACCTCGATCCAGGACTACCCTGGGCGCATCGGCTACTGGAACCAGGGGTTTCCCCCCTCCGGCCCGATGGATAGCTGGTCGTTCCGCCTCGCCAACATCCTCGTCGGCAACGATCCCGGCGCGGCCGGCCTCGAATGTCAGTTCATGGGGCCCACGATCAAGTTCCGGCGCGACGGGGTGATCGCCGTCTGCGGCGCCGATATGTCGCCGAAGCTGGACGGGCAGGCCGTTCCCCTGTGGGAAAGCGTAACCGTGAAGTCTGGCCAGACGCTCGTTCTTTCCTTCGGCAAGATCGGTGCCCGCGCCTATGTGGCGGTTGCCGGCGGGATCGACACGCCGCCCTGGCTCGGGTCGCGCTCGACCTTCCACAAGGCCGGGGTCGGCGGCATGGAGGGCCGTGCGGTCAAGGCCGGGCAGGTGGTGCCGGTCGCCAAGGGCGCCGGGAAGCCGGGCCGCAAGGTCAAGGCGGGCTGCCGGCCGCAATTCGCGACCGACAAGCGCTGGAGCATCGAGGCGGTCGCCGGCCCGAACGACGATTGGATCGACGCGGCGGGTCACAAGCGTTTTCTCGAGAGCGACTGGAAGCTGTCCTCGAAGAGCGATCGCACCGGCTTCCGCCTCGAAGGCCCGCAGTGGACCTTCACGGAGAAGGCCCGTACCAAGGCCCCCGAGCACGGCGCCGAGCCGTCCAACATCATCGATCAGGGCTATCCCTTGGGCGCGATCAATCTTGCCGGCCAGACGCCGATCATCCTGGTCAACGATGGCCCCAGCATGGGCGGCTTCATCAATCCGTATACGGTGCCGTCGGCGGCGTTCTGGAAGCTGGGACAGTCGAGGCCGGGGGACATCTACCGCTTCAAGGCGATTTCGGTCGACGAGGCGCAGGAGCTGCGACGCAAGCTGAACGCGGTCTGCGGCGATTCGAGCATCGCGTGAGCGCCGAGCAATTCAAAGAGGGGGCACCCGATGGCTGAAAAGATCGAGACCATGGTTCCCGGCAACGTCTGGAAGGTCCTGGTCAAGCCCGGCGACAAGGTCAGCGCCGGCGACGTGCTGTTCATCCTCGAGGTGATGAAGACCGAGGTGCCGCATCCGGCAAGCGAAGGCGGCGTGGTGAAGGCCGTCCATATTACCGAGGGGCAGGAAGGCGTCGATGCCGGAATGCTCGCCGTCGAGATCGGCTAGGCGGCCGGGGCGCCGCGGCGACACGCCATGATCCTCTATAATGGGCCGACCAGCCCCTTCGGCCGGAAGGCGCGGGTGGTCGCGCTGGAGCTGGGGCTCACGGTCGAGGAACGCATCATCGACGTCTACGAGGCGACGTTTCTCGACGAGCTGAATCCGTTGCGGCAGATTCCGACTCTGGAGCTCGATGACGGCCGGCCGATCTACGACAGCCGGGTGATTTGCGCCTATTTCGACAGCATCTCCGGTCGGCCGAGCCTCTACCCCGAGGCCGGTCGCTGGGAGACGTTGACGCGCGAGGCGCTGGCGAACGGCGCGATGGAGGCCGGGCTGCAGCGCCGCATGGAGCTGCTGCGGCCGGAGGGCGAAAAGAGCCGGGGCACGATTGCGAAGCTCGAGCAGCGCATCGGGCGGGCCATCGACAAGCTGGAGTCGCTGGCCGCCGCCCTGGCCGCGGGTCCGCTGCGGATCGACCAAATCACGGCGGCCTGCGCCTTCGAATACACCGATCTCCGCTATGCCCACGATTGGCGCGGCCGGTGCCCGGCTCTGGCGGCCTGGCTGGAGACTTTTTCGATGCGCCCGGCTATGATCGCCAGCCGCCCGAAATGACATCCGTGCTCGAGTTGGAACGATGGCGCCGCGCGTCGAACCCGTAAGATCCGATGAGGCGGCGCCGTCGCGCGCCGATGTCGTGATCGTCGGCGGCGGCATCATCGGCGCAAGCACCGCCCTGTTCCTGGCGCGCAAGGGCGTCTCGACCGTCCTCTGCGAGAAGGGACACATCGCCGGCGAGCAGTCGAGCCGGAATTGGGGATGGTGCCGGAAGATGGGCCGCGATCCGCGCGAGCTGCCGCTGATCATCGAAAGCCTGCGGCTGTGGTCCGGCATGGACGAGATGGTCGAGGGCGACACGGGCTTCCGGCAAACCGGGATCCTCTACCTGTGCAAGAACGAGAAGGACCTGGCCAAGCGCCAGGCGTGGCTGGAGCACGCAAGACAGCACCAGCTCGATTCGCGAATCGTGACCGGCGAAGAGGCCAGCCGGCTGTTGGGCGGCTCGGCGCGGCGCTGGGCCGGCGCCCTCTACACGGCGAGCGATGGGCGGGCCGAGCCGCAGAAGGCGGCGCCGGCCATCGCACGCGCGGCTCAGCGGCTGGGCGCCACGGTGCTCGGCGGCTGCGCGGTCCGCGGCATCGAGACCCAGGCGGGGCGCGTGGCGGCCGTCGTCACGGAGACGGGCCGCATCGCCTGCGCGGCCGTCGTGTTGTGCGGCGGCGCCTGGTCCGGCCTGTTCTGCCGCAGCCTGGGCCTGACGCTGCCGCAGCTCAAGGTGCTCGCGTCGGTGATGCGGACCGCGCCGATCGAGGGCGGGCCGGAGGCGGCGGCCTGGGGGCCGGGCTTCGCCTTCCGCAAGCGACTCGACGGCGGCTATACGGTCGCGCATGGCAGCGCGAACGTCGCCGAGATCGTGCCGGACAGCTTTCGCTTCTTCTTCGATTTCCTGCCGGTCCTGCGAATCGAATGGCGAGACGTGAGGCTGCGGTTGGGACAGCGGTTCCTCGACGAATGGCGCAGGCCCGTGCGGTGGGCGCTGGACGAAGTCTCGCCCTTCGAGCGCGTGCGCGTGCTCGACCCCGAGCCCGTCGCCGCCGACCTCGAGGCGGCGAGGAGGAACCTCGAAGCCGCGTTTCCGGTGTTCAAGGGCGCGGCCATTGCGGAGCGCTGGGCCGGCCTCATCGATGCGACGCCCGACACCGTGCCGGTCATCTCGCCGGTGGACAAGCTGCCGGGCTTCTTCATCGCCACGGGCTTTTCCGGGCACGGCTTCGGCATCGGCCCCGGCGCCGGCCGCCTGGCGGCCGATCTGGTGACCGGCGATCCGCCGGTGGTCGATCCGTCGCCGTTCCGCTTCGCGCGCTTCGCCGACGGCTCGCGCCCGAGGCCGATGGCCGGCGTGTGAGTCGGCGGAATTGCGCGAATATCTCCCCTTTTTCGAGCAGTAGGCCTCTGGCATCATAGCGGCGCGGGGCGGCGAACGGCCGCCGCGCAGCGATCGGCGCAGGAGGAAACGTGGGACGCCTGACGACGCACGTCCTCGACACGATGACGGGCAGGCCGGCGGCGGGCCTGCGCATCGAGCTGTGGCGGCTCGACGGCGCGCCCGTGCATGTCAGGACCGTCACGACCAATGCGGACGGCCGCGTCGACGGACCGATTCTCGAGGGCGAGGCGTTTCGACCGGGCATCTATGAATTGCGGTTCCATGCCGGCGATTATCTCAGGGCCGTCGGCGCGGAACTGCCCGATCCCGCCTTTCTCGATGTGATCCCGATCCGCTTCGGCGTCGCCGACGCCGACGGCCACTATCATGTGCCGCTGCTGCTGTCGCCCTACGGCTATTCGACCTATCGCGGGAGCTGAGCGGGATGCGTTCGTCGATCCGGTTCCTGCGTCGCGGCAAAATCGTCGAATTGGCGGAACTATCGCCGACCGCGACGCTGCTCGACTATCTGCGCCTGACCGAGCGCGCCCGCGGGACGAAGGAGGGCTGCGGCGAAGGCGACTGCGGCGCCTGCACGGTGGCGATCGGGTCGGTGCGCGGCGGGCGCCTGGTTTACGAGCCGGTGAACAGTTGCATCCAGCTCTTGGGCATGGTGGACGGCAAGGAGGTCGTCGCCGTCGACGACCTGAGCCGGCGCGAAGGCCGCCTGCATCCGGTCCAGCAGGCGATGGTGGACGCCCATGCGTCGCAATGCGGCTTCTGCACGCCGGGCTTCGTCATGGCCCTGTTCGCCCTGTATCACGCGGGCGCGGCGCCGGATCGCAGGCGCGTGAACGACTGGCTCGCCGGCAATCTCTGCCGCTGTACCGGTTACCGCCCGATAGTCGCGGCCGGGCTCGATGCCTGCGCCGGCCGGCCGAGCGATTCCTATGCGGCGGCGGCCGGCGCGACGGCCGAAGCGCTGCGCGGCCTGGCGGACGGCGAGGACGTGTTCATCGGCGACAAGACGAGCTTTTTCGCGGCGCCCGCGACCGTGGCGGGCCTGGCGAAGCTGTATGCGCGGCACAAGGACGCCGTTCTGGTCGCCGGCGCCACGGACGTCGGACTGTGGATCACCAAGCAACTTCGTTCGCTGCCCAAGGTCATCCATCTCGGGCGGGTCGAGGGGCTGGACGCCATTGCCGACAGCGGCACGGAATTGTCGATCGGCGCGACCGCGACCTACGAGATGGCCGAACCCTACCTCGCCGCCTTGGATTGCGACCTGGCGGAACTCGTGCGCCGCCTCGGCGCCAAGCAGGTGCGCGCCGCCGGCACCGTCGGGGGCAACATCGCCAATGGCTCGCCCATTGGCGACATGCCGCCGGCCCTGATCGCGCTCGGCGCCACCCTCGAACTGCGCCGGGGCGACAAGACCCGGACCATGAAGCTGGAGAAGTTCTTCCTCGCCTACGGCAAGCAGGACCGCCGCCCCGGCGAATTCGTCAGCCGGGTACGGGTGCCGAAACTAAGGACCGGCCAGGTCTTTCGCTGCTACAAGATCGCCAAGCGCTTCGACCAGGACATTTCGGCGGTGCTCGGCGCCTTCCGCTTCACCCTCGACGGCGACCGGATCCGGGATTGCCGGATCGCCTACGGCGGCATGGCGGCGACGCCGAAACGGGCCGAAGCGGCCGAAACCGCCCTGGCCGGCGCGGAGCTTTCGAGCGAGGCGACGTGGCAGGGGGCGCTCGCGGCGCTGGACAACGACTTCACGCCCATCGACGATATGCGGGCCTCGGCCGCCTACCGCCGGGCCACGGCGAAGGCGCTCATGGCCAAGGCCCTGCACGAAACGGCCGGCGCGCCGACCGCCGGCATGCGCGTTGTGGGACAACGGGAGGCGGTGCTTGAGAGCGTTGCCTGAGACGGCCCGGACGGCGGGCGCGCTCGGCGCGGCGCTGGCGCATGACAGCGCCGAGCGGCATGTGCAGGGCACCGCCGTCTACATCGACGACATGCCCGAACCGGCCGGCACGGTGCATGTGGCCCCCGGCCATGCCGCCACGAGCCGCGGCCGCATCACTCGTCTCGACCTCGAGGCGGTGCGCCGCAGCCCGGGCGTCGTCGCGGTTCTGACCGCTGCGGACATACCGGGAATCAACGATTGCAGCCCGGCCAAGGGCGACGATCCGATCCTGGCGTCCGGCCGGATCGACTTTCACGGGCAGGTCGTCTTCGCCGTGGTCGCCGAAACGCACCTCCAGGCCCGTCGTGCCGCCGCGCGGGCCGCGATCGACGTCGAGACCGAAACGCCGGCGGTGACCGTGGAGGACGCGATCGCCGCCGAGATGGACCTGTTGCCGCCCTACGAATTCCGGCGCGGCGACGTGGCGGGCGCGCTGGCCGCGTCGCCCCGGCGCATCGCGGAGTCGTTCCGGATCGGCGGGCAGGAGCATTTCTATCTCGAGGGTCAGGCGGCCTTCGCGCTGCCGCTCGAAGGCGGCGAGATGCTGGTCCATTCATCGACCCAGCACCCCGCCGAGGTGCAACATTGCGTGGCCAGGATGCTCGGCGTCGCCGACGCCGCCGTCACCTGCGAATGCCGCCGCATGGGCGGCGCGTTCGGCGGCAAGGAATCCCAGGCCGCGCAATGGGCGGCCTTGGCCGCGCTCGCCGCCCATGTCACCGGCCGGCCGGCCAAGATGCGCCTCGACCGCGACGACGACATGATCATGACCGGCAAGCGGCACGACTTCCGCGTGGACTACGCGGCCGGGTTCGACGCGGACGGCCGCCTGCGCGCCGTCGATGTCGGATTCTTGTCGCGCTGCGGCGTTTCCGCCGATCTTTCGCTGGGCGTGAACGACCGCACGATGTTCCACGCCGACAACGCCTATTTCTATCCCGCGCTGCGCATCTTCTCGCGCCGGCTGAAGACCAACACGGTGTCGAACACGGCCTTCCGCGGGTTCGGGGGCCCGCAAGGCATGCTGTTCGCCGAACGGATGATCGACGCCATCGCCATCACCCTCGGCCTCGATCCGCTCGATGTACGCAAGCGGAATTTCTATGCGGACGGGCGCGACGCGACGCCGTTCGGCCAGACGGTCGAGGACAACATCCTGCCCGATCTGGTGGCCGAACTCGAGCGGACCAGCGACTACCGCCGCCGCCGCGTCGACGTGCGGGCGTTCAACGGGCGGAACCGGTTCCTCAGGAAGGGTCTGGCGCTGACGCCCGTCAAATTCGGCATCTCCTTCACCCTGGCCCATCTCAACCAGGCGGGCGCGCTGGTGCATGTCTATACGGACGGTTCGGTGCATTTGAACCACGGCGGCACCGAAATGGGGCAGGGGCTGTACGTGAAGGTCGCGCAGGTGGTGGCCGACGTCTTCGGCATTGGGCTCGACCGGATCAAGATCACCGCGACCACGACCGCCAAGGTCCCCAACGCCTCGCCCACCGCCGCCTCGTCCGGTTCCGACCTCAACGGCATGGCGGCCAAGATCGCAGCCGAGACGATCCGGACCCGGCTGGTCGAGTTCGCGGCGGCGCGCTACGGCGTGGCGAGGGCGCTCGTCCGCTTCGAGAACGGCCGGGTGGTCATCGCAAACGAGTCCGTCCCGTTCCCCGAGTTCGTGAAAAACGCCTTTCACGCGCGTGTTCAGCTTTCCGCGACGGGCTACTATGCGACACCGAAAATCTCGTGGGATCGCGCCAACGTGAAGGGCCGGCCGTTCCTGTATTTCGCCTATGGCGCGGCCTGCGCCGAGGTGACGATCGACACCTTGACCGGCGAAATGCGCGTCGACCGCGTCGATATCCTGCACGACGTCGGCCGCTCGATGAATCCGGCGATCGACATCGGCCAGATCGAAGGCGGTTTCGTGCAGGGCATGGGGTGGCTGACGACGGAGGAACTGGTCTACGACGCCCAGGGCCGGCTGCGGACGCACGCGCCCTCGACCTACAAGATCCCGACGGCGTCGGACGTGCCGGCCGATTTCCGTGTCGCGCTGTATCGGTCGGCGGGCAACCGCGAGGACACGATCTTCCGATCGAAGGCCGTCGGCGAGCCGCCGCTGATGCTCGCGCTCTCGGTGTTTTCCGCAATCGCCGACGCCGTTGCCGGCTTGAACCCCGGCGTTGTTCCGCCGCTCGATGCGCCGGCGACGCCCGAGGCGATCATGCGCGCGGTCAATGCCATGCGGCGCGCGGCTTAAGCGATGCGCGTGTGGGCGACCCTCGCCAAGGCCCTGGACGCGCACCGCCGGTGCGCCATGGTCACCGTCGCGAAGGTCGACGGCTCGGCGCCGCGCGAAGCCGGGGCGCGGTTGATCGTCGTTCCGGGCGGCGGCTTCTTTGGCACGATCGGCGGCGGGACGCTCGAATGGCGCGCCCTGGCCGAAGCCCAGGCGGCGCTGGAACGCGGCGCGCCCGACCCGCTGCGCCGGAGCGCAAGCGAGGCGAGCGTCCGTCTGACGCGGCATGCCCTGGGACCCGAATTCGGCCAGTGCTGCGGCGGGCGCGTGACCCTTCTGCTCGAGATCATCGATGCCGCCGCACGGCCATCGGTCGAGGCGTTCGCCGCCCGCGAGGCGGCCGGGCCGTTCGTTTCGAAAGGACGCATCGCCGGCGGGCGAGTCCTTCGCGAGCTCGTTAATGCCGCCGTCACCGGCGCGGACCCGGGCGTGACGCTGTCCGCCGACGGTGTCCTCACCGAACGATTCGGCGAGAAGCGGCGCGATGTCCTGCTGTTCGGCGCCGGTCATGTCGGGCGCGCGACGGTCTTGGCATTCGGACCCCTGCCGGTGAACGTCACCTGGATCGACGCCCGCGCCGACGCCTTTCCCGGCGCCATGCCGGCGAACGCGCGGCCGATTCATTCCGCGGCGCCGGCGGCGGAGCTGGCCCGGGCGCCGGCGGGCGCCTTCGTCCTGGTGATGACCCATAGCCATGCCCTCGATCTGGACATCGTGCATGCCGCGCTGGCCGCGGGCCGGTTCCCCTATGTCGGGCTGATCGGCAGCGCCACGAAACGCGCCCGGTTCGGCAAGCGGCTGCGCGAAGCGGGCGTTCCGGAAGATCGGATCGCGCGGTTGGTTTGCCCGATCGGCATCCCGGGAATCAGCGCCAAGGCGCCGGCCGTCATCGCCGCCGCTACCGTCGCGGAAATCCTGGCCCGCGACGAGGCGCTGCGCACCGCGCAAATGCCCGAAGCGAGCCTCGGTCGCACAGCATGAGCGGCGAGCCCCCGCTGTTGGAGGCCGTGGGCATCACCAAGCGATTCGGGTCGCTGCTCGCCAACGATTCGGTGGATCTCAAGGTGAGCCACGGCGAGATTCACGCGCTCCTCGGCGAGAACGGCGCCGGCAAGTCCACCCTGGTGAAGATCATCTACGGCGCGCTGCAGCCGACCGCCGGCGAGCTGCGCTGGATGGGCAAGCCGGTTTCGATCGCGAACCCGGCCGCGGCCCGGATGCTCGGAATCGGCATGGTGTTTCAGCACTTTTCGCTGTTCGAGGCGCTGACGGTCGCCGAGAACATCGCCTTGGCCCTTCCGGGCAGGCTCGACTTCGCGACGCTGTCGGACGGGATCGCGCAGGTCTCCATCGACTACGGATTGCCGCTGGTGCCGTCGGCGACCGTGGCCGATCTTTCGGCCGGCGAACGCCAGCGTATCGAGATCGTGCGCTGCCTTCTCCAGGAGCCGCGCCTTCTCATCATGGACGAGCCGACCTCGGTGCTGACACCGCAGGAGGCCGAACAGTTGTTCCTGACGCTCGATCGGCTGGCGGCCGAGGACTGCGCCGTGCTCTACATCAGCCATCGCCTCGAAGAGGTGAAGCGGCTGTGCCACAACGTGACGATTCTGCGCCACGGCAAGGTCGTCGCGCGGGTCGATCCGGGCACGGAAAGCGCGGCGAGTCTGGCGAGGTTGATGGTCGGCGCCGACATTCACACCGTGAAAGCCGACGGCGCCATGCGCGCCGGCAGGCCGCGGCTCCGGCTCAATCGGCTGAGCCAGGCCGCGGACGGGCCGTTCGCGGTCGCGTTGCAGGACGTCGGACTCGAGGTCCAGGGCGGCGAGGTCGTGTGCATCGCCGGCGTGGCCGGGAACGGCCAGTCGGAATTCTTCGATGCGGTGTCCGGCGAGCGGCCGAACGCCCGACCCGACGCCCTGGAGATCGACGGGTCGGCCTGCGGGCACCTCGGCATCACCGCGCGGCGCCGGCGCGGCGCGGCCTTCGTCCCCGAGGAACGGCTTGGCCACAGCTCGGTGCCGGGCCTTGCGCTCTCCGAGAACGTGATTCTGACGCGCCATGCCACGGGCGACGGGCTGGTGCGCAAGGGGTTCGTCGATCGCGGTCAGGCAAGAAGCATCGGACAACGCGTCGCCGACGATTTCGACGTCCGCCGCGGCCGCCCCGATCCGGAAGCGCGGTCGCTGTCCGGCGGCAATCTGCAGAAGTTCGTCGTCGGCCGCGAGCTCAACCGCAAGCCGGCAATTCTCGTCGTCAACCAGCCGACCTGGGGCGTGGACGCCGGCGCCGCTGCGCTCATCCGTCAGGCCTTGATCGACCTGGCGCGCTCCGGTTCGGCCATCCTGGTGATCAGCCAGGACATCGATGAGATCTTCGAGATCGCCGATCGCATCGCCGTGATCTCGCGCGGTCACTTGTCGGAGGCCCGTCCGGCGGGCGAAATGACCATGGAACGGATCGGCCTGCTCATGGCCGGCGCGCACGAACCGCGCCCGGACGCGGCCAGCCGTCAAGAGGACTCGCGCCATGCGCCTGGTGCTTGAGAAACGGGCCGAGCATTCGACGCTCATGGCCGTGCTCTCGCCGGTCATCGCGATCGGGCTGACGGTGTTGGTCGGCGCTATCATCTTTGCGCTGCGCGGCCTGGACCCCCTCGCGGCGCTCTACGTCTATTTCATCGAGCCGGTGACGTCGCTGTGGTCGCTCGAGGAGTTGATCGTCAAGGCGGCGCCTCTCGTCCTCATCGGGGTCGGACTCTCCGTCTGCTATCTCGCCAATGTGTGGAACATCGGCGCGGAGGGCCAGCTTACCGCCGGCGCCCTGGTCGGCTCCATCGTGCCGGTGATATTCCACGATTGGCAGTCGCCCCTGGTGCTGCCGTTGATGCTGCTCCTCGGGGCGGCGGGCGGCATGGCCTATGCGGCGATTCCCGCGGTCCTCAAGAACCGGTTCGGGGCGAACGAGATTCTGACCAGCCTGATGCTCGTCTATGTCGCCCAGCTCGCGCTCGACTGGCTGGTGCGCGGACCGTGGCGCGACCCCGGCGGGTTCAATTTCCCCAAGTCGGTAACGTTCGAGGGTTGGCAGCTGTTGCCGACACTGGGCGCGGGCCGGGTGCATCTCGGCGCGTTGCTCGCGCTCGCCGCGGTTGCGGTGCTGGCGGTCGTCATGGCGCGCACGCTCAAGGGATTCGAGATTCGTGTGCTCGGCAACGCGCCGCGCGCCGGCCGGTTCGCCGGATTTTCGCGTAACCGGATGGTGGTCTTCTGCTTCCTGCTGTCGGGGGCGCTGGCGGGGCTCGCGGGAATTTGCGAGGTCGCCGGGCCGGGCGGCCAGTTGCAGCCGACGATTTCGCCGGGCTACGGCTTCACCGCCATCATCGTCGCGTTTCTCGGCCGGCTCAATCCGGTGGGCGTGCTGTTCGCCGGGCTCCTGCTGGCGATCAGCTATCTGGGCGGCGAGGCGGCGCAGGTGTCGCTCGGCATCTCCGACAAGATCGCCAAGGTGTTCCAGGGCATCCTGCTGTTCTTCGTCCTCGCCTGCGACACGCTGATCCTGTACCGGATCACGGTCATCGGCGGCCGCCTGCCGCGGCCGGTCCCGGCGGAGTGACGGCCGTGGGCGGGTTGGAACCGGTCATTCTGACGATCGTCACGGCGGCGACGCCGCTGCTGCTCGCCGCCCTCGGCGAGCTGGTGGTCGAGCGGTCGGGCGTTCTCAACCTCGGCGTCGAAGGCATGATGGTGATGGGCGCCGTGTGCGGGTTCGGCGCCGGCTATCTGACTGGGTCGCCGAGTCTGGGAATCCTTGCCGGGGTCGCGGCCGGCGTGGGCCTGTCCCTGCTCTTTGCGTTCCTCACCTTGACGCTGGTCGCCAACCAGGTCGCCACCGGTCTGGCGCTCACGCTGCTCGGGCTCGGGCTGTCCGGCCTGATCGGCGAATCGCTGGTCGGCCAGCCCGGCGCCAAGCTCGCCAAGTTGGACCTTCCGGTCCTGACGGACATTCCCTTCCTCGGACCGGTCGTCTTCGGCCAGGATATTCTCGTGTACGTCTCGATACTGCTGACGATCGCGACGGCGCATGTCCTGTTCCGGACGCGCCTCGGCCTGGTCATCCGCGCCGTCGGCGACAGCCACGATTCGGCCCACGCCCTGGGCTACGGCGTCATCGCGGTGCGCTACGGCTGCGTCATGTTCGGCGGCGGCTGCGCCGGGCTTGCCGGGGCCTATCTGTCGCTTGCCTATACCCCGCAATGGATCGAGAACATGACCGCGGGCCGCGGCTGGATCGCGCTCGCCCTCGTCGTCTTCGCCTCGTGGCGGCCGGGACGGGTGGCCGCCGGGGCGTATTTGTTCGGCACGGTGATGATTCTCGGCTTCTATGTGCAGGCGCTGGGCATCGGCATTCCGTCCCAGTTCCTGTCGTCGCTGCCGTATCTGGTGACGATCGTGGCCCTGGTCGTGATTTCGGGCAACCGGGCGCTGACGCGGGTCAATACGCCGGCCTGTCTGGGACGGCCCTTCGTGCCGGATCGGTGATCGCGCTACCCTCACGCCCCGGTGGCCGGCGCGGGGCAGGAGACTAGGGTGGATCGGCAAACAGGGAAGGAGAGACCCATGAGGAAATGGTTAGGCGTTGCAACGGCACTGGCAATGACGGTCGCCGTCGGCGCGGCGTCGGCGCAGGAGAAGCTGAAGGTGGGGTTCATCTACGTCGGACCCGTTGGCGACCACGGCTGGACCTATCAGCACGATCAGGGCCGCCAGGCGGTGGTGAAGGAACTGGGCGACAAGGTCGAAACGACCTATATCGAAAACGTCGCCGAAGGCCCCGACGCGGAACGCGCCATCACGCGGCTCGCGCGCGAAGGCCACAAGCTCATCTTCACGACCTCCTTCGGCTTCATGGAACCCACGCTCAAGGTCGCGAAGAACTTCCCGGACGTGAAGTTCGAGCACGCGACGGGGTACAAGCAGGCCGACAACGTGGCGACCTATTCGGCGCGGTTCCACGAAGGCCGCTACGTGATCGGCCAGATCGCCGCGAAGATGTCGAAGACCGGCACGGCCGGTTACATCGGCTCGTTCCCGATCCCCGAGGTCGTGTCCGGAATCAACGCCTTCATGCTCGGCGCGCAGTCGGTCAATCCCGATTTCAAGGTCAAGGTCGTCTGGGTGAACTCGTGGTACGACCCGGGCAAGGAAGCCGACGCCACCAAGGTGCTGATCGGCCAGGGCGCGGACATCATCAGCCAGCACACGGATTCGAGCGCGCCGCTCCAGATCGCCCAGGAGCAAGGGGTGCTCGGCTTCGGCCAGGCGTCGGACATGAGCAAGTTCGCGTCCAAGGCGCAGCTCACCGCCATCCTCGACAATTGGAGCGGCTATTACGTGGAGCGCACCAAGGCCGTGCTGGACGGTACGTGGAAAAGCGGCGACGTCTGGGGCGGCATGGCCGCCGGCATGGTGAAGATGGCGCCCTACGCCAACATGCCCGAGGACGTGGCGAAGATGGCGGCCGAGACGGAAGCCAAGATCAAGGCCGGCACATTCAATGTCTTCCAGGGGCCGATCGCCAAGCAGGACGGTTCGGTCGCCGTGGAAGCCGGCAAGACGCTGTCCGATCCGGAAGTCCTCGGCATGAACTGGTATGTGAAGGGCGTCGACGATCAGTTGCCGCAGTAAACGCCGGTTGCCGGCCCTGCCCGCGCGGGCGAGGCCGCGCGGGCAGGGCGACCCGGACCTTCGGCGTGGAGCTCGGCGGCCATGACCGCGTTCGTTGCAGATTGGCTCAACCTGTTGATCCGCTGGGCGCATCTCATTGCCGGCATCGGCTGGATCGGGACCTCGTTCTATTTCATCGCCCTCGATCTGAGCCTGAAGAAGCGCGAACGGATGAACGAGGGCGTCCTCGGCACCGCCTGGGAGGTGCATGGCGGCGGCTTCTATCACGTCGAAAAATACCTGACCGCCCCGAAGCACCTGCCCGACGATCTCATCTGGTTCAAGTGGGAAGCCTACCTGACCTGGGTCACGGGGTTCCTGCTCCTCGTCGTTCAGTACTATTGGAATGCGCCGGTTTATCTCATCGATCCGGGCGTGATGGCGCTCACGGCGTTGCAGGCCACCGGCATTTCCGTCGCGAGTCTGGCCGTCGGGTGGTTCGCCTACGATGGGCTGTGCCGCTCACCGGTCGGCAGGAACCCCACGATTCTCGGGGCGGCCGTATTCGTTCTCATCGTCGCGGCGACGTATCTCTATACCCATGTCTATTCGGGGCGCGGCGCGTTGATCCATGTCGGCGCGTTCGTCGGCACGATCATGGCGGCGAACGTGTTCGGCGTCATCATTCCGAACCAGAAGAAGATCACGAACGCGCTGCTGAAGGGCGCGGCGCCGGACCCGGCCCTGGGCGCGACCGGGAAGCAGCGATCCGTTCACAACACGTATCTCACGCTGCCTGTCCTGCTGCTGATGGTCAGCAGCCATTATCCGATGCTGACGAACCATCCGCAGGCGTGGCTTCTCGTGGCGTTCGTTCTCGTCGGCGGCGCGGCGTTGCGGTTCTTCCTGGTCGGGCACGAGGTCGGCGAGCCGATGTCGAAGATCGGCTGGGCGCTGCCGGTCATCGGCGCGGCGCTCGCCGCCGCCGCAATCATGACGGCGCCGCGCGCCGCGCCGGTATCGGCCGGCCTGATCGTCGACGACGCGCGGGTCGTCGCGATCGCGCAGAAACATTGCGTCGGATGCCATGCCATCAGGCCGACGCACGAGGCCTTTCCGGAGGCCCCGAAGGGCGTGCGGCTCGAAACCGTCGCGGAATTGCGCCGCTACGCCGTCCTCATCGAGCAACAGGCGGTCAGATCCGATGTCATGCCGCTCGGCAACGAGACCGGCATGACGGACGATGAACGGCAAGAGCTCGGCGCCTGGCTCAGCGGCGAGTGAGCGACCGGCGCGCCATGTCGAGCCCGTATCCGCTGCGCCTGGAGGCCGTGAATCGATTGCCGGCCGCCGCCTTCGTCGAGCGGTTCGACGACGTTGCGGAACATTCGCCGTGGGTCGCCGAGCGGGCCGCCGGGGCGCGCCCCTTCGCCAGCCGCGAGGCGATGGTGGCGGCGTTCGCCGATGCGCTGCTGCGCGCGCCGCCGGCCGACCAGCTCGCGCTTCTGCTCGCCCATCCCGATCTGGCCGGCCGCGCGGCCGTCGCCGGGGAATCGAAACGGGAGCAGGCCGGCGCCGGCCTCGACACGCTGACGCCCGCGGAATTCGCGCGGTTCACCGACCTCAACACGCGCTATCGGCACCGCTTCGGGTTTCCGTTCATTCTTGCCGTGAAGGGCGCGACCAAGTCCCAAATCCTCGCGGCCTTCGCGGAGCGCATCGACGACGATCCGGCGGCGGAGCTCGCGACCGCGCTCGCCCAGGTCTGCCGTATCTTCCGCTTCCGCATCGAGGATCGGGTTCTGCCATGACGGGGCGGACACGCCTGGTGCGCGGCGCCGTGCTGTCGTTCCGCGCCGATCCGCGCCGGGCGGCGGCCGACGCCTACGGCTTCGAACCGAAAGGCGCGGTCGCCATCGACGACGACGGACGCGTCGCGTGGACCGGGGCGATAGGGAATTTGCCCGATGCCCTCGCCGCGGCGCCGGTCGACGACTATGGCGACGCGCTGATCCTGCCCGGATTCATCGACGCGCATATCCATTTCCCTCAATATCGCATGCTCGCCGCGCCCGGCCGCGACCTGCTCGACTGGCTCGATCGGTTCGCCTATCCGGAGGAGGCGCGCTATGCGGACGCGGCCCATGGCGGCGCGGCGGCGGAGCTGTTTCTCGATCGCCTGTTCGCCCATGGCACGACCGCGGCCGCCGCCTTCTGCTCGGTGCATAAGGCCTGCGCCGAGGCGCTGTTTGCGGCCGCCGAGAAGCGCGGCATGGCGCTGATCGCCGGCAAGACCCTGATGGACCGCAACGCGCCCGCCGCGGTGCTCGACGACGTCGAGACGGGGGTCCGTGACAGCGAGACGCTGCTGCGGACGTGGCACGGGCGCGGGCGGCTCCGCTATGCGGTCACGCCGCGCTTCGCCATCACATCGACGGACGCGCAACTCATGGCGGCGGGCGAGCTGTGCCGGGCCTATCCCCAGGTCTTCATGCAGACGCATCTGTCCGAGAGCCGTCTCGAGATCGAAACGGTGCGGTCGCTCTTCCCCTGGGCCAGGGACTACACCGACGTGTACGACCGGTTCGGCCTGCTCGGTCCGCGCAGCCTGTTCGGCCATGGCGTCCACCTGTCGGAGCGCGAATGCGCCCGCCTCGCCGAAGCGGGGTCGGCGGTGGTTCACTGCCCGACCTCGAACAACTTCCTGGGGTCCGGCCTGTTCGACATCGATCATGTCGGCGATCCGCGCCGCCCGGTCGGCGTCGGCGTCGCGACCGACGTGGGCGGCGGAACTAGCTACTCCATGCTGGCCACGCTGGGCGACGCCTACAAGGTCGCCCGGCTCAAGGGACGCTTATTGTCGGCCTGCGATGCCTTTTACCTGGCGACCCGCGGCAATGCCCGCGTGCTCGGCCTCGACGACGAGATCGGCAGCCTGGAACCCGGGCGCTGGGCCGATATCGTCGTTCTCGATCCGCGGGCGACGCCGGTTCTGGCGAGCCGGCACGAACTGTCCGAGACGCTGGAAGACGTTCTGTTCGCCCTGATGATGCTCGGCGACGACCGCGCGGTGCGCGCGACCTATGTCGCGGGCCGGCGCGTCCATGTCCGGCGGGGCGGCGACGATGGCTGAGGACTATCCGCGCGACCTCCGGGGCCATGGCCGGACGCCGCCGCGGCCGGAATGGCCGGGCGGCGCGCATCTGGCCGTGCAATTCGTGCTCAACTACGAGGAAGGCGGCGAAAGCTGCGTCCTGCATGGCGATGCGGCGTCCGAAGCCTTCCTCTCGGAGATCGTCGGCGCGCAAGCCTGGCCGGGGCAGCGCCACATGAACATGGAGTCGATCTACGAATACGGCGCCCGCGCCGGATTCTGGCGGCTGTGGCGCCTGTTCACCGACCGAAAGGTCGCGGTGACGGTCTTCGGCGTGGCGACCGCGCTCATGCGTTCGCCCGAACAGATCGTCGCCATGAACGAGGCCGGCTGGGAGATCGCCAGCCACGGCCTGAAGTGGATCGACTACAAGGACTTCACGGCCGACGAGGAAAGGACGCACCTGACGGAAGCGGTCCGCATCCATACCGAGGCAACGGGATCGCGCCCGCTCGGCTGGTACACCGGGCGCTGCTCGGTCCACACCAGAAAGCTGGTGATGGAGGAGGGTGGGTTTCTTTACGATTCAGACTCTTATGCCGACGATCTGCCCTATTGGATCAAGGGGCCGCGGGGACCGCACCTCGTCATCCCCTATACGCTCGACGCCAACGACATGCGCTTCGCGACGCCGCAGGGCTTCAACGCCGGCGATCAGTTCTTCGCCTATCTCCGGGATAGCTTCGATGTGCTCTATGCCGAAGGCCAAGCGGGGTCACCGAAGATGATGTCCGTCGGCCTCCACTGCCGGCTCGCCGGCCGGCCGGGCCGCGCGGCCGCGCTGCAACGCTTCATCGACTACGTGCTCGACCACGATCGCGTCTGGGTGCCGCGGCGCATCGACATTGCGCGGCATTGGCACGAGAATCTTTAGACTTCGAGAAAGACCACCGCGTCCTCGGCGAACCGGAATTCCTCCTCGTTGTCGCCCGGGCCGCCGCGATCGACCACGAGGAAATCGCTGTCTGCCTCGAGCACGAGCAGCGGGTGATGCCAGACGTTGCGCCCATAGTTGACGCCCTGCGTGCCCTTGGCGCGGAAGGCGCGCAGCGTGCCGGGCGATAGAGGCTGCGCGGGATCGGCGACGACGACGAGATAGTCCTGCCGCTGGAGCGGGACGAATGCCTGACTGCCCAGGGGATGCCGTTCCATGAGCCGGATGTGGATCGGCTGCGGCCACGGCTGTCCGCGGAAGATGTTGATGAGCGCCGCGCCACGGTCCGTCGCGACATCGACGGCCGCCAGGTCGTGATAGCGCATCGTCGTGCCCTGGTTGATCGGATAGTGGCGCGCGCCGGCCGTCTCGATGACGTCGCCGAAGG
Organism: Dongiaceae bacterium; assembly: GCA_040881945.1. GTDB lineage: Bacteria > Pseudomonadota > Alphaproteobacteria > Dongiales > Dongiaceae > JBBECF01. The sequence goes on along the minus strand of JBBECF010000130.1, from coordinate 60,987 downwards.
GCTTGAACGCCGCGCGGGTCAGCGCCTCCGGCCTGAGGATCGTAGGCACGGCGGCGCCCTGTCAGGCCAACTTGCCGAAGACGCGCAGGCGGCTGATGCCGCCGTCGGGATAGATATTGAGCTTCACGTGGTTGACCGGCCCGACGCCGCGGATGAGGTCGCCGCCGAACTCATGGACCTTGTCCATCGACAGCTTCTGCGGCGGAAGCACCTCGTCCCAGGACATGGACTGGGCGATCACCGCGCTGTCCGTGCCCGACGCCACGAGCGCCGCCTGGAGCGAGCAGCGGTCGGGATAGTTTCCCTTGTAGTGGGCCGTATCGACCTCGACCGTCTCGATCGTGCCCGGGGCGCCGAGTCGCACGATGATCCAGTCGTTGCCCGGCTCGCGCCGCCGGCGGGTTTCCCAGCCGTCGCCCATGTCGACGCCGCGCCCGGCGGTCAGCAGCGTCCACACGGTCCCGTAGTGGGCGTCGTTGTAGGCGACAATGCGGCCGCCATTGGCCAGGGCCGACAGCTCGTAAACGGCGGCGCGGTCCTTGCCCTCCCAGGCGGCCACCGGCTCGCCATAGACGCGCAGCCGCGCCACGCCGCCATCGGGATGGATGTGCAGCTTCAGGTAATTGAACACGCCGTCCGACGCGACCGGCAGGTAATGGTGCGCGTTCGGCCCCAACGGCGTCGCCGGCAGGATGGTTGTCCACCGCGACCGCTCGTCGGGCGCCCGGTCGCTCAGGCAGGCCTCGATCGACGCGGCCGGGGGATAGTTGCCCGTGAAATGACTGGTATCGATATCGACGCCCCGGATCGTGCCCTTGACGCCGAGCCTGACCAGGCACCAGTCGTGGCCCGCGCCGCGCCGGCGGCGCGATTCCCAGCCGTCCATCCATTTGCCGTGATCGTCGTACTTGTCGGGAATGAAGACGGCTGGGGCGTCCGCCAGCATCCGCTCCTTCGGAGCGAAAAACTCGTCCGAAGCGGCGACGGCCTCGGCGCCGAGGCGAGGCGAGGCAAGATTCACTAGGTCGCGGACGAAATCGGGAAGTTCGATCGTCGAGATCATTCCGGTCTCCGGAAATTTCGCAAGCAACGAGGCCGCCTGTCCAATAAAGGCCTCATGTCTATATCATGCCGCGAAAAAGACAACCGGGCGCCGGTTTTCGACGCCGGATACCGGCTCTTGCCGAGACACCGGGACCGAGGCACAGTCGCCGGGTCGTCGCCGCCGGAAGCGAATTGCGCAGGCCATGTCCGAATCGCCGCGTCAACTGCTGACAGCCCTGTTCGACGCCGCCGTGGCGGCGGCGCTGCCGTATCTGTGCGTGCCGCCGCATCTGCCGCCGCTGCCCAAGGGCCGCACGATCGTGCTCGGCGCCGGCAAGGCCTCGGCGGCGATGGCCAAGGCGGTCGAGGACAATTGGCGAGGGTCGCTCGAGGGCATCGTCGTCACGCGCTATGGCCACGGCGTCCCCTGCCGGCGCGTCCAAATCGTCGAGGCGGCGCATCCCGTGCCCGACGCGGCCGGGCGCGCCGCCGCCGAGCGCATCCTCGAGCTCGCCAAGTCAGCCGGCCCCGACGACCTCGTGCTCTGCCTCGTCTCCGGCGGCGGCTCGGCCCTGCTCGCCTTGCCGGCGCCGGGCCTGACGCTCGAGGACAAGCAGGCGGTCAACCGCGCGCTGCTCGCCTCGGGTGCCGATATCGGCCAGATGAATGTCGTCCGCAAGCACCTGTCGGCGATCAAGGGCGGCCGGCTTGCGGCCGCGGCGTACCCCGCCAGGATGGTGAGCCTGGTGATCTCCGACGTGCCCGGCGACGACACCGCGGCGATCGCCTCGGGACCGACGGTGCCCGATCCCTCGACCTTCGCCGATGCCCGCGCGGTTCTCGAGCGCTATGGCATCGTGCCGCCGCCCGCCGTGCAAGCGCATCTCGACCGGGCCGCGGACGAGACGCCGAAGCCGGGCGATCGGCGCTTGGACAATGTCGCCAACCTCGTGATCGCGACTCCGCAGATGTCGCTCGAGGCGGCGGCGGCCCCCCCCCCCCCCCCCCCCCGCCCCCCCCCC
>JBBECF010000130.1:17306-58911 GCA_040881945.1 Dongiaceae bacterium | reverse complement strand
GGCGGCGGCGCGCGCCGCCCGCGACGCCGGCGTCGCGCCGCTGATCCTGGGCGATGCCATCGAGGGCGAGGCGCGCGAGGTCGCCAAGGTGATGGCCGGGATCGCCTTGCAGGTGCGCCGCCACGGCCAGCCGGCAACGGCCCCTTGCGTCCTGCTGTCGGGCGGCGAGACGACGGTCACCCTGCGCGGCAAGGGCCGCGGCGGGCGCAACCTCGAATTCCTGCTCGCCCTGGCGATCGCCCTCGACGGACATCCCGGCATCCACGCCCTTGCCGCCGATACCGACGGCATCGACGGCACCGAGGACAACGCCGGCGCGATCCTCGCCGACGATACGCTGCGGCGGGCGACGGCCAAGGGCGTCGGCGCCAAGGCGCGGCTGGCCGACAACGACGGCTACGGCTTCTTCAGCGCGCTCGACGACCTCGTCATCACCGGCCCGACGCTGACCAACGTCAACGATTTCCGCGCCATCCTGATCGAGAACGACGCGAAGAAGCCCCGTTCGCGACGCGCCTAATCGGTATATCGCACGAACCAGTCTTTGCAGAAATCGCGGAAGAGCTGCATCAGGCGGGTCGGCCTCGCCTGTCGCAGACGTGCGAGGCAGATATCGCCCGAGATCGTTTGCTGCACGAGCGGCCGCGTCGCGATTACCTTACCGTCGTAGGTGTGATCGAAGTGCGGGTGCGTGACGAGCAGTGAGAACCCCTGACTCTGACCGACCAAGCCGCGGACCATTTCGATCGACGGCGAGGAGAAGGCGATCTTCGGTTCGATCCCCGATCTGCGAAAGATCTCGAGGAAAAAGCCCCGGCTCGGCGGGATGTCCAGGAGAATGTAGGGCTCGTCCTTGAGGCTGGCGAGACTTACGCTTTTCTTGGCGGCGAGCGGATGCCGTTCCGGCAGCAACGCGTAAGGCTGGAAGGACGCCAGTCGCTCCACGACGATCTCCTCGGGGAGCTCCCGGTCATAGAGCAGGGCAAGTTCGAAGCGACCGGACAGGAGACCCGCGACGAGCGTGTGCTGAAGCCCCTCTTGCAGATTGAACCGGACGGCCGGATAGCGCTCGCGGAACCGCGCCACCAGCTCGGGCACGAACAGCGGCGCGAAGGTCGAAAAGCAAGCGAGCTCGATCTCGCCGCCGACAACGGTTCCCGATGCCTCCGCATTCTGTTGAATCTGCCTGGCGTGTCGGAGCATGTCGCGGGCTTCCACCACCAGGCGGTGGCCGGGACGGGTCAGCGATACGCCCTGGGCGTGATGTCGAACGAACAGCTCGAGACCGAACTGCTGCTCCAGCTTGGAGACCGCGACGGAGACCGACGGTTGCGAGACGTTGAGGCGGGCGGCGGCCTTCGCGATGCTTCCGCATTCGGCCGTGGTGACGAAGTACTCGAGCTGCCTCAGCGTATATCGCAGCATCGCGCGCACCTGGGATGACGGACCTGCCGCGCGGTCAGCGTCGCGGATGGCGCACCGCCCGGTGCGCATAGCTTAGTCAAAAACTATAATCTAGCAACTTAAAATCTAATTTATCTATGTACGCCGTCATGAAAGCCTCCCTGCAAGGTGGCAGCTACGGCGCGGTCGCCCGCGGTTGTCGGCGGCACAGCGAATTCCTCTTGCCGGGCATCCCTGATGACGGCGGTCTGGAAAGTCGGCGTCGATATGGGCGGGACGTTCACCGATGTGGTGGCCGTCAACGGCCGGGACGGGAGCCTGCGCACCGCCAAGGTCCCGAGCCGGCCGAGCGACCCCGTGGCCGGCGTCGATGCCGCCCTGGCCGCGGTCGGGCTCTCCTGGGCCGAGGTGTGCGACCTGGTCCACGGCACGACGATGGCGACCAACGCCATCGTTCAGGGCCGGCTGGCGCCGGTGGCGCTGGTCGCCACGGAGGGCTTCGGCGACACCATCGAGATCGGGCGGCAGAACCGGCGCGAGCTCTATCGCCTCGAGGTGCCGCCCAAACTGCCGCCTTTGGTGCCGGCGGAACACCGGATCGAGGCGCGCGAGCGCATCGACTCCGAAGGTCGCGTGCTCGTCGCCCTGGCCGAGGCCGAGGTCGAGCGCGTCGCGCGCGACGTCGAACGGCTCGGCGTCGAGGCCGCGGCGGTCGTGCTGCAGCACAGCTTCGTCAATGCCGAGCACGAACTGCGACTGGCGGATAGACTGCGCGCGGTCGTGCGCTACCTCGCCGTGTCGCATCAACTCAACCCCGAACCGCGGGAGTACGAGCGGAGCAATTCGACGATCCTCAACGCCGCCCTCATGCCCGAGACGGCGGCCTATGTCGATCGCCTCGAACGGCGCGCCGGCGCCCGGACGAACCTGCATCTGTTCCATTCGGCGGGCGGGATGGCCTCGGCGGCGGCCGTCCGCGGCCGGCCGCTGGCGCTGGCGCTGTCCGGCCCGGCGGCGGGCGTCGCCGCGGCCGCCCGAGTGGCGGAGGAACTGGGCCTCGATGCCGTGATCGCCTTCGACATGGGCGGTACGACCACCGATACCTGCGTGGTGCTCGACGGGAAGGCGCGGATCAGCGGCGGTCAGCGGCTTGCCGGGCGGGCGATCCGTCAGCTCATGGTCGCCGTCGATTCGATCGGCGCCGGCGGCGGATCGATCGCGCGCATCGACGGCAAGGCGATCCGGGTCGGACCGGACAGCGCGGGCGCCGAGCCCGGCCCGGCCTGTTACGGGCTGGGCGGAACGGCGCCGACGGTGACGGACGCGAACGTCGTGCTCGGTTATCTCAGTGCCGACCGGCTGCTGGGCCGGACCGTCCGGCTCGATGCCGCAAAGGCGGCGGCGGCGGTCGGGACCATCGCCGCGGCGTTCGGGGCGTCGCCGCAGGAGGCGGCGTTCGGGATCCATCGAATCGCCAACGCCAGCATGGCGCGGGCCTTGCGGCGGGTGACGATCGAGCAGGGCGTCGATGCCCGCGACTGCGTCCTGCTCGCGTTCGGCGGCGCCGGGCCGATCCACGCGGTGTCGCTGGCGCGCGAGTTCGGCATCGCCAAGGTCCTCGTGCCGCGGTTGTCCAGCGCGTTCTCGGCGCTCGGCTGCCTCACCGCCGACCTCAGCTATGCCGAGCAGCACGCGATCCACCTTTCCAGCGCGCGCTGGGACGAAGCAAGATTGAACAGCGTGAGCCGCGGGCTCTACGAGCGGCTGTCGCGGCCGCTCTTGGCCAGCGGCCTTTCCGAGGACCGTCTCGACCGGCGCTACGTCGCGTTGGTTCGCTATGCCGGGCAGAGCGACACCGTCGAGGTGTCGGTCGACGATCCCATCGATGCCGCTCGGCTGGGCGCCGACTTCAAGCTGCGCCACGACCGGCTCTACGGCTTCGCGACCGACGAGGAATGGGAACTCGAGGCCTTGCGACTGACGCTGGCGGCGCCGCGAGGCGAGCGAATCGACGACCGGCCGGCCGCCGTGCCGGGGCAGGCGCCCTTGCGCATCGGCACGGTGCCGTGCTGGTTCGAAATCGCGCGACCCGTCGACACGCCGCGCTACGACCGCGACAGTCTTGGCGTCGCCGTCGAAGTCGCGGGGCCGGCCATCATCGAGGACGAATGGTCGACGGTGGTGATCGATCCGGCGTCAAGCGCCCGGACGGATGAGCACGGGCACCTGCTCATCGATGTGGGCAACTTGCCATGAGCGCCAGGGTCGACCCGTTCACGGTAGAAGTCATCCGCCACGCGATCACCGCGATCGCCGAGGAAATGTCCCTCGTGCTCATGCGCTCGGCGCGCTCGCCGTTGCTGCGCGAAGCCGGCGATCTGTCGTCGGCCCTGACCGACGCCCGGGGCGGCCTGATCGCCCAGGGACGGGACATTCCGGCTCATCTGGGGATCATGGGCGCGACGGTCGTCGAATTCCTGAAGCGGGTTTCGCCGGACCGGCTCGCGCCGGGCGACGTCTGGTTCCTCAACTTGCCGGAGGTCGGCGGGAACCACTTGCCCGACGTGAAGGCGATCCGCCCGATCTACGCCGAAGGCGAGCTTCAGGCCTTTGCGGTGAGCCTGGCGCATTGGGCGGACATCGGCGGCGCTCTTCCGGGAAGTTACGTGCCCGACGCGCGGGACGCCTGGCAAGAGGGGTTGCGAATCCCGCCGCTGCGCCTCTTCGCCGCGAGCGGTCCCGATCGCGAGAAGCTGGACCTCGTCATCGCGAACGTGCGCGGGCCAAGGGAGCGGGAAGGGGACATCCTGGCCCAGATGGCGGCGACCCGCTCGGCCGAAGCGCGCGTCCTGGAGCTGTATCGCCGGTACGGCGCCCACACGATGCGAGCCGCGATCGCCGACCTCCACGACCAGTCGGAGGTCGAGATGCGGGCGGCGTTGCGCAGCCTGCCGCCCGGTACCTACCGGGGCGAGGACTGGCTCGACGACGATGCGGCCGGCGGCGGGCCGGTGGCCGTGAGGGTGCGGATCGAGATCGACGGAGATCGCGCGGTCTTCGATTTCTCCGAGACCGACGACGCCGTGCCGGGGCCTCTCAACGCCACGCCCTTCACGGCCGCCGCCAGCGTGTTCTATGCGATCAAGGCCATTGCCGGCCCGGACATCCAGCCGAACGCGGGTTGCGCGCGACCGTTGCAGATCGTCACCCGGCCCGGCTCGCTGCTCCAGCCGCCGGCGGATCGCCCGGTCGTCGGCGGCAACCACGAGACCTCGCAGCGTATCGTCGATGCCATCTTCAAGGCGTTCGAGACGGTCGTGCCGGAGCGGCTGACGGCCGGCGGCTCGACGACCTCGGGGCTGCTGCTGTTCAGCGGCCGCGACCCTCGGAACGGGCAGTGGACGACCCTCTACGAGGTGCATGGCGGCGGCGAAGGGGCGCGGCACGACCGCGACGGAATGCCGGCGGTGCGGCCGCATATGTCGAACGTGATGAATACGCCGGCCGAGGTAATCGAGGCCAACTATCCGATCATCGTTGAACGGCAGGCGCTGCGTCGCGGCTCGGGCGGATCCGGCCGCCATCGCGGCGGCGACGGCCAGGTCCGGGTGTACCGCATCGATGCGCCCGAGCTGTGGCTGACCACGATGGTCGAACGCTGCGTCGTACCGCCCTACGGGTTGCAGGGGGGCGAAAGCGGCGCGCCCTTCCGCATCACGCTCGAACGGGCGTCGGGCGGGAGCGTGCGACTGCCCGGCAAGACCCATCTGCGCCTGGGAATGGGCGACCGCGTCATCATGGAGACCAGTGGCGGCGGCGGCTACGGCGCGCCGGCGGGTTGACGGGCTTTCAGCGGGGAGACACCGACATGCGGCTGAACAACAAGACGGCGATCATCACCGGCGCGGCCCAGGGCATGGGCGGCACGATCACCGAGACCCTCGCACGCGAGGGCGCGGACCTCCTGCTGGCGGCGCGCACGCGCGAGCCGCTCGAGGACCTCTGCGGCAAGATCCGCGCCATGGGGCGCCGGGCCGAGGTGGCGGTCGCCGATGTCACCGACGAAGGTCAGGTCGCGGCGATGGTCGAACGCGCCAAGGACTTCTTCGGTGGCCGGATCGACATTCTCGTCAACGCCGCCGGCGCGACGGGACCGATCGAGACACCGGTCTGGGAGATCGAGGACGCCGATTTCGAGACTCTCCTGCGCATCAATGTCAGGGGCATGTTCCTGCCGATCAAGCATGCGCTGCCGACGATGATCGGGCAGCGCTACGGCAAGATCGTGAACATCGGCGGCGGATCGGGATTGCGCGGCTACAGATACCGCGCCGCGTACAGCTCGTCGAAGTGGGCCGTGCGCGGCCTGACCCGGACGACGGCGCTCGACGTCGGGGAATACAATATCAACGTCAACGCGGTCATGCCGGGCATCGTCGATACGCCGCGGATGGACCGGCTGTGCCGCGAAAAGGCGCGCAAACGCGGTTGGACCTACGAGCAAGTCTACCAGGAGTACGTCGACGAAATGGCGCTCAAACGCATCACCACCCCGCAGGACGTCGCCAACGCGGTGATCTTTCTGGCGAGCGACGACTCGCGCCAGATCACCGGCCAGGAGATCGCCGTCTGCGGCGGTTGGGCGGTTTAGCCGGCGGCGCCGCGAACTTATTGGAGGCAAACGATGTTACCGCCCTTCGACCTCGACGAGCCGCGGACGCTGCCCGAGGCATTGGAGGTCCTCGCGAACAACGGCGGCGACGCGCTGCCGCTCGCCGGCGGCACCAATCTGCTTCCCGATCTTCGGGCGAGACGGCCCGGAAGCAGGCGGTTCGTCAGCCTCGCCAGAGTGCGGGAGCTGCGCCGCATCGACTGCGCCGAGTCGGAGATCGTCATCGGCGGTCGGACGACTCTGAGCGACTTGCTGCGCGAGCCGACGATGCGCCGGGCCGCGCCCGGTCTGGTCGAATCGGCCGAAGTCTTCGCCGGGTATATGGTGCGCAATGCCGCAACCGTCGCCGGCAATATCTGCTACGCCTCGCCGTCCGCCGATTTGGTGCCCCCCTTGCTCGCCCTCGATGCGCGGGTCACCTTGGCAAGCCGGTCCGGCGAGCGAACCGTGCCGTTGGACGAGTTCTATGTGGATTACAAGAAGACGGTCCGGCGGCCGGACGAGTTGCTGACCGCGATTCGCTGGCGGCCGCCGGGACCCAACACGGCCAATTTGTTCTACAAATTGGGCTTGCGCAAAGGCGACGCCATCGCCGTCCTCGGGGTCGCGGTCGCCTTGACGAAAGACGGCGGCAGGTGCTCGGCGGCGCGCATCGCCATCGGCTCGGCGGCGCCGATGGTGTTCCGGTCGAAGCGGGCCGAAGCGCTGCTCGACGGCGGCGCGGTGACGCCCGATCTGATCGACGCGGCGGCCCGGCAGGCCGCCGACGATTGCCGGCCCATCGACGACCTGCGGGCGCCGGCCGAGTATCGGCGGCACGCGGCGCAGGCGCTGGTCCGGCGCCTGCTCACCCAGGCCTGGAGCCGACTGCACTGAACCCCAGCGGAAAATTCGGAGACTGCCATGCCCGAGACGAAGGACGTGAATCTCACGGTCAACGGCCGCGCGCACCAGCTCGCGCTGCCCTCGCACCGGACCCTGCTCGAGGCGTTGCGCGCGCTCGGTTACGTCGAGGTCAAGAGCGGCTGCGAGAAGGGCGACTGCGGCGCCTGCGCCGTCCTCCTCGACGGCGAGGCAATCGATAGCTGTCTGACGCTCGCCTGGATCGCGGACGGCGGATCGGTGACGACGGTCAAGGGTCTCGGCGGTCCCGACGGCGCGCATCCGCTGCAGGACGCCTTCATCCGCGAAGGCTCCGTCCAGTGCGGTTACTGCATTCCCGGAATAATCGTTGCGGCCAAGGCCCTGCTCGACGAGATCCCGGACCCGAGCGACGCGGACTTGCGTCGCGGCCTGAGCGGCAACCTGTGCCGGTGCACCGGCTATGTCCGGATCTTTTCCGCGATCCGCGAGGCCGCGGCCGTGCTGCGGCAGGGGGGAGAACGAGCATGAGCGACACGACCGTGGAAGCCGCGGCTGCCGCGAACGTCGTGTTCCGGCAGATCGGCCGGCCGCTTGTGCGCACCGATGCGCCCGGCAAGGCGTTCGGCACGACCATTTATGCCGGCGACGTCGTCATGCCGAACATGCTTCACGCAAAGATCCTGCGCGCCGATCGGGCGAGCGCCAGGATCCTCGGTATCGACGCCGATCGGGCGCGCCAGCTGCCCGGCGTGCACTGCGTGCTGACCGGGCTCGACCTCCCCGATCGCCAGGTCGTGACCGACATTCCGGGTCAGACGGGCGGCAAGACCAAGAACACCGCCCAGCCGATCCTGGCCGGCGACCGGGTCAGGTTCTACGGCGAGCCGATCGCCCTGGTGGCGGCGGAAACCGAGGACATCGCGATCGCGGCACGCGACTTGATCGAGGTCGCCTACGGGCCCCTGGACGGCGTCTTCTCGCCGGCGGAGGCGTTAAAGCCGGGTGCGCCGCAGATCGAGGGCGAGGGCAATGTCGTTGCCGCCTACAAGATCCGCAAAGGCGACGTCGACAAGGGCTTCGCCGAGGCCGACCTGGTGATCGAGCGGACCTACACGACGCAAGTGCAGGAGCAAGCCTTCCTCGAGCCGGAGGCGGGAATCGCCTGGCTCGACGACAGCGACGTGATCAACATCAAGGTCGCGACCCAAGTGGTCGAGCACTTCCGCTCGGTCGCCGACGCGCTCGGGGTGCCGCACAACCGCGTCCACGTCCAGGCGATGTATGTCGGCGGCGGCTTCGGCGGCAAGGAAGGCATGGGCATCGAGACGATGCTCGCCCTGCTCGCGGTGCGCACGCGCCGGCCGGTCCGCCTCGTGGTCTCCCGCGAAGAATCGTTCGTAACGCACGGCAACCGTCACCCGTTCCGGATCCGGCACCGGACCGGGGTCAAGCGCGACGGCAAGATCACGGCGATGAAGGTCGATCTGCTTGCCGATTCGGGCGCCTATTCGAAGCTCAGCCCCTATGTGCTGCTCTACGCGACGATCGGTGCGCCGGGTCCCTACCGGGTCGACAACCTGCATGTCGACTCGGTCGTTGCCGCAACCAACAACCTGCCGACCTGTGCCTTCCGCGGCTTCGGGACGATGCAGGCCTGCGTCGCCAACGAGGGTCAGATGGACGAGATCGCCAAGGCCTTGGGCCTGGACCCTCTGGAGGTGCGCCGGCGGAACTTCATCAAGACCGGGGAGCCCAATGCGACGGGTCAGATCATCCAAAGCGCCGTCTGGTCGGACCGCTGCGCGACGGCGGCGCTCGAGGCCCTGGGGGACCGCAGGCCCGAGGACGGACCGGTCAAGTTCGGCCGCGGCATCGCCTGCTATCAACAAAGCTATGGCCGCATACGCTGGTTCAAGGACACCAGCGAGGCATGGGTCGGCGTCGAGGTCGACGGCACGGTCGTCGTTCGTTGCGCGGTCACGGATATCGGGGCCGGCCAGTCGTCGTCCCTGGCGCAGATCGCCGCCGAGGTGCTCGGCGTTCCAATGACCAAGGTGGTCGTCTATTTCGGCGACTCGATGCTCAATCCCTTGGCCGGAACCTCCTCGGCGAGCCGCGCCTTGTACATGTCCGGCAACGCGACCAAGCTCGCGGCCACGCGGGTGCGGCAGAACCTGTTGGGCCGCGCCGCCCAGGAATTCGGCGTGTCGCCGGACGACCTGGATCTGGGCGATTCGAAGGTCTTCGTCACCGACGATCCGAGTCGCTGCATGAACTTCGAGCGGCTGGTCCGGATCTGCGCCGGAGAGGGCATCCACCGGCACGACCTCGCGATCTTTCGCGCGCCGTTCAGCGAGGGCATCGATCCCGAGACCGGACAGGGCGAAGTCTTCCCGGATTTCACCTACGGGGCGCATGCCGCGGAGGTGGCGGTCGACACGGAAACCGGCGAGGTCACGGTTCTCAAGAGCGTCGGCGCGCACGATGTCGGCCAGGCGATCAACATGCAGGCCGTGAAAGGCCAGATCGAGGGCAGCGCCCTGATGGGCCAGGGGTTCGCCTTGTGCGAGCAAATGCTGTATCGGGACGGGCAGGTGATCTCGCCGTCGCTCAGCGAGTACCTGATCCCGACGTCGGAGGACGTGCCGGAGATCCTGGCGATCGTGCTTGAGTCGCGAAGCGGCCTCGGCCCCTACGGGGCCAAGGGCATGGGCGAGCCGGCCTTCGCCCCGGTCGCCGCCTCGATTGCCAATGCGGTCGCCGACGCGATCGGGACGCGGGTCTATGATCTGCCGATCACGCCGGATAAGGTGGTGAAGGCGCTGAAGGAGAAGGCGGAACGCGCCGCTCGGGGGGATGGCCGAAAATGACCGTGGTACTGCGAAACGCCGCCGATCTGGCGGAGATCTGCCGGGATCTGGAGGCGCGTTATGCGTCGGCGAACGGCGCGAGCGGCGCGCTCTTCGCCCGGGCGTGCCGCTTCATGCCCGGCGGCAATACGCGCAGCCTGCTGTATTTCCACCCGTTTCCCTTGACGCTGACGCGCGGCGACGGGGCGCATGTGTGGGACGCCGACGGCCATCGCTATGCCGACTATGTGGGCGAATACGGCGCCGGACTCTTCGGCCATTCCGATCCGGTCATCGCGGCGGCGTTGAAGAAGGCCGTCGATGGCGGCCTCGTCCTGGGCGGGCCGGGCGAGGACGAGGCGCGGCTCGCGGAACTGCTGTGCGAGCGGTTTCCGTCGCTCGACTCGGTGCGCTTCTGCAACTCCGGCACCGAGGCGAATCTGTACGCCTTCGGCACGGCGCGCGTTCACACCGGCCGGCAGAAGATCATGGTCTTCGAGGGCGCCTATCACGGCGGCTGCTTCATCTTCACGGCCGGCGAAGCCCCGCTCAACGCGCCCTTTCCCTTCGTTGTCGCGCCTTACAACGATATCGAGGCGACGCTTCGGCTGATCGAGCGCAACGCGAACGAGCTGGCGGCCATCGTCATCGAGCCGATGCTCGGCGCCGGCGGGAGCATCCCGGCCGACCCGTCGTTCCTGCAGGCGCTGCGCCAGGCCGCGAGCCGTCACGGCATCGTCCTGATCTTCGACGAGGTGATCACCTCGCGCCTGTCCGCCGGCGGGCTCCAGGCGCGCCTGGGAATCACGCCGGATATGACGACGCTCGGGAAATACATCGGCGGCGGCAGCAGCTTCGGCGCCTTCGGCGGGCGAACCGAGATCATGCAGCGGTTCGACCCGCGCCGGCCGCAGGCCCTGTACCACGCCGGCACGTTCAATCAGGACCGGCTGACGATGGCGGCCGGCCATGCGGGCATGGCCCAGGTCTACACGCCGGAAACGGCGCGGGTCTTCAATGAGAAGGGCGAGGCCCTGCGGCGGCGCCTGGCCGAGGTCATCGCCAGGCATCGGGCGCCGATGCAGGTGACGGGACAGGGCTCGATCATGACCGTGCATTTCACGACCGGCCCGATCCGATCGGCCGGCGACACCGCGGGCGCCGACCCGATGCTCAAGCATCTGTTCCATCTCGAGATGCTGGCGCGCGGTCAGTACGTGACGCCGCGCGGCCTCATGCTCTGTTCGCTGCCGATGGGCGAACCCGAGTTCGACGGCCTCGTCGCGGCGTTCGACGGTTTCGTTTCGGACCGCACGGAACTGCTCGTGGCGAGTTAGACCGCGACCGCCGTAGCGGGGCAATCGAGCCGATCCAGTGCGTCGGCGGTGAGGAGCGTCACGCCGGCCGGCGTCCGCGGCAAAGGCAGAGTGTCGTGCTGGGGAGCGCCGCCGATGGACAGCCCGGCGGGGACGCGGCAGCCCTCGTCGAGGATGACGCGGCGCAGGCGGCAACCGCGCCCGACCACGCTGTTCGGCAAAAGCACCGACTCCTCGACCACGGCGCCGGTCTCGACGGCGACGTCGGTGGACAGGACCGACCGCCGCACCGTCGCCCCGGAAACGACGCAGCCGTCGGCCACCAGGCTATCGACGGCCGTGCCGCGCCGCCCGTCCTGGTCGCAAACGAATTTCGTAGGCGGCCGCGGCCTCCGGTCCGCGCCGATCGGCCAGTTGGGGTCGTACAGGTCGAGGCCGGGGACCGCGGCGGTGAGGTCGAGGTTGGCGGCCCAGTAGGCGTCGAGCGTGCCGACGTCGCGCCAGTAAGGCTCGGCGGCGGCGCCGCTGCCGACGCAAGCCTGCCGGAAGGGGTAGGCGAAGACCCGATGCCGCGGCACGAGATACGGCAAGAGGTCGCCGCCGAAGTCGTGCCTGGAGTCCGGCCGGCTGGCGTCTCGAACGAGCTGCCGGTAGAGGAACTCGGCATTGAAAACGTAGATCCCCATGCTCGCCAGCGCCTGGTCGGGGCTCGCCGGCATGCAGGGCGGCCGCTCCGGTTTCTCGAGGAAACCGATGACCCGGTGGTCGCGGTCGACTTCCATCACCCCGAACGCCCGCGCGCTGTGCAGCGGCACCTCGATGCAGGCGACGGTCACGTCCGCCGCGCGCTCCACATGCCAGGCCAGCAGCTTCGTGTAGTCCATCTTGTAGACATGGTCGCCGGCCAGCACGAGGACCAGGTCGGGGCGATGCTGGCGGACGATGTCCAGGTTCTGATAGACCGCGTCCGCGGTGCCGCTATACCAGTCTTCCTGGGGCGTGCGCTGCTGCGCCGGCAGCAGCTCGACGAACTCGTCGAGTTCGGGGCGTAGGAAGCCCCAGGCGCGCCGGACATGATGGATCAGGTCGTGCGCCTTGTACTGGGTGAGCACGCCGATGCGGCGCAGGCCGGAATTGACACAGTTCGACAGGGTGAAGTCGATGATGCGGTAGTTGCCGCCGAACGGCACCGCCGGCTTTGCGCGCCGTTGGGTCAGCTCCTGCAGCCGACTGCCGCGCCCTCCGGCGAGGACGAGGGCGAGGGTGCGTTGGGTATGCGCGGGCAGGCGACTGGCAGCGTGCATGGTGTCCTCCCGGTCTCCGCTTGCCCGGCTGGGGGCGCCAGGCGAACCACGCGCAGCACGACGGGGCGGGGTCAGACCGCCCGGCTGTGTCGCGCTTTACCCGTCTGCAAGTAGCGGTCGAACGCGGCGCACACGGTGCGCACCAGGGGGCGGCCCGGCTCGGTCACGCGCAGCCGGTTGCCATCGATCTCGACCAGGCCGTCGCGCCACATCGGCGCCAGCGCCGACAGTTCCGCGGCGAACGCGTCCGGGTCGGCGCCGAGATCGGTCAGATCGACTGCCAGGTCGCACATCAGCCGTTCGATCACGGCGCGGCGCAGCCTGTCGTCGGCGCTCGCCCGGACGCCGCGCGTCACCGCGAGGCGGCCGTCGCGGACGGCCTCGCCGTAAGCGCGCAACGGCACCGCGTTCTGCACATAGCCCTCGGCCAGGGCGCCGATGGCCGAGGCGCCGAAGCCGAGCAGCGCGCTCGACGGGTCGGTCGTGTAGCCCTGGAAGTTGCGCCGCAGCCGGCCCTCGTCGAGGGCGCGGGTCATGGCGTCGTCGGGACGGGCGTAGTGGTCGAGACCGATGCGCCGATAGCCGTTCCCGGCCAGCCGCGCCGCCGCCGCCGCGGCCTGCGCCAGGCGCTCGGCGGCGCCCGGTAGCGCCGCTTCGTCGATCATCCGCTGATGCGTCTTCATCCACGGCACATGGGCATAGCCGAAGACGGCGAGCCGATCCGGCGCCAGCTCGGCCGCCAGATCGACCGTCCGCGTCACATGCTCGACGGTTTGGCGCGGCAGGCCGTACATCAGGTCGAAGTTGATCCGATCGATCCCCGCGGCGCGCAACCGCTGCACGACCGTCCTGACGAGCTCGAAGGGCTGAACGCGGTTGACCGCCGCCTGCACCTCGGGATTGAAGTCCTGGACGCCGAGGCTCGCCCGGGTGACGCCGGCCGCCGCCATGGCGGCCGCCCGGTCGTCGGTCAGGGTGCGCGGATCGATCTCCACCGCCACCTCGGCGTTGGCGGCGAGGTGGAAGTGTTCGCCGATGGCCGTCATCAGCCCGGCAAAGTCGGCCGCCGACAGCATGTTGGGCGTGCCGCCGCCCCAATGGATGTGGTGCACCGCGGGCCGCGCCGGGATCGCCGCGGCGACCAGCGCGACCTCGCGCTCGAGCAGCCCCGCGTACTCGCCGACCGGCCGGTACTGGCGCACCACCTTGGTGTGGCAGCCGCAGTACCAACACATCTCGGCGCAGAACGGCACGTGCAGGTAAAGCGACAGCATGTCGCCGTCGCCGAGCCGCCCGAGCCATTCGCCGTAGGTCTCGGCGTCGACGCCGGCATGGAAGTGCGGCGCCGTCGGATAGCTCGTGTAGCGCGGCACCGGCGCGTCGTAGCGCAACAACATTTCCATGTTCATGTTAAGTACTTTACGGCGCTCGGCGCCTGGATCGCCTTGATTTGGATCAATCCCCGCGCCGGCGGCGGCGGCCGGACCGGCCGAACCCCCGGAACGGCCGTTATTCCAGGCCTAAGACCTTCGGCCAGATGAAGTCGAGGTCGCTTTTCCAGTCCGCGACGATGAGCAGCATGTTAATAGACGCGCCATCGTCCGACAACGGGATGATCGCCCGCTGATAGCTGTCGCAGGCATGGTCCGCGGCGACGACGATTTCGTGGAAGAGCGGGGCCCGCTCGGTCACGGCCTCGGTGTAGTGGCGGATCAGAATGTCGCGGTAGGCAGCCGGCCTTAAGTCGCGGACGCTCTTGCCGGTCATTTCGACGCGGTCCATCGCCGCGATCTTGCTTCCGTGGAGGCGGAAGACGAAGTCGAGCGGATCATACCGCACGTCGAGGAGGACGATCCTGCCGAGCGCGCAGCGGAGTTCCTCCGGAAGTATATCGGCGCGCGCCGGGAATGGTCGTGTTCCGCGCTTGCGATCGAGGTGACCGGCGACCGTGACGATCCGGGCGTATCGGATCTCCCGAAGTCCGATCCGCTTGTCGGAAAAAGTACCATCCACCGAGCTTTTGCCCGCAATCGCCGATGGTCTGCCGCGGATGCGGCAGAGCCACACCTAATAGGTGCATACCATATGATGCACACAACTCTAAGTCAACCGCTAAAGGTTGTGTACGACGCGCAATCGTTGCGCCGAAAGGGGGCCTCCGCTCAGGGCCGGCGGGGCTCGAATTGCGGCCGGATCAGGCCGGTCCGGCGTGGGTCGTCGATCGTCTTGCGCTCCTGGCGATAGGGCACGAAGCCGGCGCGCTGATAGACCGCCAGTGCCTTGGGGTGATCGAGCGTGCAGGTATCGACGGTCAGGCGCCGCGGCCGGTGCTGCCAGGCGGCGTCCACCGCCCAATTCAGCAAGAACGGCCCCAGGCCGCGGCCGGTGAATTCCGGCATCAGGCCGAAATAGGCGAGGTTGATGTCCGGTTCGGACCGGCGGTCGAGCTCGACATAGCCGGCCGGCACGCCGCCGACATAGAGGACGTACAGTTCCACAAGCGGGTCGGCGAGGATGGCGGCCAGCGTCTCGTCGTCGAGTTTCCGGCGGTCGATCCAGAACCACGGCTCGCCGACGGTGTCGTAGAGGTAGCGGTAGAAGGCGACCGGCGGGTTCTCGGCGCGCAACAGCGCCAGCTTGGCCGGCGGCACCGGCACGGTGGGCCTGGTCGGCGGCGCGGTCATCTGCAGATAGGTAATGACCACCTCGATGCCGCCGTCGTCCGCCGGCCGGCGCGAGTCGTCGAGCCACCGGGACATGACGATCCGCGGCTCGATCGCATAACCGAGGCGGGCGTAGACGTCGCGCACCGCCGCGTTGCCGCCGCGGATCATCAGGTTGACCTTGGCGACGCCGCGCGCGGCCAGCCAGCGCTCGGCCTCGTCGACCAGGGCGCGGCCGAAGCCCCGGCCGCGGCAGTCCGACGCGACGGCCAGGCGGTAGAGCCAGCCGCGATGGCCGTCATGGCCGAGCATGATCGTGCCGACGAGCCGGCCGTCCTCGTCCGCGACGAAGAGCTGTGCGTTGGGGCTGTCGCGCAGGAACGGGATGTCGCGGGCCGGGTCGTTGTACGGCACGTTGAGCCCGCAGGCGTCCCACAGGGCGACGACGTCGGCGAAATCGGCGTCCCGGTAGCGGCGGATGTTCACGTCTCGACGGGGGTGTCGCCCGGCCGGCCCCATTCCGCCCATGACCCGTCATAGACCGCCACGTCCTTGCGGCCGAGCAGGTGCAGGCCGAAAGCCAGCACCGACGCCGTCACGCCCGAGCCGCAGGTCGTGACCACCGGCCGCGCCGGATCGACGCCGGCCGCGCGGAAGCGCTCGGCCAGCCGCTCGGCCGGCAGGAAGGTCTTGGTCTGCGGGTCGAGCAAATCGGTGAACGGCAGATTGAGGCTGCCCGGGATATGGCCGGCGCGGCGGCCCGGCCAGAGCTCGGGTTCCGTGCCCTTGAAGCGCCCGGGGCTGCGCGCGTCGAGCACCTGTTCGGCGCGCCTTTCGAGATTCGCCTTCACCTGCTCGATGTCGCGCACCAGCAGATGGTTCATGCGCGCCGTGAAGTGGCGCTCGCGCGGTTGCGGCGGCGTGTCCTCGACCGGACGCCCCTCGGCCAGCCACTTCGGCAGGCCGCCGTCGAGCACCGCCACGTCGTCGTGCCCGAACACCCGGAAGGTCCACCAGACGCGGGCGGCGCTCATCATGCCGTGGGCGTCATAGACGACGATGCGGTTGCCGTCGCCGAGGCCCAGCTTGCGCACGCGCGCCGAGAACTTCTCGGGGCTCGGCAGCATGTGCGGCAGGTCGCGGTCGGTGTCCGCGATCTCATCGATGTCGAAGAACACGGCGCCGGGAATGTGTCGGCCCTCGTATTCGGCGCGCGCGTCCTTGCCCTGCGTCGGCAGGTAGTAGGTGCCGTCGACGACGCGCAGGTCGGGCGACGTCAGGTGGTCGGCCAGCCACTGCGTGCTGACCAGGCTGTCGGGATTGGCGTAGGGCATGGCGGCGGAACGATAATACTCTTCCGCTAGGAACGGAACGCCAGGTTGATGCGGCGGTTCTGCTTGCCCTTGTTCTCGATCTTGGTGACCTCGACCGGGCCGATCTCGCCGGTGCGCGCCACATGGGTGCCGCCGCAGGGTTGCAGGTCCACGCCGTCGATCTCGAGCAGCCGCACCCGGCCCTGGCCCGCCGGCGGCTTGACCGACATGGTGCGCACCAGCTCGGGCCGGGCCGCGAGCTCCGCATCGGCGACCCAGCGCGGCCGCGCCGGATGGTCCTCCGCGATCAGCCGGTTGAGCTCGGCCGCGATGTGCTCCTTGTCGAGCCGCGTGTCCGGCAGGTTGAAGTCGAGCCGCCCCTTGCCGTCGCCGACCTGGCCGCCGGTGACCTCCCCGGACACCACGGCGCAGAGCAGGTGCAGGCATGTGTGCATGCGCATCAGCCGGTGCCGCCGCGCCCAGTCGATCTCCGCCGTGACCTCGGCGCCGGGGGCGGGCAGGGTGGCGCCCGCGGCCGCGACGTGCAGCACCTCGTCCGGCCCGTCGCCCTTGACCGTATCGACGATCGCGACGGTGGCGCCGTCGGCCAGCCGCAACAGCCCGGCATCGCCCGGCTGGCCGCCGCCGGTCGCATAGAACACGGTGCGGTCGAGACGGATGCCGCGGCCATCGGCGGCGACGACGCGCGCGGCGCAGCTTCGGGCATAGGGGTCGTCGCGGAACACGAGCTCGGTCATCGCATCACACCAGCCAGTCGGGATAGGGCAGGCTCTTGGATTTCAGGAACGCCGGGTTGAACAGCCGGCTCAGGTAGCGCGTGCCGTAATCGGCGAGCACCGTGACGACGACGTGCCCCGGCCCGAGGTCGCGCGCCAGGCGCACCGCCCCGGCCACGTTGATGCCGCTCGAGCCGCCCAGGCACAGCCCCTCGTAGCGCAGCAGGTCGAAGATATAGGGCAGGGCTTCCTCGTCGGTGATCTGATAGGCGTCGTCGATCGGCACGCCCTCGAGATTCCTGGTGACGCGGCCCTGGCCGATGCCCTCGGTGATCGAGCTGCCCTCGGCCCTCAGCTCGCCGTGCTTGTAGTAGTGGTAGAGCGCGGCGCCCATCGGATCGGCGATGGCGATGCGCACGGCGGGCCGGCGTTCCTTGAGCGCCATGGCGACTCCGGCCAGCGTCCCGCCGGTGCCGACCGAGCACACGAAGGCGTCGACCTTGCCGTCGGTCTGGCGCCAGATCTCCGGTCCGGTCGTCTCGTAGTGGTTGCGGCGATTGGCGACGTTGTCGAACTGGTTCGCCCAGATGACGCCGTTGGGCTCGGTTTCGGCCAGCTCCCTGGCCAGCCGCTCGGAGACGTGGACGTAGTTGTTCGGGTCCTTGTAGGGCACCGCCGGCACCTCGCGCAGGTCGGCGCCGCACAGCCGCAGCATGTCCTTCTTTTCCTGCGACTGCGTATCCGGAATGACGATGACGGTGCGGTAGCCGCGCACGTTGCCGACCAGCGCCAGGCCGATGCCGGTGTTACCGGCCGTGCCCTCGACGATCACGCCGCCGGGCCGGATCTGCCCTTTCGCCTCGGCGTCCAGAACGATGCCGAGAGCGGCCCGATCCTTGACCGAGCCGCCCGGGTTGAGGAACTCGGCCTTGCCCAGGATCGTGCAGCCGGTCGCCTCCGACGCCCGGCGCAGGCGGATCAATGGCGTATTGCCGATGGTCTCGATGAAGCCGTCGCGGACGTCCATGATCCCTGGCGCAATCCCTGTCGAGGCCGTTCCATCGGAAGGCCGGAAAAAGCAGTCGCGCCCGCAGCCTAACGGCCACGGCCGGGCGGATCAAGCGCCGGGCCGGCGCTTGACTCGCCCGGAACCCGGCATCCATGATGTTGGCCAGACCGGGCGCGAGCCAGAGGGCTCGGCGCCGGCGGGACACCCCGCCGGCGCCAGACGCTACCGGCGAGAGACTGGGAGATTGAGCCATCATGAACAGATTCGGCGCACTGCTCTTCGGGGCCGTGGCGCTGGCCCTCGGCATTGCCGCGGCGCCGGCCTTGGCGGAGACGCCAAAAGACACCCTCGTGGTCGCCAAGAACATCGACGACATCATCACCCTCGATCCGGCCGAGGTGTTCGAGTTCTCGGGCGGCGAGGTGATTGGCAACGTCTACGACCGGATCATGACCTACGAGGCCGAGGACACGGAGACGCTCGTCCCCGGCGTCGCCGAGAGCTATTCGGTCAGCGACGACGGCCGCACCATCACCCTCAAGATCCGGCCGGGCCAGAAGTTTCACTCCGGCAACCCGGTAACCGCCGAGGACGTGGCGTTCTCGCTGCAGCGGGTCATCAAGCTCGACAAGACGCCGGCCTTCATCCTGTCCCAGCTCGGTTGGACCGCCGCCAACGTGGACGGGCTGGTGAAGGCGGTCGATGAGCTGACCGCCGAACTCACCATCACCGAGGACTTCGCGCCGACCTTCGTCCTCAACTGCCTCTCGGCCGGCGTGGGTTCGGTCGTCGACAAGAAGACCGTGCTCGCCAACGAGAAGAACGGCGACCTCGGCTACGAATGGCTGAAGTCCAACTCGGCCGGCTCGGGCGCGTTCGTGCTCAAGTCGTGGAAGGCAAACGAGACCATCGTTCTCGAGACCAATGCGGACTATCGGCTCGGCGCCCCGGCGATGAAGCGGGTCATCATCCGGCATATCCCCGAGGCGTCGGCCCAGCGCCTGTTGCTCGAGAAGGGCGACGCCGACCTCGCCCGCAACCTGACGCCGGACCAGGTGGCCGGTGTCGCCGGCAATGCCGATATCGTCGTCGAAGCCTATCCGAAGGCGGACGTCTATTACCTCGGCCTCAACCAGAAGGACGAGCGGCTTGCCAACCCGAAGGTCCGCCAGGCAGTGCGCTGGGCGGTCGACTATCAGGGAATGGCCGCGAGCTTCCTGAAAGGTCATTTCAAGGTGCATCAGGCCTTCTGGCCGTCCGGCTTCTTCGCCTCGCTGACCGACACGCCGTTCAGCCTCGACGTGGCGAAGGCCAAGGCCCTTCTCGCCGAGGCCGGCTACCCGGACGGCTTCGAGGTCGAGCTCGACGCCTCCAACACCACGCCGTCGTCGGACATCGCCCAGTCGGTACAGCAGACATTGGGCCAGGCCGGGATCAAGGTCTCGATCGTGCCGGGCGAGCAGAAGCAGGTGATCACCAAGTACCGGGCCCGCAACCATCAGATGGTGCTGCTCTACTGGTCGCCGGACTACATGGACCCGCACTCGAACGCCGACTCCTTCGCCCGCAATCCTGACAACGCGGACGACGCCAAGTCGAAGCCGCTCGCCTGGCGCAACGCCTGGGATATCCCGGAGCTGACGAAGGAGACGGACGCGGCGGTGCGCGAGCGCGACCCGGAGAAGCGCAAGGACATGTACCTCGCGCTGCAGAAGAAGGTCCAGGACGACTCCGCCTTCGTCATCATGTTCCAGAGCACCGAGCAGGTGGCGCGGCGCGCGAACGTCAAGGGCTTCGTCTCGGGACCGACCTTCGACACGGTCTACTATCGGTTGGTGACGAAGTAGGTCGCCGACCGCGAGCTGCTGACCGTGGCGCAGCAGACCGCACGGCCGGCGGGGGCATCCGCATCGCTCCCGCCGGCCGTTTCCGTCTTTCTTCGATTCGTCGCCGCGATCCTCCTCACGTTCCTCGGCCTGACCGCGGTTACCTTCGTCATCGGCCGGGTCGTCCCGATCGATCCGGTGCTGGCGGTCGTCGGCGACCGCGCGTTGCCCGAGGTCTATGCCCGGGTCCGCGCCGAGCTCGGCCTGGACCTGCCCCTCTACCAGCAATACTGGATCTACCTGGAGAACGTGCTGGCGGGCGATTTCGGCACGTCGGTCATCACCTCGCGGCGGGTGATCGACGATATCCTGATCTTCTTTCCGGCGACGATCGAGCTCGCGACGCTGGCGACGCTGGTCGGGGTGATGCTCGGCGTGCCGATGGGGGTGATGGCGGCGGCCCGCCACGGCCGCTGGCCCGACCACCTGGTTCGGCTGCTCGGCCTCGTCGGCTACTCGGTGCCGGTTTTCTGGCTCGGGCTGATGGGGCTCCTGCTGTTCTATGCCAAGCTCGGCTGGGTGGCCGGACCCGGCCGGGTCGACATCTTCTATGAAGGGCTGATCGAGCCGGTGACCGGGTTCATGCTCGTGGATACCGTCCTTGCCGGCGAGCCGCACGCGTTCCGCAGCGCGATCGACCACCTGATCCTGCCGGTCGCGATCCTCGGTTATTTCTCGCTCGCCTATATCAGCCGCATGACGCGCAGCTTCATGCTGGAGCAGCTCGGCCAGGAATACATCACGACCGCGCGCGTCAAGGGCCTCTCCGAGGCCCGCGTCGTCTGGCGGCACGCGTTCGGCAACGTCATGGTCCCGCTGGTGACGGTGGTCGCCCTCAGCTATGCCTCGCTGCTCGAAGGCGCGGTCCTGACCGAGACGGTATTCGCCTGGCCCGGGCTCGGTCGTTACATCACGGACTCGCTCTTCAATGCCGACATGAACGCGGTCCTCGGCGGAACCGTGGTCGTGGGATCGGCCTTCATCGGCCTCAACCTGCTCTCCGATCTGCTCTACCGCCTGCTCGACCCGAGGGCGGGATGAGCGGCCGCGCCTGGCTGCTCTCCGACACGCCGCGGTCGCGCGGGCAGGCGCGCCTCGGCCGCGCCTATCTCGGCTGGCTCGCCTTCCTCGAAAACCCGCTGGCGGTGGTGGGGTTCGCCATCGTCGCGGTGTTGGTCCTGGCGGCGCTGCTGGCGCCGTGGCTGGCGCCGGGATCGCCGATCGACCAGGACCTCGGCCGGCGCCTGCTGCCGCCGTCCGCCGAAGACTGGTTCGGCACCGACGAGTTGGGGCGGAGCATCTACGCCCGCGTCGTGCACGGCGCCCGGCTTACCCTCTACATCGTCGTCCTGGTCGCGGTCATCGTCGCGCCGGTCGGCCTTCTGGTCGGCACGGCGGCGGGCTATGCCGGGGGGCTGGTCGACACGGTGCTGATGCGGATCACCGACATCTTCCTGGCCTTTCCCCGGCTCATCCTCGCCCTCGCCTTCGTCGCGGCCCTCGGACCCGGGATCGAGAACGCGGTGATCGCGATCGCCATAACCTCCTGGCCGCCCTATGCCCGCGTCGCCCGCGCCGAAACGCTGACGCTGCGCAACAGCGACTTCATCGCCGCGGTCCGCCTCCAGGGGGCCTCGCCCCTGCGCATCGTGCTGCGCCATGTGGCGCCGCTCTGCATCTCCTCGCTCATCATCCGCGTCACCCTCGACATGGCGGGCATCATCCTCACCGCCGCCGGCCTCGGCTTCCTCGGCCTTGGCGCGCAACCGCCGCTGCCCGAATGGGGGGCGATGGTGTCATCGGGTCGGCAATACCTGCTCGACCAATGGTGGGTTGCGACCATACCCGGGGCGGCGATCTTCGTGGTCAGCCTCGGCTTCAACCTGCTCGGCGACGGCCTGCGCGACATGCTCGATCCGAAGCGGCAATGACGCGGACGCCGGACGACGGGCCGCTGTTGTCGGTCGAGGACCTGTGGGTGCGCTTTCCGACGCACAAGGGCGTCGTCGAGGCGGTGCGCGGCGTCGGCTTCGAGGTCGGCCGCGAGAAGCTGGGCATCGTCGGCGAATCCGGCTCGGGCAAGTCGATGACCGGCAAGGCGATCCTGCGGCTGGTGCCGCCGCCGGGCGAGGTGCGGGCGAGGGCCATGCGCTTCGGCGGGCTCGACCTGTTGCGGATCGATGAGGCCGCGATGCGCAAGGTGCGCGGCCGGCGCATCTCCATGGTCATGCAGGACCCGCAATACTCGCTCAATCCGGTGATGACGGTCGGGCGCCAGATCGACGAGGCCTACCGCGTGCACACCGGCGCCTCGGCCGCCGCGGCGCGCGCGCGGTCGCTGGAGATGCTGCGCGCGGTGCGCATCCGCGACCCGGAGCGCGTCTATCGCGCCTACCCGCACGAGCTTTCCGGCGGCATGGGCCAGCGCATCATGATCGCCATGATGCTGATCCCCGACCCCGACCTGCTGATCGCCGACGAGCCGACCTCGGCGCTCGACGTGACGGTACAGATGCAGGTGCTGGCGATCATCGACGACCTGGTGACGACGCGCGGCATGGGGCTGATCTTCATCAGCCACGACCTCAATCTGGTCGCCTCGTTCTGCGACCGCGTGCTGATCATGTATGCCGGGCGCGTCGTCGAGACCTGCCGCGCGGCCGAGCTGCACCTGGCCCGGCATCCCTATACCCGCGGCCTGCTCGAGTCGCTGCCGCGCGTCGATCGGCCGGGCGGCGAGCTGCCGGTGCTGCGCCGCGACCCAGCCTGGGCGACGGACCCCGCCGGCGCCGCCGAACGATGATCGCGGTCGACGACCTGTCGGTGACGTTCGGCCACGGCGCTGGCGCGGTGCGCGCCGTGCAGGAGGTCTCGTTCCGCGTCGACGAGGGCGACTCGTTCGGCCTGGTCGGGGAATCCGGGTCCGGCAAGTCGACCGTGCTGCGCGTGCTGTGCGGCCTGCTGTCCGACTGGACCGGGAAGATCGTCGTCGCCGGCCGCGGCCAGGGCCGCCGCCGCGCGCGGGCGTTCCACAAGCTGGTCCAGATGGTCTTCCAGGACCCCTACGGTTCGCTGCATCCGCGCCACACCGTGGACCGGGCGTTGTCCGAGCCGGTGGCGATCCATCGGCTGGGCCAGCCTGAGCGCCGCATCGAAGCGGCGCTGCGCGACGTCGGCCTCGACCCGTCGTTCCGCTTCCGCTATCCGCACCAGCTTTCCGGCGGCCAGCGCCAGCGCGTCGCCATCGCCCGCGCCCTCATCCTCGAGCCGCGCGTGCTGTTGCTCGACGAGCCGACCTCGGCGCTCGACGTCTCGGTCCAGGCCGAGATCCTGAACCTGCTCAACCGGCTGCGCGCCGCGCATGGCCTGACCTTCGTGCTGGTCAGCCACAATCTGGCGGTCGTGGCGCATATGTGCGGCCGGCTGGCGGTGATGAACCGCGGCCGTATCGTCGAGGCGATGCCGGTCGAACGCCTGCGCGCCGGCGAGCCCGAGCAGCCCTATACGCGCCAGCTCCTGCAGGCCAGCCTCGGCTACGACCGCGCCGCCGTCGACCGGTTCCTCGAGTTCGATTGAACCGATCAGGCGCGCCCGCCGAGCGGGCGGATGTCGCGCGGGACATGGCGGAAGCGATAGCGGGTCAGGTCGGGCGAAGCCGGGCCGGGGGCGTCGACCTCGACGATGGCGCGGCACATCGGGCCGAAGGCGGCGCGGAAGTGGTTCTTCGCCTTGACGCAGAGCAGGCGCGTGGCCGCCGGGTCGATGCCGTGCAGGGCGAAATAGCCGGGGTCGTTCGGCGCTTGGCAGGACTCCGTGACGATGACCTGGATGCCCGCGACGTCGAGCAATGCGGTGCGGCCGAGATCGACCGGCAGGTTGGTCTCCATCGGCCCGGAATTACGGAAGCGGCCGTCGGTGAGGCGGAGCACGGTCGCCGTGGCCTCGACCGGCGGCCCGAACTCGGCGCTGACACGGCCGCCAAGACGAAGTTCTAAGCGGCCGCCGACGCCGCTGTCATGCGCCGCCGCCACCGTGCCCGGGTCGCAGAAGAAGGCGAACACGCTTGGCGCCGGCGGCCGCGCCGCGAGCAGAGCGCGGAACAGGCCCGGCGTGTCGCCGATGCCGCCGGACAGCGGGTTGTCGGCGGGGTCGAGCACGGCGACCGGCCCGGCGCCCTCGGCCAGCGCCTGCGCGATGCCTTCGGCCGGCGTCGGCAGCGTCACATGGAACCGCTCGCGCCGCGTCCACAACGCCTCGGCGAGTTCCGCCGCCGCCGCGCGGGCGAGCGCCGGGTCGCCGTCGGTGGTGACCAGCGCCGCGGCGCCGGCATGCGGGCTGTCGCCGTAGGCGAAGCCGCCGAACAGCGTGGCGTCGAGCACGCCGGGCCGGGCTTCGCACGCGCGCGCCAGGGCCGCCGCCTCGGCCATCGGGCCGTCCGATGTGCGCATGTTGAAGCTGGGCAGGATCGCCGGCACCTTGACCAGGGCCGCGGTCGGGCGGACGTGCCCCGCGACGGTGTCGGCGAGGAGGCGGAGCGCCTTGGCCCCGGTCGCGAACATGTCGGTGTGCGGATAGGTCTTGTAGCCGACGGCGACGTCGACGAGGCCGAGCAGCGGCGGCCCGGCATTGGCGTGCAGGTCGAGGCTGATCCCGAGCCGGGTCTCGCCGATGGCGGCGCGGATTTCGGCGAGCATATCGAGCTCCGGTGTCGGCCGGCGCTCGGTCACGAGCGCGCCGTGCAACGACAGATAGACCGCGTCCCACCGGCGCGCCGCCAGCCCGGACAGCAACTCCTCGCGGATGACTTCGAAGGCGGCGTCGGCGACCGGGCCGCCGGGCGCGGCGGCAGCGGCGCGCAGGAAGGTCACTCGCCAGTCGGGCCGCCGTTCGGCGAACTCGACGGCGGCGCCCAGTTCGGTCGCGGTGCCTTGGTAGAAACGGCGCGCGTCCTCGCCGGCCGTCCACTCGCGGCGCCGGAAGTCCGCGAGCGTCGTCGCCACCGGCGAGAACGAATTGCCCTCATGCCACAGGCGGGCGGCGGCGAGATGCTTTACCACGCCGAGCGTCCACGGTTGTCGGCGCAGTGACCCATTCGGCCCTCACCCCGACCCGCGATCTTGCCAAATTTTGCCAATTCGTCTATGGTCCCGCCATGAGCACGATGAACATCTCCTTGCCGGACGCACTCAAGTCCTTCGTCGATGAGCAGGTCGCTTCGCGCGGCTATGGCACCGGCAGCGAATATGTGCGCGAGCTGATCCGCAAGGAACAGGATCGTCAGCGTCTGCGTGACTTGTTGCTCGAAGGAGCGGTGTCCGCTCCGGCGTCGCCCGAGGACAAGGCTTTCTTTGACAGCCTGCGCCAACGGGTACGCCGACGTACCAGCGCGTGAGGCCCAAGCGGATCATACCGCGCGAACGGACAAAGCAAGACATCGATGAGGCCGTCGATTACTACCTGAGCGAGACCGGCGAGAACGCCGCGCTCGGTTTTATCGACGCCTTGGAGCAAGCTTTCCGGCACATTGCTCGCCATCCGGCGACCGGATCTTCCCGCTACGCGCATGAGCTGGATCTGCCGGGCCTAAGATACTGGCCGCTGAAGCGCTACCCATATTTGGTCTTCTTCGTCGAGCATGACGATCACATCGATGTGTGGCGTATTTTGCACGGCGCGCGCGATATTCCGGCGTGGATGCGCGAGCTATAGGGCACGCTTCAGCGAAGACCGTTGGGAACGCGTTTAGGCGTGGGAGTGCCCGCATTAGCGGTCCGCCGACCGCCAGCGCCCGCGCAATTCGTCGCGATGCAGGGCGAGCCACTGCAGGGCGATCAGCGTCAGCGCGTTGCCGATGCGGCCCTGGTCGAGCCAGGCGCGTGCCTGCTCATAGGGCACCACATCGACGCGGATATCCTCGTGTTCGTGCTTCAAGCCGTGGATGCCGCCGAGGCCGCGGCTGTCCACCCGGCCGCAGTACAGCATCACCGTCTCCGTGGCGCCACCGGGGCTGACGAGATAGCGGCAGATCGGCGCCAGCTCGAGAATCTCGCAGCCCGCCTCTTCGGCCGACTCGCGGCGCGCGACCGCCTCCACCGTTTCGCCCGCTTCGATGATCCCGGCGACGATCTCTATCTGCCAGGAGGGGAAGCCCGTCACATAGGCGCCGACGCGGAACTGTTCGAGCAGCACGACCGTATCGGCGACCGGGTCATAGGGCAGGACGGCGGCGACGTGGCCGCGCTCGAACATCTCGCGGTCCATCGCGTCGCTCCAGCCGCCGGCGTGCAGGCGGTGCCGAAGGCGGTACGAGTCGATTCTGAAGTAACCCTGATAGAGTGTTCTTTTCTCTATGATTTCGACGTCGTCTTCCGTCATGGCTTCGACACTCGGGTAATTCCTGAAACGGGCCGCCGCGGCCGGCACCCTAACCCACGCGGCCGCGCCGCGCCAAGGGCCGCGTGCGGCGTCGGCGCGTCGATGACTTTGCGCCCCTGCGCCGACCATAAGAATGGCCGCTGCGGAGGCGACTGGCGCCGCGGCGACCGCCGCACGCCGGGCGTGAGCGCTGGCGCGGAAAGCCTTGGACAACCTCGGTCAGGGGTGCTTTTCTATGGCCGGAAACGGCAGTCGCGGCTGGCCGCCGCGAAGGTGAAAACCGGGCGCGGGCATCGATATTGGGGATCGCGCGTCCGCGCGCTAAAAACTGTACAGGACGGGAGGCAATCCATGGCTGAAGACTTGAAGAAGATTCATTCGTACCTGCCTAAGCTGGTCGAGGAGATGGAGACCGGCAAGTTGGAACGACGCGAATTTCTGCGCATCGCGGCCCTGCTCGGCTTGTCCGCCACGGCCGCCTATGCGATCGCCGGGCTGACGCCGCTGGCCAAGCCGGCGCGCGCGGCGACGGCGGGCGGGACCGTCCGCATCTCGATCCGGGTCCCCGCCCTTGACAACCCGCATACCTATTCCTGGGTCTATGACTCGAACTCGACGCGCCAGGCCTGCGACTACCTGACGCGGACCGGCATCGACAACGTCACGCGCCCGTGGCTGGTGGAGAAGTGGGAGGCGAGCGACGACCTGAAGACCTGGACCCTGAATTTGCGCAAGGGCGTCAAGTGGTCGGATGGCGAGGATCTGGTCGCCGATCATGCGATCTGGAACATGAAGCGCTGGCTCGATCCCGCTGTCGGCTCGTCCATCCTCGGCCTGATGAAGGGCTACATGATGAACGACGACGGCACCGCCATCTGGGACGCCAACGCCATCGAGAAGGTCAGCGACTACCAGATCCGGCTAAATGCCAGGGCGCCGCAGCTCGCCGTTCCCGAGCACCTGTTCCACTACCCGGCGCTGATCCTGCATCCCAGCGACAACGGCGTGTTCGGCCTCGGTGCCAAGGGCACCGGCGCCTTCACGATGGTCGAGTACGAGGTCGGCAAGAAGGCGGTGTTCGAGCGGCGCGACGGCTATTGGGGCAAGCCGGCGATCCTCGACCGGCTGGAGTTCATCGACCACGGCGACGATGCCGCCGCCGCGCTCGGGGCGCTCGCATCCAAGCAGGTGCACGGCCTGTACGAGGCCTCGACCACCCAATACGCCGCGCTGCAGAAGATGGAGCACGTGCAGGTCCACCAGATCAGCACGGGGCAGACGGGCGTCGCCCGGATGCAGGAGATCCACGAGCAGTGGAAGGATCCGCGCGTGCGCAAGGCGATGCGCCTGGCGCTCGACACCGAGAAGCTGGTGCAGATCGCCCATCTCGGGCTCGGCGCGCCGGGCGAGCACCACCATGTGGCGCCGGTGCACCCGGAGTACGCCAAGCTGCCGTTCATGAAGCAGGACATCGCGGCGGCGAAGAAGCTGCTGGCCGAAGCCGGTTATCCGAACGGCATCGAGGCCGAGATCGTGTGCAAGAAGGACCCCGACTGGGAGTTGATCTCGGTGCAGGCGATGGTCCAGATGTGGAAGGAGATCGGCGCCAACATCAAGATCAACGTGCTGCCGTCGGCGCAGTATTGGGACATCTGGAACGCGCCGACCAACCCGTTCGCCTTCACCGCCTGGACGCACCGGCCGCTCGGCGTCATGGTGCTCGGCCTGGCCTACCGGACCGGCGTGCCGTGGAACGAGAGCCATTGGTCGAACGCCAAGTTCGACTCGCTTCTGGCCAAGGCCGAGGGCACCCTCGACGTCGAGAAGCGGCGCGAGGTCATGGTCGAAATCGAGACGTTGATGCTGGAGGAGGGCCCGATCTGCCTGCCGCTGTGGCGCGCGGTGTTCACGGCCATGGACAAGCGCCTGCAGGGCTACGTGATGCATCCGACCAACTACTTCTTCGCCGAGGACTGGTCGCTGGAAGCCTAGGAAGGCCATCGACGGGGCGGGCCGCGACGGGGCCCGCCCCCCTACGCGCCCAAGGGCGCGTTCGCGTCCGCTCGACCCTCGGGAGGAGCCTAGGCCGGCATGGTCCGATTCTTCGCCAAGCGGCTCGCCTATCTCCTGCTCACCATGCTGGCGGTTTCGTTCCTGATCTTCGTGATCAGCGAGTTCACGCCGGGCGATGCCGCGCGCAAGGTGCTCGGCCCCTTCGCTACCCAGCTCCAGGTTGACCTGCGGACCGAGCAGCTCGGCCTCAACCGGCCGGTCGTCGTCCGCTACGTCGAATGGGTCGGCAACCTGCTCCGCGGCGACCTCGGCATTTCGACCCTGTTCAAGCGCCCGGTGAACGACATCATCTGGGACCGGCTGGCGAACACCAGCCTGCTGGCGGCGATCGCCTTCGCGATCATTGTCCCGACCTCGGTCGTGCTCGGCGTCACCGCCGGGATGCGCGAGGCGTCGCGTCTCGACCGCACCATCTCGGTCGCCAGCATCGTCACGACGTCGATCCCGGAATTCGCGTCCGGCGTGTTCCTCGCCAGCATCCTGGTAATCTGGCTGGGCGTTCTGCCCGGGACCTCGACGCTCGACACCGGGGCGGGATGGTCGATCGCCTCGCAGCTCGTCCTGCCGGTGGCGGTCATGGTCCTCTACGACCTCGGCTACGTCGTGCGCATGGTGCGCGCCTCGATGGTCGAGGTAATGACCAGCGCCTACATCCGCACCGCCGTGCTCAAGGGCCTGTCGTTCCGCGACGTGATCCTGCGGCACGCGCTGCGCAACGCCATGATCGCGCCGTTCACGGTCATTCTGCTGCAGATCAACTATCTGGTGACCGGGGTGGTCGTGGTCGAGGCGGTGTTCGGCTTTCCCGGATTCGGCCGCATGATGCTGGAGGGGGCGCTGGCCCAGGACGTCGCGATCATCGAGGCAGGCGCCCTATGCGCGGTGCTCATCGCGGTGGTGACGCAGATCGTCGGGGACTTCGGCTATATGCTGCTCAATCCGCGCATCCGGTTCACGTGAGGCGGTGAGGATGGCGGCCGAGATATCCTTGGGCGACAAGCGGACGCGGGCTGCGCCGGTGCTATCCACGTGGTTGCGCCGGATCGCACTGCTGCGCGAATCGCCGATCGGCATGGTCGGCGCCGGGCTGGTGCTGTTCTGGGTGCTGACGGCGATCTTCGCGCCGTGGCTGGCGCCCTACGATCCGAACGCCAATAATTACGAGGCGCTGGCCGACCCCACGCCCTCGGCGGCGTTCTGGCTCGGCACCGACAACCAGGGGCGGGATCTGCTGTCGCGCCTGATTTGGGGGTCGCGCACGGTGCTGACCGTCGCCCCGATCGCCGTCGTCTCCGCTTATGTGGTGGGCTGCCTGATGGGGTTGTTCGCCGGCTATTACCGCGGCTGGGTCGACGGTGTGGTGATGCGCGTCTCCGACGTCATCCTCTCCTTTCCGGTGATCATCCTCTACATGATCATCATCGCGAACTTCGGCGCCTCGGCCTTCAACATCATCGTCGCCGTGACGTTTACGGCGGCGCCGCAGATCACCCGCATCGTCCGCGGCCTGACGCTGGAGCTGCGCGAGCGCGACTACGTCGCCGCCGCCAAGATGCGCGGCGAGTCGAGCTGGTACATCATGCTGGTCGAACTGTTGCCGAACGCGCGCGGGCCGTTGATCGTCGATGCCTGCCTGCGCATGGGCTACACGACGATCGCCATCGGCGTGCTCGGCTTCCTCGGCCTCGGCCTGCCGCCGCCCGACCCGGACTGGGGCGGCATGGTCAAGGACACCTATTCGATGATGTCCACTTGGCCGCACATGTCGCTGATCCCGTGCGCCGCGATCTCGTCGCTCGTCGTCGGGTTCAACCTGCTCGCCGACGGCCTGCGCGAAATCTCCTTGCGCGACTGAGGGGACCGGGCCTTGACCGACGACAAGCCCGCCGCGCCGGTCCTCGAGCTCGACAACGCCCGCATCTCGTATTTCACCCGCGCCGGCGAGATCAACGTCGTGCCCGGCGTCAGCTTCGCGCTCGCGCCCGGCGAGGCGCTCGGTCTGGTCGGGGAGTCCGGCTGCGGCAAGTCCACGGTCGCCTTCGCCATCATGCGCTACCTCGGCGGCGCCGGCCGGCTCACCGGCGGCCGCATCCTGTTCGAGGGCCGCGACATGGCCAAGATGTCCGCCGAGGAGCTGCGCCGCATCCGCGGCGGCAGGATGGCGATGGTCTATCAGGACCCGATGAGCAGCCTCAACCCGGTGATGCCGGTGGGCCGGCAGCTCATGGAGGTGCCGATCGTCCACCAGGGCGCCTCCGACGCGCAGGCGCGGGCGCGCGCCCTGCAGGTGTTCGACGAGGTCAACCTGCCGGACCCGGAAGCCGTCTTCGGGCGCTATCCGCACCAGCTCTCCGGCGGCCAGCAGCAGCGCGTGGTCATCGCCATGGCGTTGATGGCGGAGCCCTCGCTGCTCGTCATGGACGAACCGACGACGGGTCTCGACGTGACGGTCGAGGCGGCCGTGCTCGACCTGGTGCGCGAGCTGCGCCGACGCCACAACTCCGCCATCGTCTTCATCAGCCACAACCTCGGCACGGTCGTGCGCATCTGCGACCGCATCGGCGTGATGTACAGCGGCGAGCTGATCGAGGAGGGGCCGATCGGCGAGGTCTTCCGCGACCCGCGGCACCCGTACACCCGCGGGCTGCTCGGCTGCATCCCGGTGCTCGGCAGCGACAAGCATTCCTCGCCCCTGCTGCCGATCCCCGGCCAGGTGCCGCCGGCGCTGCACCGGCCGCCGGGCTGCATTTTCTCGCCGCGCTGCCCCCACGCCGACCCGCCGCGCTGCACGACCCGGCGGATTCCGACCGACCTGATGCCGGGCAGCGAACGCCACCGCGTGCAGTGCGTGCGCGCCCGCGAGTTGGACCCGTACCGGCGGGCACGGGCGGCCGGCGGAGCGGCCGCGGCCGAGCGCGAGGCCGAACCGGTGCTCGAAGTCGAGAACCTGCGCAAGAGCTATTACCAGACGGCGGGCCTGTTCGGCCGCGGCGGCGGCTACGAGGTGAAGGCGCTGAACGACGTCAGCATGTCGGCCCGGCGCGGCATGACGCTCGCCATCGTCGGCGAATCCGGCTGCGGCAAGTCGACCTTCGCCAAGGTGCTGACCGGGCTCGAACTGGCGACCGGCGGCAAGCTGCGGCTCGAGGGCGAGGACATCGGGGGGGTATCGGTCGAAGCGCGCCCGACGGCGGTCAAGCGCAAGCTGCAGATGGTGTTCCAGAACCCCGACAGCACGCTCAACCCCAGCCATTCGGTCGGCTTCGCCATCGAACGCGCCCTGCGCCGGCTCAAGGGTCTGGGCGCCGGCGCGGCGCGCGACCAGGCGCGGGCGCTGATGGCGACGGTCAAGCTGCCCACGGACTTCGTCCGGCGCAAGCCGCGCCAGCTCTCCGGCGGGCAGAAGCAGCGCGTGGCGATCGCCCGGGCGCTGGCCGGCGATCCCGAGCTGATGGTTGCCGACGAGCCGGTGTCGGCCCTCGACGTGTCGGTGCAGGCGGCGATCATCAATCTGCTGATCGAGATCCAGGCGTCGCGCGATGCCACGCTGGTGTTCATCTCGCACGATCTGTCGGTGGTGCGTTACCTGGCCGACCGGGTCGCGGTGATGTATCTCGGCAAGATTGTCGAGTTCGGCTCGGTCGAGGATGTGTTCCGCCCGCCCTATCACCCCTATACCGAGGCGCTGCTGTCGGCGGTGCCGATCCCCGACCCCGACATGCAGCAGAAACGGATCATCCTCGAAGGCGCGCTGCCGAGCGCGACCAACGTCCCCAAGGGGTGTCCGTTCACCACCCGCTGCCCGCGCAAAGTCGGCCCGATCTGCGACACCACGCCGCCGCTCGAGCACCGCACCGACACCGGGCATCGCATCGCCTGCCACATCCCGCTCGAAGAGCTGCGCCGCGTCGAGCCGGTGGTGAGCAGCGCGGCGGAGTAGGGTCGCGGGCGGCCCCGCAGAGCGGTGCCCGGCCGCCTCTCCGGCGAGAGGGCAAAACCGAGCGATGAACCCCATGTCCGGCGGGAAACTCCCGTGGGAGAGAGGTGCGGACCCGCAGGGCGCGGTGCCCGGCGGCCTCTCCGGCGAGAGGGCAAAACCGAGCGATCAACTCCATACCCGGCGGGCGCGCGACACACGATATGTCGCTCTTAGACCATTTTCGCCCGGCGGGCAGGGCGGCGCACGGCGCACATCTTCCGTGCCCCGGCCGAGATCGAATCTCTACGATGTCAAACAGCGGGCGGCAAGCGCCGCGCCATCATAGTAGGGTTATATTCCCACAGGCGTCAAGACGGAAGGTCGGGCGGTACGGCGACCATGGCTCGCCACTCGTAGGAGCGGGCTAGAAACCCGCTCCGTCAGCCGCCGAGCGCCGCCGCGACGAGCCGGTGGGGGAATGGTGGACTGCGTGCTCGCCGATCCGCGTGCGCTTGCGATCGACGCCGAAGCGGCCCTGGACGTAGCGGCGCACGGAGCGCAGGCGACCGTCGAGACGGTAGGACCAAGCCCGATAGGGGCCAGTGACGACCCGCGCCCGGCCGCGGTCGCTGCTCCCGCTCAGGCCAGCAGGCTGCGCGCGATGATCGTGCGTTGAATTTCGGAGGACCCCTCATAGATTTGAAAGACCCGCAGGTCGCGCACATAGCGTTCCAGCGGCAACGCCCGGGTGTAGCCATAGCCGCCATGGATCTGCAGAGCCCTGTCGGCGATACGCGATGCCGCTTCGGTCGCATACAGCTTGGCCATCGCCGACTCGAGCGAAAATCGCTCGCCCGATGCCCGCTTGCGCGCGGCCGTCAGGCCGAGTGCCCGCGCCGCCGCAAGGTCGGTGGCCATATCGGCGAGCATCCACTGCAATCCCTGGAAATCGGCGATGGGACGGCCGCCCACCCGCCGCTCCTTTGCCCAAGCGAGGGCGGCGTCCAGCGCGGCGCGGGCAATGCCGGTCGCCTGGGCGGCGACGTCCAGCCGACCGCTGTCGAGCACTTTCATCGCGGTCTTGAAACCAGTTCCCTCCGCGCCGAGACGGTTTGCCGAGGGTACGAGACAGTCGAACCCGATCTCGAAGATGTGGCCGCCGCGCAGGCCCATGGTTTTCTCGTGCGGCGAGATCTCGATGCCGCGCGTCGTCTTCGGCTCGACGACGAACGCACTCACGCCGCGCGCGCCCGCACTTCTGTCGGTCTTGGCGTAAACCACGATAAAGTCGGCGGCGCCGGCATTGGAAATGAAATGCTTGACGCCGCGCAACCGGTACGACTCGCCTTCGCGCAGCGCCGTCATGGTCATGTCGGCCGGGTTGGATCCCGCCTGCGGCTCGGTAAGCGCGAAGGCGCCGAGCATGTCGCCCGCCGCCGCCCTTGGCAGGAGTCGCGCGCGCAATGCGTCATCGGCGCCGATCATGAGCGCATCGGTGGCCAGGAAGTGGGCGGTCAGCATCGACGCGGTGGACCCGCAGGCGCCGGCGATGGCCTCGACCGCGAGAAACAAAGCGACCGGAGAAACGCCCGGCCCGCCCCATTGCTCGGGGAGATTCAGCCCCATAGCGCCCACGGCCCTAAGGGCGGGCAGATGCAGCGTCGCGAAGGCCTCCGTCTCGTCGAGCTCGTGCGCCCGCGGCGCAAGCGTTCCGGCGGCGAACCGGGCGACCGAGTCGACAAGCAGGCGTTCGTCGTCGGAAAGGTCGGCCGTCATGCGCTTCCCTCCCAATCGAGCTCCGCCAAGATTTCGGCCTCGTGCTCGTTGAGCGACGGTGCCGGCCGCCGGCCGCCGCGCGGACTGTCGCCGAAATGAACCGGCTGCTCGGGCAGGCGCACCGCACCCATGGTGCGATGCGTCACGATGCTCGACAGCGCGCGCTGTTCGGCCTGTTCAGATGCCCAGGCCTGTGCAATCGAAGCGATCGGCGAGGCCGGAATGCCGGCAGAGGTCAAGGCGGCGACGGTTTCGGCGACGCTCAACGCGCCCGCCCAGCCCTCGATGGCCGCGGCCAGCGCCGGTTCGTTCGCGCGCCGAAGCGCGTCCGAGGCAAATTGCGGATCGCCCGCCAACTCGGATCGCCCGACGACTTCGGCAAAGATCGCGAACAGCTTCTCGTTGAGAACCGCAACGGTGAAATACCCGTCGCGCGCCCGGTAGACGCCGAACGGCGCCGACAGCGGGTGACGATTGCCGACCCGCTCCGGCTGTTCACCTGCCGCAAGGTGGCGGCAAGCGGGTGTTGGCATCATCGCCAGCAGGGCGTCGAACATTGCAACGTCGACATGCCGCCCCTCGCCGGTCCGCTCCCGGTCGAACAGCGCAACCATGCATCCCCAGGCGGCGAACAGCCCGGCGGCGACATCGCCGATGGCCTCGCCTACCATCGTCGGCGGCCCGTCCGGGACTCCGGTGATCGACATCAGTCCGCTCATGGCCTGTACGACGATGTCGTAGGCGGGCCGTGCGGTATTGGGCCCGGTCTGGCCAAAGCCCGAAATGCTGACATAGACGAGGCGCGGGTTTATCGCACTCAGATCCGGCCAGCCCAAGCCCAGTTTCGCCATGACGCCGGGACGGAAATTCTCCACCACGATATCGGCCCGCCGCGCCAGCGCGAGAGCGATCCGACGCGAACGCGCCGCCTTGAGATCGAGCACGATCGACCGCTTGCCGCGATTGACGGTTGCGAACAAGGCGCTTTCGCCGGCAACAAATGGCCCAATATGACGATAGTCGTCGCCATCCGGGCTTTCGACCTTGACGACGTCAGCGCCCAGATCGGCGATCAACGCCGTGCAATACGGCCCTGAAAGAACGCGGGTGAAGTCGAGGACCCTGACACCATCGAGGATCTTGCGGCCTTCGGACCGCGCTTGGCCCGTCATGCGACCGCCGTCGCACGCCGCGACGCTGTCCGCCGGATAGGCAATCCATCGCCTGGGTATGAATCGACGTTTCCCGGATGAACGCCAGTTTCGAGCGTCAGAGCAGACATCTGGGCTCCCCTCCGGCAATCTCAACCGCGGCGAGCGCCGCCGCTGTCGGATCGCACTCGATCCATGATAAGATACTAAATCTTATACCAGAATCGGCGCCGGCAGGGCGCAAATCGCTTCTTCGTCCGGGGAAAATTGGTTGACGCCACGATCACGCCGCCGCGGCTGCCGCGATTCCGGCTTCGGCCGATTCCGCGGCAACTCGGGGCGAGCGGCGTGACGGCAGTGTGCGCCGCCGAACGCGCGTTCCGGCGAGCGGACGGGCCTTCCCCTCGCGCTCCGACGGTGCGGAGTCGGTCCATAGCAGCGGCTCGCGGGCGCTCACCGGCCTTGCTAGACTGCGCTGCGCCGAAGCCAGCGACAATTCGAGGGAGCCGATGATGGCGCGCGATCCGCGTTACGACATCCTGTTCGAGCCGGTCAAGATCGGTCCGCTCGTCGCGAAGAATCGGTTTTACCAGGTGCCGCATTGCAACGGCATGGGGTACGCCTTGCCGCGCTCGCACGCCGCCATGCGGGGGATCAAGGCCGAAGGCGGCTGGGCCGTGGTCTGCACCGAGGAAGTCGAAATCCACCCGAGCGGCGACGTGTCGCCCTATGTCGAGGGCCGGCTGTGGGACGACGGCGACATCCCGGCCCTGGCGCTGGTGGCCGAGGCGGTGCACGGCCACGGGGCGCTCGCCGGCATCGAGCTGCAATACGGGGGTCCGACGGCCCCGAACCGCTACAGCCGCGAGGTGCCGCTGGCGCCCTCGCACCAGCCGATCAGCGCCTACGACCCGGTGCAGGCGCGCGCCATGGACAAGGGCGACATCCGCGCCTTTCGGCGCTGGCACCGCGACGCGGCGCTGCGCGCGAAGCGGGCGGGGTACGACATCGTCTACGTCTATGCCGCGCACGGGTTGGCGCTGCCCATGCACTTCCTGCAGCGCCGCCGCAATCGGCGCAGCGACGAATACGGCGGCAGCCTGGAGAACCGGACGCGGCTGTTCCGCGAGCTGATCGAGGAAACGAAGGAGGCGGTCGGCGATACCTGCGCCGTGGCCGTGCGCATGGCTGTGGACGAGCTGTTGGGACCGGACGGCATCACCAGCGCGACCGAGGGCCGCGAGGTCGTCGAGATGCTGGCCGAGCTGCCCGATTTGTGGGACGTCAACGTCAGCGACTGGGAGAACGACTCGGTCACCTCCCGCTTCGCGCCCGAGGGCGCGCAGGAAGACTACATCGCCTTCGTCAAGCGCGTGACGACGAAGCCGGTCGTCGGGGTCGGGCGCTTCACCTCGCCGGACAGCATGGTGTCGCAGATCCGGCGCGGCGTCCTCGATTTCATCGGCGCGGCGCGCCCGTCCATCGCCGATCCGTTCCTGCCGAAGAAGATCGAGGAAGGGCGGATCGACGACATCCGCGAATGCATCGGCTGCAACATTTGCGTCTCCGGCGATTTCACCTGCACGCCGATCCGCTGCACCCAGAACCCGACCATGGGCGAGGAATGGCGCAAGGGCTGGCATCCGGAGGTCATCGCGCCGAAGGGCTCGGGCGACGCGGTGCTCGTCGTCGGCGCCGGGCCGGCCGGGCTGGAATGCGCGCGGGCGCTGGGTCAGCGCGGCTATGAAGTGCACCTCGCGGAGGCGGGC
Source organism: Dongiaceae bacterium (assembly GCA_040881945.1). GTDB lineage: Bacteria > Pseudomonadota > Alphaproteobacteria > Dongiales > Dongiaceae > JBBECF01. Next base: position 21,831 of record JBBECF010000130.1, on the reverse strand, counting down.
GAGGAGTTGGGCGGAAGAGTGGCGCGGGAGTCGCGGTTACCGGGCCTCGCCGAATGGATCCGCGTGCGCGACCATCGCGTCCAGCAGATCGCCAAGATGCCGAACGTCCAGGTCTATCGCGACAGCCGACTCGACGCCGAGCATGTGCGCGAGTTCGGCGCGGCCCGCGTGGCGATCGCCGCCGGGGCGCGCTGGCGGCGCGACGGCGTCGGCCGCGCACACTTTTACCCCGTGCCGGGCTTCGACCGCGACGCGGTGTACACGCCGGACGACATCATGGCGGGAACGGCGCCGCCCGGCCCGGTCGTCGTCTTCGACGACGACCACTATTACATGGGCGGGGTCCTGGCAGAGAAGCTGCGCCGCGACGGGGTCGAGGTGACTTTGGTGACGCCGGCGGACACGGTCTCGGCCTGGACCGCCTACACGCTCGAGCTGCCGCGCATCCAAAAGCGCCTGCTCGAGCTCGGGGTCGCGATCGTCGCGCAGCGCACCGTCGCGGGCTTCGACGGCGAAGAGACCGAGCTTGCCTGCGTTCATACCGGGCGGCGAACGAAGATTCCTTGCGCTTCGGTCGTGACCGTGACGGCACGGTTCCCGGAGGAGAGGCTGTATCTCGACCTGACCGCCGACCCGGCGGGTCTGGCGAAGGCCGGCATCCGATCGGTTGTCGCGATCGGCGACTGTCACGGGCCGGGGACCATCGCCGCCGCCGTCTATGCCGGGCACCGGTTCGCGCGCGAGCTCGACGTCGCACCCGGCGACGTGCTGTTTCGGCGCGAGATGATGCTGATCGCCTGACGGGGGGAAGTTCAGTCCGCAGGCGCCGCGGCGTGCGCGGGCTGGGTCTCGACGGGCGCGCCGCGCGGGTCGAGGTCGGGCGCGCCGTAGCTGCCCTGGGTCATCGGCACGGCAACGAAGTTGCTCTGCTCCTTCGCCGACAGGCCACGGCGCAGGATCATGCGCACGAGCACGAAGGCGGCGATCACGGCCAGCGCCGCCGCCACGAAGACGAACAGGCCGGAGGGACCGAGGGGGCGCATGAGCGCGGCCGCCGCGGCCGGGCCGATGCTGGCCCCGAGACCCCAGGCGAAGAGCAGGCCGCTGCTGGCGGCAACGAAGTCCTTGCGCGACACGTAGTCGTTGGTCTGGCCGACGCCGAGCGCATAGAGCGGCGCCACCATGCTGCCGAGCAGGAAGGTGAGGACGAGCAGGGTGGCGAAGGACCGCCCGCCGAACGCGACGATCGCGGCCGCGAGCCCCGCGGCCAGCGCCGTCGTGACGAGCATCAGCGGCCGGCGGCCGAACCGGTCGGACAGTATGCCGACCGGGAACTGGATCAGCAGCGCGCCGATCACGCTGGTGCTGAGCAGCACGGACAGGCGCGCCGGGCTCAGGCCGCTGCCCTCGGTGTACACCGGAAGCAGGCCCCATAACGCGGTGTTGATCAGCCCGGCGCCGAAGCAGGCGGTGAACCCGAGCGGCGAGATCCGGTACAGCCGGCGCACGCCGAAATGCGAGCGATGCCCGATCTCCGGGTTGCCGATCCTGGTGAGAGCCATGGGGATGAGCGCCGTGCCGAGCACGATGGCGGTCAGAGTGAACAGCACCCGACCGTCGGGATCCGGGATGTTGAGGCCGAGCGGGCCGACGCCGCTCGCCGCCCAGGACGCGGCCATGTAGATGGCGAAGATGCGGCCGCGGTTCTCGGTCGTCGCCTTGTCGTTGAGCCAGCTCTCGGCGATGACGAAGAGGCCGGCGAGGGCGTAGCCGGTCGCCGCGCGCAGCCCGATCCACGCCAACGGCTCCCGGATCACCGCGTGCAGCAGGGCGGCGTCGGCGGCGATGACCGCGAAGACGCTGAAGGCGCGGATGTGGCCAACCCGGTCGATGACGCGGTGGCACGACAACGTGCCGAGCAGGAAGCCGCCGAAATAGGCCGAGGCGACGATGCCGATCACCTCGGTCGCGACGTGGCGGCGGACGAGCTGAAGGCCGATCAGCGGCGAGAGGGCGCCGATGGCGAGCTCCAGCAGCACGACGCCGGCCAGCACCGGCGCCACCGGGCGAACGACGCTGAACATGAAGATGGCCTCCCCCCGCGACCGCCGCCCGAGCTTCCCAGGGAAGATTCGGCTTGGCAACGGTCTTGCGCGGCGGTTTGAGCGCGCGCCGGATCCTGCTATCCTCCCGCGCATGGCCATTAACTTCGCGCCGAGCGAGGAGCAGCGGCTGTTGGTCGAGAGCGCCCGACGGTTCCTCGAGCAGGAGATCTATCCCCACGAGGCCGAGGTCGACCGCGCCGGCGAGGTGCCGGAGGACCTCGGCCGGCGTATCCGGGAGCGCGCCATCGCGCAAGGGCTTTATGCCGCGAACATGCCGGACTCGGTCGGCGGCGGTGGTCTCGACCCGGTCGGCCTGGCGCTGCTCGACCGCGAGCTCGGCAAGGCGGGGTGGGCGCTGCGCGGCTATGTCGGCCGGCCTTCGGCGATCCTGATGGCGTGCGCGGGCGAGCAGCGCGAGCGCTACCTGCGCGCTTGCGTGCGCGGCGAACGCCACGAATGCTTCGCGCTGACCGAGCCCGGCGCCGGCTCCGACGTCATGTCGATCGCGACGCGGGCGGTGCGCGACGGGGCCGACTACGTCCTCAACGGCACCAAGCACTTCATCAGCGGTGTCGGCGTCCCCGACTTCGCCATCGTCTTCGCGGTCACCGGCATGGAGGAGACGCCGAAGGGGCCGCGCAAGCGCATCTCCGCCTTCCTCGTCGATCGCGGGACCGCGGGCTTCGAGATGCGCCGCGGCCCGCGCTGCGTCAGCTACCGGGCCTATAACAACTTCGAGATGAGCTTCGCGGATTGCCGCGTCGCGGCCGGACAAATGTTGGGCGAGGAGGGCCGGGGGTTCGATCTGGCCAACGAATGGCTGGCCGATACGCGATTGCTGGTCGCCACGACCTGCTGCGGACGCGCCGAGCGGATGCTCGACATGGCGGTCGAGTGGGCGGCGACGCGCCGCCAGTTCGGGCGGACCATCGGCCGTTTCCAGGGCGTCGGGTTCAAGCTCGCCGACATGGCGACGGAGCTGCGCGCCGCCGACATGCTGACCCTGAACGCGGCCTGGAAGCTGGGGCAGGGGACCCTGACCGCGGCCGACGCGGCGATGGCCAAGCTGTTCGCCTCGGAGATGCTGGGCCGGGTCGCCGACCACGCGGTGCAGATCTTCGGCGGCATGGGGCTGATGGACGAAGCGCCGATCGAGCGCTTCTGGCGCGACGCCCGGGTCGAGCGCATCTGGGACGGCACCTCGGAAATCCAGCGCCACATCATCGCGCGCGAGCTGCTGCGGCCGCGCGAGTCGTGAACCGTATCTGCGGGGGAGCGTAACCGTCATGTTTCAAGCAGGGCTGCTCGCGGGCAAGCGCATCCTGGTCACCGGCGGCGGCACCGGCCTGGGCCTCAGCATGGGCCGTCGGTTCGTCGAGCTCGGCGCCGATCTGGTCATCTGCGGACGGCGCGAGGCGGTGCTGGCCGAGGCGGCGGAGTCGCTTGGCGCGCACACCGGCCGCCGCGTCGAGACGCACCGCTGCGACCTGCGCGACGCCGACGCGGTCGAGGCGATGATCGAGGCCGTCTGGGCGACGGCGCCGCTCGACGCCCTGGTCAACAACGCCGCCGGCAACTTCATCGCGCGCACCGAGGAGCTGTCGCCGCGCGCCGTCGATGCCGTCGTCAACATCGTGCTGCACGGCAGCGCCTATGCGACGCTGGCCTGCGGCCGGCGCTGGCTGGCGCAGGGCCGCAAGGCCGCGGTGCTCAGCATCGTCACCACCTACGCCTGGACCGGCTCGGCCTATGTGGTGCCGTCGGCCATGGCCAAGGCGGGAGTGCTGGCCATGACCCGCAGCCTGGCGGTCGAATGGGGCGGGCGCGGCGTGCGGCTGAACGCCATCGCGCCGGGGCCGTTCCCGACGCCGGGCGCGTGGGAGCGGCTCGTCCCGCGCCCCGATCTCGCCCGCGCCTTCGAGACCAAGAACCCATTGGGGCGCGTCGGCGAGCACATCGAGCTCGCGAATCTGGCGTGTTTCCTGTTGTCCGACGGCGCCGGTTATATCAATGGCGAGGTCGTGACGATAGACGGCGGCGAGTGGCTGCAAGGGGCCGGCCAGTTCAATTTCCTGCGCCAACTGACCGACGCCGATTGGGCGGCCCTGAAGCCGCGCAAGAAGGGCTGACGGGCGTGTCCGGAACAGCGGCAGGATGGGCCGTCGCGGCGGCGCTTGTCGTCGCGGCGACGGCGCTGTCCGCCTGCGTCGAGCGCGAGCGCGCGTTCCTGACGACCGCCCCGCGCGGCGGCCCGGCGCCGCCCGGCGCCTTGGCCGCGCCGGCGCCCGTGCCGTTCGAGGCGCCGCCGGTGCCGCCACCAAAACCGGACCAGCCCGCGGCGGCGGCCCCGCCGCCAGCGTTGCCCGCGCCCGAACCGCTGCCCGGCCGGTTGTTCGCCGACAGGTTTCCGGACGTGCCCC
>JBBECF010000130.1:0-17206 GCA_040881945.1 Dongiaceae bacterium | reverse complement strand
GCTGCCCGGCCGGTTGTTCGCCGACAGGTTTCCGGACGTGCCCCCGCCGCCGGCGTTACCGGCGCCCGAACCGCTGCCCGGTCGGTTGTTCGCCGACCGATTCCCGGACCTGCCGCCGCCGCCGGCGTTACCGGCGCCCGAACCGCTGCCCGGCCGGTTGTTCGCCGACAGGTTTCCGGACGTGCCCCCGCCGCCGGCGGAGGAGCCCGGCCTCGATCCACGCCGGCTGATCGGGCTGAGCTTCGCCCAGATGGCGGCGTTGCTCGGCCAGCCGGCGCTCCAGGAAGAACGTCCGCCGGCCCAGGCATGGACCTACAACGCCGCGACCTGCGTGCTGACGATCTTCTTCTACCCGGACATCGCGACGCGGGAGTTTCGGGCGTTGACCTATGAGTTGAAAACCGAGAGCGCGTCGGAGGCCGGGCAGGGACGCTGCCTGCGCGAGCTGCGGCCGCGCTTATGAGCGGGCCCGGTGCGGCGATCGCGTCAGTCGTGCCGCACGCCGTCGAGCGCCACCTCGCCCGCTTCGATTGCCGCCTTCAGCGCCTCGAGGCCGGCCGCCGCCTCCTCGTACCACTCCCGGGCGCGGCGGAGCTGGGCGATTTCACCTTCCGACACCGGTTGCTGCCGGTTGACGCCGCCGATGTCGACGACCTGCGCCAGATAGCGGCCACGTAGCCGCGCGACGGCTCGCCCGATCCGCTCGACCTCGATCGGCGTCACGCCGACCACCGCGCCGCGGGCCTCGACCCGGGTCATGTCCTTGATGCCGGCGTTCAGGTGATAAAGATACTGCCGAACGTTCGGCGCCGCGGCCGGTCCGGCGCCCGCCGTGGTCTGGCGGAGCGGCGGCGGTGCGCTGCCGGTGCGGCCGACCCGCGGGTCGAAGGCAAACCTTTCGATCTTGGATCGGGGTGCGCGCAAGGGCGGAGCCTCCTCGGTCGCGGGCGCTGGACTGTCGCAATGCCGGAGCAATTTCCGAGCCACGGATTGATCGCGCGAATTCAGCGGGTTGCGCCGTGCCGCCGGGGCCGTGCCGGAATTTCTTGCCGGCCCGCCCTGGGCAAGACTTGCCGCCGTCGGCATTGCGCGACCTGGCCGCCGGTGGTCTAATCGGTTGCCGGAACACCGCAAACGGGCGGCCGAACGGCGCGAACGAGGGGACCATGCCGACAATCGTCACCGGGTCGATCGCCAGCCTGCTCGCCATCCTGTTCCTGGGTTGGATCGCCGTCGATATCGGCTCGATCCCGCTGTCGATCGTGATGCTCATCGGCATCGGGTTGATGCTGGCCGACTTTATCGGGTCGGTCAGGAAGCCCGAGAACCAGGCCTGAGCGGCGGTCAAGCCGGTCCCGCATCATTCGGCGAAGGAAGCCAGCCAGCGGGCGGTCCGCAGCAGCCGCGCGTCGTCGCCGCGCGGGCCCACGAGCTGGGCGCCGAGCGGCATGCCGGCGGCGCCCTGCAGGATCGGGACCGTGACCGAGGGCACCCCGCACAGCGTCCAGGTCGTGCAGAAGATCGGGCTGCCGGTCGATTCGAGCCCGATCGGCGCCTCTCCGCTCGCGGCCGGGGTGAGGATCGCGTCGTACCGCTCGAACACCTTGTCGAGAAGCCCGTTCAGGACGGCGATGCGCTCGACGGCGCGGTTGTAATCGACGGCGAGAGTGCGCCGGCCGCGCTCGATCATCTCGCGCAGAAAGGCGCTCAGCTTGTCGGCGCCGCGTTCGTATTCGGCGGCGAAGGCCTCGGCCAGGTCGGTCTCGTGGATCGTGCGGTGGAGGTCGATGGCCTCGTCGAACGCCGCCGCCAGCTCGAGCTCCTGCACGCGGTCGCCGAGCTCGCCGACCAGTTCGGCGAAGGCCTCGCCGGTGTCCGGCCCCGCCCGGTCCCACACCGGCGACTTGACGAAGGCGAAGCGGGGCGGCACCGGCGGGGCGGCGGCGGCGGTCTCGACAAGGTGGGGCCGCGCCTGCGGCCGCATCGCCGGGTCGCGCGCGTCGAACGCCATCAGGGGTTCGGCGATCAGCGCCAGGTCTTCGATGCTGCGCGCGAACACGCCGACATGGTCCAGACGTTCCGACTGACGCAGCGCCCCGTGGCGGGACACCAGGCCGCGGCTCGGCTTGTAGCCGAACACGCCGCAAAAGGACGCCGGCCGGATGACCGAGCCGTTGGTTTGCGATCCGACGGCGAGCGGCACCATGTGCGCCGCCACTGCCGCCGCCGAGCCGCTGGACGAGCCGCCGGGGGTGCGCCGCGGGTCGTGCGGGTTGCGCGTCTTGCCGGGGTGGAACACCGCGAGTTCGGTGGTCACGGTCTTGCCGAGGATCACCGCGCCGGCCTCGCGCAACAGCGCGACGACGGCGGCGTCGCGGGTCGGGCGGCGGCCGGCGTGGAGCACGGTGCCGTCCTCGGTCGGCATGTCGGCGGTATCGAAGATGTCCTTGATGCCGACCGGGACGCCGTGCAGCGGGCCGCAAGGCCTGCCTGCCTTGCGCGCCTGGTCGGCGGCGCGCGCGCTCGCGAGAGCGTGATCGGCATCGAGGAACGCCCAGGCCTGGACCGCGCCGTCGGCCTCCGCGACGCGCGCCAGGCAGGCGCGCACCAGCTCCTCCGACGTGACGCGGCCCGAGGCGATTGCCGCCGCGGCCTCCGTGGCGCCGAGGTCAGACAACGCCACGTTCCGGCGCTCCCGCGGTCAATTGCCGTACAAGTACTTCGGCAACCACAGCCCGATCTCGGGAAAGATGTACAGCAGCACCATGGAAAGGAAGACGAGCCCCACGAACGGCAACGATCCCCTGAAGATGTCGGACAACTGCACCGACGGCGGCGCCACGCCCTTCAGATAGAACGCCGCCATGGCCACCGGCGGCGTGTTGAACGAGGTCTGCAGGTTGAGCGCCACGAGCAGCCCGAAGAACAGCGGGTCGATTCCGAAGTTGTCGAGCAGCGGCAGGAAGATCGGGACGAAGATGATGATGATCTCGGTCCATTCCAGGGGCCAGCCGAGCAGGAAGATGATGAACTGGACCAGGATGAGAAACGCGAGCGGCGGCAGATCGAGGCCGACGACGAATTGTTCGATCACGTCCTGCCCGCCGAGATAGGCGAAGACCGGGGCGAAGACCCCGGCGGAGCCGACGAACAGCCAGCACACCATGGCCGAGGCGCGGGCGGTCAGGTACACCGCCTCCTTGAGGCGGGCGAAGTCGGCCTGCCGGTAGGCCGCCGCCAGGACCAGGCTGCCGAAGGCTCCGATGGCCGCCGCCTCGGACGGCGTGGCCAGTCCGAGCAGGATGGCGCCGAGCACCGACATGATGAGCGCCGCCAGCGGCACGAACGAGGTCAGCAACGCCCACGCCACATCGAGGAACGGGATGTCGGTTTCCGCCTTCGGCAGCTTGGGCGCCAGCTTCGGATTGATGATCGCCCGCACGACGATGTAGATCAAGTAGAAGGCGGTCAGCATAAAGCCGGGAATGAAGGCGCCGGCGTAGAGCTGGACCACCGAAACTCCGGCCGTCACGCCGTAGAGGATCAACATGATGCTGGGCGGAATCAGGATGCCGAGGCACCCCCCCGCGCAGATCACGCCGGTGGACAGCTTGACGTCATAGCCGGCCTTGAGCATCGCCGGCAGGGCGAGCAGGCCCATCAGCGTCACCACCGCGCCGACGATGCCGGTCGCCGTGGCGAACATGGCGCAGGTGGCCAGCGTGGCCACGGCGAGCGAGCCGGGGATGTGCTTGGCCGCCACCTGGAGGCTGTGGAACAGCCGGTTGAGGATGTTGGAGCGCTCGACGACATAACCCATGAACAGGAACAGCGGCACCGCGACCAGCACGTCGTTGGCCATGATGTCGTAAACATTGGTGACGAGCAGGTCGAAGACGTGCGAGCCCATGGCGTAGTAGCCGAAGGCGACGCCCAGGGCCATCAATGTGAAGGCGATCGGGAAGCCAAGCATGATGGCGAAGAGGAACAGCCCCAGCATCAGGAAGCCGACTTGCGGGTCGGTCATCGCTCGGCCCCCATCGTGCCGACCCCCGCGCCATGTTCGGCCAGATATTCGCGCTCGTGCAGGATCGCCGTCTCCAGCTCCTCGACGTCGTGGAGCCGCTGCGGCCATTGGCCGGACCGCAGGCACAGAACGCAGCGGATCACCTCCGCCACCCCCTGGAGCAACAGGACGAGGCCGGCCAGTGGGATCAGGGTCTTCAGCGGATAGATCGGCACTCCGGCGGGGCTGAACACGCTCACTTCCTTGTACGACCAGGACCGGGCGGCATAGAGCGAGCCCGAATAGATCAGCGCCAGGATACCGGGGAAGAAGAACAGAACGTACAGAATCAAATCGCTCGCGGCCTGCACGCGCGCCGGCAGCAGGCGATAGAAGGTGTCGGCGCGCACATGGCCGTTGCGCGACAGCGTGTAGGCCCCCGCCATGATGAACAGGGCCCCGTACATGATGTAGCTGATGTCGTACGCCCACTGGGTGGGACGCCCGACGACGTAGCGCACGAAGACCTCATAGCTGACCGCGAGGGTCAGGGTGAGGATGCACCAGGCGAAGGCCTTCCCGACCGCCGCGCTCAAGCGGTCGATCATGAAGAGGTATCGATCCATACCGGCCTGCCTTGCTTAGCGCGTGCTTCGGGCGCAAAGCGGGGCGGCGCCGGCGCGCCGCCCCAACGGAGTCACCGCAGCCGGCCGCCTTAGAAGCCGAGCTTTCCGAACTTGTGCTCGTAACCGCGCTTGAAATCCGCGGTGTTGAGCAGTTCGTAGTACACCACCCGCTTGGCCCAGGCCTTCTGCGATTCCACGACCTTGCCGAAGAAGGCATCCTTGCTGAGCTCGGCCGTGAGCTTGTCCCAGGCGGCGAGCTGCGCGTCGAAGACCGATTCCGGCGTGCGGATGACCGTGACGCCGTTCTCGCTGACCAACCCCTGAAGGTCCTTGGAGTAGTAATCCATCGCCTTGGAGAAATTGTTCGTCGAGGCCGCCTCCGCCGCGTATTTCAGGATCGCCTGGTGCTCGGCCGGCAGCGCGTCGTACTTCGTCTTGTTGAAGATGATCTCGAAGAACTCCATGGCCTGATGGTAGCTGCCCATCATGTAGATCTTGGCGACGTCCTGGGCGCCGAAGCGCCGGTCCGACGTGGGGTTGTTGAACTCGAAGGCGTCGATGACGCCGCGTTCCATGGCCGGGACGATCTCGCCCCCCGGCAACTGGGCGACGGCCGCGCCCAGCTCCTGCATCAGGTCGGCAGCCAAGCCGACGGTACGGTATTTGAGGCCCTTGATGTCGTCGGCGCTCTTGATCTCGTTCTTGAACCAGCCGAGCGGCTGGGTCGGCATCGGCATGGCGAAGAACCCGACGACGTTGAGGCCCAGAATGTCCTGGACCAGCTCCCGGTACAGCTCCTGGCCGCCGCCGTAATGAATCCAGGCCAGCGTCTGCACGGCGTTGGCGCCGGTGATCGGCCCCGATCCGAACAGCGAGGCCGCCTTGTTCTTGCCGTACCAATAGACCGGCACCGAGTGCGCGCCGTCGAGCACGCCCGTGTGTACCGCGTCCTGCACGCTGAACGGCTTCACCACGGCGCCGCCCACCAGGTAGTCGATCTTCAGGCGGCCGCCCGCCATCTCGTTGACGCGCGTGACGTAATCCTCGGCCATCTCGTTGAAGACGTCCTTGGCGCCCCACGAGCCCTGCATCTTCAGCACCGCCGTCTGCGCCCTGGAGACGTTCGGCATGGCGACCGTCGCGGTGACGCCCGCCGCCGTGGCCGCGGCCGCCTTCAAGAACCGGCGACGCGAGCTCCGCGGTTCCGCCTCGGCCCGCGCCGGCTTGTCCTGCTCGATGATTTGCTTGTGCATGGCATTGTCCTCCCTATGGAATTGCGCGCTAAGGGAAAAAGCCTGCGGCCGGGATTGCATTTCCGCGACCCGGCCGTGCCGCCTCCCTACCCGTTGGTTGGCGCGGCGTGCGGTCGATCCGGAACACGGCGCTCCCCTGCGGTTAGCCTAGCGGGGGCGCGCGGCCGGCACAAGGCTTGATCGCGTGGCGCGGTGATGGGATCGAGCGACCCCTGATGGGGTCGCGGCCGGCGGGAGCGGTGGCATGCCGCTGCCCCACCGCCGCTACAACACGGGGAGGTTCCTGGCGCCCTCGAGCCGGGCGTTGTCCAGCCTGGCGTTCGTCATCTTCGCACCTGCGAAGTTCGCGTTCCGGAGGTCGGCGCCGCAGAGGTCGGCGCCGCGCAGGTCGGCGCCGGTGAAATCGGCGCCGCTGAGCCGGGCCCCCGTCAGCGCGGCCTCTTGCAGCTTGGCGCCGATGAATTTCGCCTGTTCCAGGTTGGCGGGCCATCCGGCGTCATCGGTCTCGTTGCGCTTCACCGGCGCAAGGTTGGCGCCGGCGAGATCGGCGCCGTCGAGCCTCGCCCGGCTCAGCCTGGCGCCTCGCAGATCGGCCTGGACGAGATTCGCCGCGCGCAGATCGGCGAAGGACAAGTCGGCCATGACGAGTTCCGCCTTGGCAAGGTCGGCCCGGCTGAGGACGGCATAGGACAGGAGCGCCCCGCCCAAATTGACGCCGCGCAGATCCTTTCCGGCCAAATGGGCAGCGCTGAGGTCCGCCCGCTTGCCGCTCTTCCCGGACTGGGCAATCCACAGGGCGTGCTCGGCGATGATGCCGGGCAGGGAGGAAACGATCTTGGCATTTTCCCGCGGCAGGTTGGCCGCGCGCAGCTCCGGGGCGGCGCTGACCTTGGGGTCGAGGATCGCGCCCCGCAAATCGGCGCCATCGAACACGGACTCGACGACGATGGCGTCGGTGAGGTCGGCGCCGTTCATCGTCGCTCCACTGAGATTCGCGCCGCTCAGATCCACGCCGTTCATTTCGGCGCCGGTGAAGTTCGAATTCCGCAAGTCCGCCTGCCGCAGGTTGACCTTGGTAAGGATCGCGTCCGTGAAGTCGGTCTGGACGACGAAGGCGTGCGTCAGCTTGGCATGGGAAAGATTTGCACGGACCGCGACGACGCTTACCAACTGCGCGTGACGGTGTTCGAAGGTGATCGGATCCAGCTCGTTATTCGAATCGGATCGGACCAGCGTGCCCTCGCGGATATCGGCGTCGATCAGGAGGCTGTCGCTGAGCTGCGCGCCGCGCAGGCAGGCGCCGCGCAGATCCGTCCTCGACAGGTCGGCGCGCTGGATCGACGCCATGCGCATGTCGGTGCAGAAGAGATTGGCGTTGCGCAGGTTGATGCCGTCCATGCGGGCGCCATTGAGCCGCGCCGCCGAGAGGTCGGCCTGCGACAGGTCGCGCCCCTCCAGGTCGAGGCCCGCCAGATCGTGGAATGCAAGGTTGGCGCGCCGTCCGCCCGCCGCGCCCGACAGAAAACACGCATGGGCGGCGACGACCTCGTCCAGCTCCGCCTGTTCCAGGCGTTTCCAGGACGCCTCCGGCGTCGCGGATGCAGCACCGGCCATGCCCGTTCCCTTTGTTTCCCCGCCCGCGCATTAGGCCTCGGGCCGGATTAAGCTTGCGTTAACGCCGCTTGCGTCGGGCGAGGCGGACGCTAGGACTCTGCGCCGAGCACGGCGCGCACGGCGTCGATGAGATCGGCCGGCCGGAACGGCTTGGCGATGACCCGGTCGGCGCCCAGCTTCTTCGCCATTTCCAGAAAATCGGTTACGCCCGTGTGCCCGCCTTGCTCGGCCTCGCCGGCATCGGCCTCGCGACCTGCGCGGGCCTGACCTACGATTCGTCGACCGGCCGCTTCAAGGTGCCGCTCGATCGCCGCCCCCGGGACAACCAGCGTTGAGATCGGGCGGCGGCGCGCAGACCCTCGAGGGGTCGGGTCGCGGCCCCCGACCCCTCGGTCCAACTGGCTCCCCGGGCCGGACTCGAACCAGCGACAAGGCGGTTAACAGCCGCCTGCTCTACCAACTGAGCTACCGGGGAATGAACTGGCGCCCTCGCGCCGCGGCGGGACCGTTTATAGCAAACCCGGCGCGGCGCCGCAAATCCCTTCGCGCCAGACGGGGCATTGACTATGGCGGACCCTTTCAACATCCTTTGCGCAGAATGAGGGCCTTAGTTCTCAGCGCCGGTCAGGGATCGCGCCTTCTCCCGCTCACGGAGGACCGGCCGAAATGCTTGTTGCCGCTCGATTCCTGCTGCCTGCTCGAATGGCAGGTGCGCGAGCTCCTGCGCGGCGGCATCGACGACATCGTCGTCGTGGTCGGGTTCCGCGCCGCCGCGGTCGAAGAGCTCCTCGCCGGATTGCGCCGAACGGGCGTCAGCATCCGCACGGTGTTCAATCCGTTCTACGGCGTCGCCGACAATCTCGGCAGTTGCTGGCTGGCGCGCCAGGAAATGGACCGCGATTTCGTCGTCGTCAACGGCGACACCGTGTTCGAGGCCGCGATCCTGCGGCGCCTGCTCGACAGCCCGCCGGCGCCGATCACCGTGACCATCGACCGCAAGCCGACCTACGACGCCGACGACATGAAGGTGCGCCTGGACGGAACCAGACTGGTTGAGATCGGCAAGACCCTGCCGCTCGACCGGGTCGACGGCGAATCGATCGGCATGCTGCGCTTCCGTGGCGACGGCCCGCGTCTGTTCGCGGACGCCCTCGACCGCGCGATGCGCACGGCCGACGGCCTGCGCTGGTGGTACCTGAAGGTCATCGGCACCTTGGCCGAGAGCGGCTGCGTCGAGACCGTGTCGATCGAAGGCCTGGAGTGGGGCGAGGTCGACTATCCGGAGGATCTGGCGCGCGTCCAGCGCATGGTCGAGGGCTGGGTCGCCGCCGAGGCGGCCGCGACGCGGTTACGCGCGGCGCCGTAGGATCGCCTCCGCCAGGTCCAGATCGGCCGGCCGATCGACGTCGATGGCGGCCTCGGCGAACGGCATGAGAACGGCGCGCACCCTGGCGCCGGTTTGCGCCGACAGCCGCTCGAGCGCCGCCTCGAGCGTCAGCCGCCCGAGCAGGAAACGCAGCAGCGTGAGCGGCCCGACCGCCGAGACCAGGCGCCACGGCCGCTTGCGATGGCGTTCGAGGCGCGACCAGAAGTCGATTACGCGCGCCGCCGCCGGCGTGCGCAGCAGGAACAGGTTGCAGCCGCTGTAGCCCTCGCCGGCGAAACGGTAAAAGGTGCGCACCGCGTCGGGATAGGCGCGCCGCACCAGCGTGGCCGAGGCCACCGCCGCGGTCAGGTCGGCGTCCGCCGGCGCCGCGGCGCAGAAATGCTCGACCATCGCCGTCGTCAACAGCGGGTGGTCGGCGGTCGCCACCAGCAACGGCGTGCCGAGCGAGTCGAGGGCGCGCCGCACGCTCAACGCCGGCGTCCCAACGCTGGCGACCCGGACCACACGGCCGGCGGCGGCCAGGGCGGCGAGCTCGGGGACCGCCTCGAACGTCGCGTCGCCGTCGAGGCACAGCGCGATGCGGCCGACGGCCGGGCAGGCGACCAGCGTGCGCACGACGCGCAGCAGCATCGGCACGCCGGCGACCGGGACGAAGGCCTTGGCCTGAGCGCCGGCGTGGCGGGCCACCGGGTCGTCCGGTCCGCGGCTGCCGGCGAGCACCAGCGCCGTCAACGCGCCGTCGTTCATGCCAGCGCCTTCTCGTAGATCCGGTAGGTCTTGTAGACCCGGCCGCCGACGCTCTCGATGACGCGGCGGACCGCCAGGTTGTCCTCCAGAATCCACGACAGCTCGGCGGCGCGGAAGCCGAGCCGCGCGCCGTCGCGGCGCAGCGCCGCAAGCGCCAGCAGCACCAGCGCCGCGCCGAGCGGCGAGCGGTGGTAGCGCCGGCGCACGCCGAACAGCGGCACGCGGGCGGTGCGAAAGCGGTGGAACTTCAGCCGCCACAGCAGCTTCAGCCAGCCGAACGGAAGCAGCTCGCCGTTCAGGTCGGCGATAGCCTCGTTGAGGTTCGGCAGCGCCACGATCATCGCCGCCGGCACGCCGTCGACCTCGGCAATCCACACCAGCTCGGGGCGGACGAGGGGGCGCAAGGAGGCGGCTGCCTGGGTGATCTCGGCCTCGGTAAACGGCACGAAGCCCCAGTTCTCCGCCCAGGCGTCGTTGAAGATGTCGAGGATGACCGCCAGGTCGCGGTCGTAGCGCGCCATGTCGAGCGGCCGGACCGCGACCCGGCCGCCGGCCTGGACGCGGTCGAGCAGACCGTGGCCGTCGATCGGCGGCACGGTGTCGAGGTCGTAGTCATAGGCCAGGAGATCCTTGGCCTTGCCGTAGCCCTGCTCCGCCAGCCGGCGCCCGGCATAGGGCGGCGCGAAGCCCATCATCATCATCGAGCGGGCGGCGAAGCCGTCGACCAGCAGGCCGCACTCCTCGTTGATCGACAGGTTGAACGGGCCGCGGACGCGGCGCAGGCCCTGGGCGCGCAGCCAGTCCTCGGCGCTCGCGGTCAGGGCGCCGAAGGTCGCGGCGTCGTCCTCGGCGTCGAGGAAGCCGAAATGGCCGGTGGCGTCGCCGTGCCGCTCCAGGTACAGCCGGTCGATCTGGGCGCTGATCCGCCCGACCGGACGCGGGCCGCGATAGGCCAGCCACAGCCGGGCCGTGGCATGGCCGAAATAGGGGTTCTTGCCGGGGCTCAGCGTGCGCCGCAGCTCCGTCGTCAGCGGCGCGACGTAGCCGGCCTGGCCGCGGTACAGGCGGCGCGGCAGACGGATGAAGCGATCGAGGTCGCGGCGGCCGTCGACCGGCTCGACGCGCAACGGCGCCGCGGCGCAGTGCGCCGACGCCGCGGTCATGCGCGGGTGCGACGGGCCCGATGCTCGGCGGCCGGCGTCGCCGGGCGGAGGCGGCGCGTGCCCTGCGACAGCCGCGCCACCCACGGATAGCGCTCCGCCTCGACCGAGTCGTAGCCGAGGTTGAACACCGTCGGGCTGCGCGGCACCTGTTTCGCCTTGTCGTAAAACGTGCCGAAGACGCGGTCCCACAGGAAGTTGGTGATGCCGAAATTGCCGGTCTCGTTATGGAAATGGTGGGCCAGGTGCAGCCGCTTGATGCGCTGCAGGAAGCGCGATTTCGGCGCGTGGTTCAGGTGTTGCACGCAGTGGCAGAACTCGTAGAACAAGGTCGTCGCGACGCCGCCGAAGAAGGCCGCGGCGGCCCCCGCCGGGCCGCCGACCAGCCAGCCGATCGGCAGCGTCACCAGCGCGATCGTCGGCAGGGTCGTGTACAGCGCGCCGAACAGCACCCGCAGATCGTGCGGGTCCTGGTGGTGGTCGAAATGAATGCGCTTCCACGCCGCCGCGGTGCGGCGCGACTTGTAGAGATAGCGCCCGTGCAGCACGAAGCGGTGCAGCAGGTACCAGACCAGGGGATAGACGAGGCCGGCCAGCGCCGCCGCGACCGCGATCGACCACCACGCCTCGACCCAACTCAGCGCCAGCCCGGCGGCGAGCGCGGCGAGGGCGAGATAGACCAGCACCGCCGGATAGGTGAAGTACACCTTCACCAGATCGCCCAGCGACATGCGGCTGAGGTTGTGGGTGCGCTCCTTCCAGAACGCGAGGCTCACCGCCACGGACGATTCTCCGGGATCATGGAATGCCGCAATCTAGTGACGCCGACGCGGTCGCGCAAGCCCGTCACCTTCCGGCCGGACCGGCGATCGGGCGGCCCGGCGCGGCGCGCTCGACGCCCAGGATCCACGCCGTGCGCCCGGCATGATAGGCGAGCGTCGCCGCCTGCCACAGCACGATCAGGTAGAACGCCGCGACGCCGAGACCGGCGACGTAGCCGACCGTGAACAGCGCCAGGTTGATGTTCCGGCGCGAGATGAAGCGGCGGATGAACGCGTCGATCGCGGCGTGGGTATGCAGGCCGCGCTTGAATCGCGCCCGGTAGATCATCAGGCACAGACGGTCGAGGATGTAGAGGACGGTCATCCCGATCGCCGCCGCGAACACGGTCGATCCGGCGTCGCCGCCGCTCAGTCCCCAGGCCCAGGCCAGGTACCACAGCGGCGGATGCACGATGTCCAATCCGTGATCGAGAAACGTGCCGAGCCGGGAATCGGTGAAGGTCAGGCGGGCGAGCTTGCCGTCGACCGAGTCGAGCACGCTCATGGCATAGGCGAGGATCAGCCCCGCCGCGAACTCGCCGGCGGCGAACAACGGCACCGCGGCGAAGGCGAAGGCGACGCCGAGCAGCGTCACCAGATTGGGGTGGACCCGGGCCCGCGCCAGCGGTTGCACCAGGCGCCAGACCAGCGGCGGATAGAGGTATTCGGTGAGCAGGTCGGTCGATCCCTTGTAGTTCGAGCGGAACAGGAAGCGCTCGCAGCGGTCGCGCGCCGCCCGGTCGGCGAGCGTGAACAGGTAGAACGGCAGGCTGCGCCGCAGCATCGCGATGAAGGCCGGGAAGTCCTCGGGCGCGACCTCGCGGACGCCGGGCCTGCGCAGCGCCGCCTCCGCCGCCTCGAACAGCGACCCGGCGTCGCCGACGACCGCCTCGCGGTCGCGCGGCTCGAGGCGCAGGATGGCGGTCCGCTCGGCGCCGGCGCGCGCCGCCCACGACCCCTCGCGTTGCGCCATGAACCCGTAAAGCCGGGGATCGACGAGCGCGTCGCCGGCGACCGCTAGCACCGTCTCGTTTCCGGCGTCGTCGAGATAGCGCCGCAGCCGTTCGCCCGCCGTCCCGGGCGACTGCGTCCAGCGCAGCGGCAGCCTTCGCGCCAGCCGCGCCGGGATCGGCGGGCGGGCGGCGGAATCGCCCAGGTCGATGCAAATCTCGGTCGGCCGCGGACGCAACAGGGCGAAGGCGCGCAGATGCCGCTCGATCAGGCTCAGCCCGAAGACGCGGATATCGTCGCGCGCGGCGGCGGCGTCGA
This sequence comes from Dongiaceae bacterium, assembly GCA_040881945.1. Classification (GTDB taxonomy): domain Bacteria; phylum Pseudomonadota; class Alphaproteobacteria; order Dongiales; family Dongiaceae; genus JBBECF01. The sequence goes on along the minus strand of JBBECF010000130.1, from coordinate 4,323 downwards.
TCCACGCCTTCATCAGTACCCTTCCATGCGGATGAGCGCCGCGCCGCCGACGCTCGCGAACACGACCGTCGCACTCCAGGCGGCCAGCGCCGGGGGCAGTGCGCCGGCTTCGCCGAGCGCCAGCACCAGGCCGTCGGTGACGAAGAACAGGAAACCCAGCCCGACGCCGGCGGTCAGACCGGCGGCGATGCCGCCGTGGCGCCGCAGCCCCTGGGCCACGGGCGCCGCCAGCAGCACCATCAGGAACGAGGCAACGGGGATGGCCAGCCGCTTGTGCAACCAGGTCTCGTAAAAATAGGTCGGGCGGTTGCCGACCCCGGGGTTGGCGACGAAGGCCGCCAGTTCTTTCAGCGACAGCGTTGTCGGCGGCGCCGAGAGGTCGGAAAAGTGATCCGGCGTCAGCTTCGTCTGCCATGGCGCCTCGGCCAGCCACGCGGACGCGACGGTCCCGGTGGACGAGATCAGCCGCGGCTCGACGTCGAACAGACGCCACGCGCCGTCGGCATAGACCGCGCGGCGCGCCGTCAGGTGCTGGCGCAGGTTGCCGCGGGCGTCGCGCAGGAATAGGGTCACGCCGCGCAGCTCGTTGCCGTCGCGCAAGATGCCGGCGACGCGTGCGATCGTGCTGCCGTCGCGCACCCAGACCGCCGGCTTGGCGCCCTCCGCCTGGCTGGCGGCGACGGCGCGGCTCTTCGCCTCCCAGTTATCCAGGGCCCGCGCCGCCAACGGCGTGAGCTGGTCGCTGAACACGAAATGCAGGACAGCCACGGCGAGGGCGGCCGGCACGAAGCACGACAGCAGCTTATAGAACGACATGCCCGCGGCCTTCAGCGCCAGCACCTCGTTGTTGTGGGCCAGCCGCGCCAGCGCCAGCAGCGACGCCATGAGCACCGAGAACGGCAGCATGAAGGTGACGAGCTCGGGCAGGCGCAAGCCGGCATAGCGCAGCAGCACCAGCGGATCGTCGCCATGCCGCCGAAACAGCTGGTCGGCGCTGTTCAGCAGGTCGAGGATCTGCATCAAGACCACGAAAGCCGTCAGCATCAGGGCGAGCTGGGCAAGGAACACCCGCGTGACGTAGCCGATCAGGGTGCGCATCACGCCGCCGTCCGGGGCCGCAACGCCAGCCCGCGGAGCGCGTCGTAGGCGCGTTCCAACTGGTCCATCGTGACCGAGATCGGGTTGTGTCCGGGACGCCGGCGCGCCAGCAGGAAGCTCCACATGCTGACGCCGGCAAAGACCGCGAAGGGCGACCACAGGCCGACCCACGGCGAGACGACGCCGAGGTCCGACAGGCTCTCGCCGAGCTGCAAGACGTAATGATAGAAGATCACCAGCGCCAGGCCGAACGCCAGACCGATGCCGCGTCGTCCGCGGCGCGACGCCATGCCGAGCGGGATCGCGAACAGCGGCAGGATCAGCAGCGTGGCGACGCGCACCGCGCGGCCGTGCATCTCGGTCATGATCTCCGTCTTCGCGATGCCCGGGGGCGGGTTGTCGCGCATCGCCCACAGCTCGAGCGTTGTCAGCTCGCGATCGGCCGTGCCGCGCTCGTGGAAGCCTTGCACGTCGAACGCCAGGTCGAGCGGAAACGCCATGTCGTCGAAGCTGAGCACGCTCGTCTTGCCGCCGACGGCGTCGGTCTCCAGGCGCACGCCGCTCTTGAGGCTGAGAATCAGCCGGTAATCCACGCGCGACCGATAGATGCGTCCTTCCGCCGCGGTCGTCGTGATCGACCGCGAGGGCGGCTTCTCCTCGTAAATGAAGATCCCGGAAAGCCGCTGGCCGCCGTCCGCGATGTCCTGCACGACGATCGTCGTATCGCCGAAGCCGGTGAAGAAGATGCCCCGTTCGAGCGCCTTGTCCCAAGCGTTGCTGGTGACGGCGTAAACCAGCGCCCGGTAGGCGTAGCGGGTATGCGGCTGCAGGAATCCGATGATGATGGAGCTGCAGACCATGAGCACGACCGCCAGTCCCATGATCGGCGCCAGCAGCCGGTGCAGCCCGACGCCGAAGGCGTAGATGGCGTCGAGCTCGCTGTCGCTGTTCAGCCGCGTGATGGCGAGCAGCACGCCGACGAAGAACGCGGCGGGCAGGGCGATCCCCAGATAGTGGGGGATCAGATTGGCCAGCATCTTCAGAATCAGGAACAGCGGGCCGCCCTTGTTCACCAGGAGGTCGAGCAGGCGCACCAGGCGCTCGAGCATCATCGCGACGAGCGCGATGCCGATGGCCGCGAACAACGGCCCCAGCGTCTTGCCGAGGATGTAGCGGTCGATCGTCTTCATGCGCGCCGCCGGACCCGTGCCGCGCTCATCGGCGCCGCTCCGCCCACTGCGCGCGCAGCAGGGTCAGGAACTCGTCGCGCGCCGAATCGGTCAATTGCGGCCCCTGCGACAGGTCGGGGGCGCGCGGCCAGCCCGGGTCGACGAAACGCAGGCCGGCGAACGCGCGCTCGCGGTCGTAGCGCGGCAAGACGTGAAAATGAACGTGCGGGTCGACCATCATCAGCATCAGATAGTTGATCTTGTCGAAGGCGAAGGCGCGCGCCAACGCGCCCTCGATATCGGCGACGATGCCGGCCAGCTCGGCGAAGGCCTCGCGGCTGATCGCCGAGAACGCGGTGGCCGGTTCGCGGCAGGCCAACACCAGCGCGCCGAGCGTCGCCTGCTGCGGGCGCAGCAAGACGACCCATCGGTCGTAGTCGGCCACCAGGGTCGCCGGGTAACCGAACTTCGCCATTGTCGCGTTGCCGGCGGCCAATCCGGCCATCCCAGCCTCCCCCCGCCCGTCGCCGCTATTGCCCGTCGGCGTCCCGGTCCCTGCCGCCGGGCGGAAGCCTAGCACAGGACCGATGCGTCCGGCCACGCGGCGGCGCGGCCGGGTGACCGGCTAGCCGGACCGATGGCTAGCCTGTCGCCCCGGCGCCGCCGGTCCACTGCGAGAAATCGGCCACCACGTGGCTGCGCCGCATCGTGAACTGATCGTTCGGCACCAGGCCGTCGGCGTCGCGGCTGAATTCCGGCTTGATGCGGTCGAGGAAATACATGTCGAGCTGGCCCTTGTTCTTCGCCTGGACGCTGCCGCGCCGTTCGGTCGCGAACAGGTCCTTGACGCGCTGATAGGTGCCCTCGGAAATATTGACCCTGCCGGGCATGCCGTTCGCCTCCATCAGCGCGGCGACATTCACCGCGTCGCCCCAGATGTCGTAGGTGAACTTGCGCTTGCCGACGACCCCGGCCATCACCGGCCCGGTATGGATGCCGACCCGCATCTCCAGGCTCGGCAACCCGCCCGTGTCGCGCTCGCGCTTGACTTCGGCGACGAAGGCTTGCATGGCCAGCGCCGCCAGGCAGGCGTCGTAGGGATGGGTGCGGTTCGTTTCCGGCAGGCCGCCGACGCACATATAGGCGTCGCCGATGGTCTTCAGCTTTTCCAGGCCGTGCGCCGCCACGATCTCGTCGAACTTGCTGAAATAGCGGTCGAGCAGATGCACCAGCGCCGCCGGCTCCGTGCTGGCGGCCAGCCTGGTGAAGCCCTCGAAATCGGCGAACAGGATGGTGACCGCGCCGTGATAGTGCGGCGCCACGCGGCCGTTGCGCTTCAACTCCTCGGCGATCGCCGCCGGCAGGATGTTGAGCAGCAGGTCGTCGGACCTCGTCCGCTGCGCCGCGAGCTCTTCCCGGCTCTGGCGCAGTTCGCTCAGCGCCCCATCGAGCTCGAACAGCTTGCGCCGAAGCTCGAGCTGCGCCGCCACCTGGCGCGACAGGCGGCGCACTTGCTCGGCCTGTTCGAAGGTGATCCGGCGCGGTTGCACGTCCATGATGCACAAGGTGCCGAGCGCGTAGCCGTCGGGATTGATCAGCGGCATGCCGCAATAGAAGCGCAGATTCGGCGGGCCGGTGACCAAGGGAGAGGCGCGGAAGCGCTCGTCCTGGGTGAGGTCGGGAACGAGCAGCAGATCGTTCTGACAAATCGTGGCGGAGCACATCGTGACATGGCGGGGAACCGCGGTCATTTCCTTGGGCAGACCGTATTTCGATTTCAGCCATTCGCGGGACTGGTCGATCATGCCGATCACCGCCAGCGGGCAGCCGCAAATCTGCGCCGCCAGCTCGCAGATCTCGTCGTAGTTTTCCTCGGCGGGCGTGTCGAGGATGCGGTACTCCCGCAGCGCGACCAAGCGCTCGCTTTCGTTGACCGGGATCGGCATCTCCATGGCGCTATGTTAACACGGTTTGCGATCCGGGTCGCGGCGTCGCGGTGGGCGGGTGACGTAAGGGATTTTGTGTCAGGGAGGGAAAGGGGTACTCCCGTGGGTAT
>JBBECF010000129.1:0-20209 GCA_040881945.1 Dongiaceae bacterium | reverse complement strand
TGGCGAAATTCTGGTGCGGCATGATTGCATGGGTTGACAAGACGCCGGCCCACGATTTGAGTTTCGTCCCTGAAAAGTCCCCATAAATCCGGCGGACACTCGCCTCACCAATCGTGGCTATTTCTTGAAATAGGCCAGGTGCGATCCGGGATGACGTGTTGTCGGCATCGATCAGTACGGCGAGACGAGGAGTGCGGAGTTGGGTAGCCATCCCCGCATAATGGAGCAAATTGGCCCATTAAGGCTATCTCTGAGTATCTCTCGCGCATCATCCGTTATGACGACCGTCTTCGGTTTTGAGGCGGAACCTGCGGCCACCGTCTCCGCGCCGTCAGAAGCGCGGAATGTCGGGCCATCACCCTGAAGGTCGCTAGAAAAATTACATACGATTTCAAGTTGTTAGACTCTTGCGTCGTTTCGTGGACTCACGCGGAATTGCGGCGGAGTTCATAGCCTGAAGGTCGCAGGTTCAAATCCTGCCCCCGCAACCAGCTTTATTTGCTCGAGCCCTTCCCGGGAAACTGGGAAGGGCTTCTTGCTTTCCGAGGCCGGCTTGAGGATCCCCGCGAGCTTGCCCCTGAGGTCAGTGATTGTTTCAATGCGAGCTGCTGTGGCTTGCATGTTCATACTTGGCGGCCCGTTGCGCCCACTTGATTTCTGGCGCCTCGAATAAGACAAGGGTCGGACGCCGCGTCCTGGGCATGTTCGACCCGACGGCGGATCGGATACAATGCCATGCTGGCGACCATCGCTCGGTTGATCCAGCCGGCCTTCGACTGCGACAAATCCGCCCGCATTGGCAGGGAATCCGGATGATTTTCCAAGGTCCCTTTTCTTCACTCGGTCCGCGTCTCCATACGCGCCAGCACATTGCCGCGGTGCCGAGGCCTGAATTGCGACTTTGCCGCGGCGGCGCTGGCCGGCCTGGCTGCGCCACCACATTGAGGCAAGCCGCGGCGGAGCGCGCCTCATGAGTCGGCTTTCCGTCGAGTGCGTGCTCGATATTCGGGCGGCGCTGGGCGAATGCCCGGTCTGGTGCGCCAAGGCCTCGGCGCTCTACTGGATCGACATTCCGGTCGGCCGATTGAATCGGTTCGATCCGTCGAGCGGAGAGAACCGCGTCTGGACCCTGCCGGAGCCGATCGGCTCTTTCGCGCTGTGGGACGATCGTGCCGTGCTCGCCGCGCTGAAGTCGGGGATCCACCGTTTCGACCTCGAGGACGGCACATTGACACGGCTTGCGCAGCCGGAGCCGGACTTGCCCCACAATCGCCTGAACGACGGCCGCTGCGATCGGGCCGGGCGATTCTGGGTCGGCAGCATGGCGGAGCCCCCGGATCCGACGCAGCCGTCCGGCACGCTCTATCGCGTCGATGCCGACCGAAATTGCAGTCCCATGGTCCGCGGCCTGATCGTCTCGAACGGACTGGCGTTCTCGCCCGACGGCGGCACGCTCTTTCATTCCGACTCCCACGCCGCGGTGCGTACCATCTGGGCGTGGGATCTCGATCCCGGGACCGGCGATATCTTCAACCGGCGGGTTTTCTGCGATACCCACGGCATGCCGGGCCGACCCGACGGCGGCGCCGTCGACGCGGACGGCTGCTATTGGATGGCGGCGAACGACGGCTGGGAACTGGTGCGGTTCACGCCAAAGGGGAAGGTGGATCGGCGCATCGCGCTTCCCGTGGCGAAGCCCAGCATGCTCGCCTTTGGCGGCTCGCGCCTGGAGACGATCTACGTCACGTCGATCCGGCCGGAAGGAATCGATCTTTCCGACCAGCCGATGGCCGGCAGCCTGTTCGCGGTCGAAGCCGGGGTGCAGGGTCTACCCGAACCGCCCTATGCCGGCGCGCCGTCCGGCCGTTGACGGGCGCCGGATACTCAGGGTCGAGGCACTGGGCCGTCAGATTACGCCGCGGCTCTGCCGCCACGCCCTGAACGCCTCGAGCGCTTGCGCATCGGGCGGATACAGCCCAAAGATCGACTGGCCGGCCATCACGCGTTCGGTCACGAAGTTCTCCATCAGCGTCTGCTCGTAGCCGTCGCGGGCGACCTCGTCGGCGAGATGGCGGGGAATGACAACCACGCCTTCGTCGTCCCCAACCATTATGTCGTTCGGATAGACGGGAACCTCGCCGCAGCCGATTGGCACGTTGATGTCAACCGCATGATGCCGCGTCAGGTTGGTCGGTGCGGCGCGTCCCGAACAATAGACGGGAAAGTCGAGCTTCTCGATCGTCGGCGAGTCGCGCAGCCCGCCGTCCGTGACGACGCCGGCGGCGCCCCGGACCATCATGCGTGTGAGGAGAATGCTGCCCGCCGCGGCGGCGCGATTGTCCTGCCGACAATCGAGGACCAGAACATGGCCGGGCGGCACCGTTTCGACGGCCTTGCGCTGAGGATGCTCGTGATCCTCGAACACGGCGGAAATGTCGATGTCCTCCCGCGACGGAATGTAGCGCAGCGTGAACGCCTCGCCCACCATCGTCGGGCCGCCAGATGTCAGTCGAAAGACCTTCTGCATGAAGGTATTGCGCAGGCCGCGCGCGAGCAGCTGTGAGGTCAGCGTTGCCGTGCTGATGCGCGACAACAGTTTCCTCGTTTCATCCGAAAGCGGCATGGCACTCATGGACGGTTTCCTTCCTGATGTCTGCCATCGTGCGATCGGTGCCTCGATCGCCCGGACCGCCGGCGCTAGAGCACGCGATCGCCGATCTTGGGAAACACCTCATGGTTCCAGATCTGCCGTTCGCGAATGATCGCCCGCGGTCGCTCCGGGTTCGGACTTTCGAATTCGCGGGCAATGCGGTGGCCATCAAAGATCGCGTCGGCAAGATATCGCGGGACCAGGCAGTCGCCGGAGCGGACGACCACGTCGATGCCCTTCGGCGTCCACACGTCTCGGCGCGACATGAGGCCGTCAAACAGTTCGGTATTGGACTCCCGCGCCGTGCACAGGATGATCGTATCGCATTCAAGCGTCTCGACCGTTTCCCCGAGGCGGCGAGGGTAAACACCCCGTTCCGGCCGGGTGGTGCGCCGTGAGCCATCGCCATAGAGGTCGTAAATGGCGACCTCCGCCCCGTGGTTGGTCGCATTAATTCTCGAGACCCAATGCGCCGTTCGCGACTGAATTCCCTTCTCGCGGATCATCCGCCTGAAATTGGAGCTTTCGAGAGTCAGCTCCATCATCGGCGCCAGTGTCTCAAGCTGAGTCACGATCGTGACCGTCTTGCCCCTATCGGCCAGCACCTCGGCTAGGCTCGAGGCCATGAAGTAACCGTCGGAATCCAGAACCACCACGCGGTTGCCCACGGCCTTGCCGGCGAAGAACTGCTCCGGGGTGACGCAGTACGACATGGACATGTCGGCGCCGGCGATGGGGTCCGGCCCGGACGCTCCCAGCCCATTGCCGACCCAATGGGCGCCGGTGGCGAGCACGACATGGGACGCGCCGTATTCGAGGATGTCTTCCGCGGTGACCTTGCCGGTTCCGCGCAGGATTCTCACGTTCGTCATTCGGCTCAATTGCGATTCTCGGTAGGTGACGACGCGGTTCCATTCCGCCAACCCGGGCAGCTTGACGACGTCACGCAGATGGCCGCCCAGCGTCTCGTCGGCTTCGCACAGATCGACGGAATAGCCGCGCAGCCCGAGTATGCGCGAGCATTCGAGCCCCGAGGGGCCGGCGCCGATCACCAGAACCTGCTTGGGCGCCGGCGTCGGCGCGAACAGCTCCGGATGCCAGCCCCGACGATATTCCTCCATCGCCGTGGGATTCTGGGTGCAGACGATGGTGCTGTTCAGGTTGAAACGCGAGATGCAAATGTTGCAGCCGATGCATTCGCAAATCTCGTCCGAGCGGCCCTCGTCGATCTTGCGTGGCAACCAGGGATCGGCGATCGACGGCCGGGCGCAACCGATGATGTCCAGCTGACCCTGGCGAAGGACCCTGACCATCTCGTCGGGATCGGTGAAGCGCCCGACGCCCACGACCGGAGCCTTGGCGATCCGTTTCACCTCGCCGTTCCACGGCGCCTGGTGATTGCTCTTGTAGAAGCGCGAGGGTCCGGAATCCTCGCCCCAGGCGTCGTGCCCGGCACCGCCAATGATGACGTCCCACAGGTCAACCAAGCCCAGACGCGTCGCCAGTTCGACCCAGCGAAGCCCCTCGTCATGCATCTCGATTCCCCACGGCCCGGCGAGATCGTCGATGGCGATGCGCGTAGCGACCGCGCAATGATCGCCGGCGACGCGCCGAAGGGTTTCAAGTGCCTCGATCCAGAAGCGGGCGCGGTTCTCGAAGGAACCGCCGTATTTGTCGGTCCGTCGATTGAAATGGCGGGACAGGGCGTGGGCCGGAAACACGCCGGCCGCGGCGTGGACGTAGAGTATGTCGAAGCCCGCGTCGACGGCGCGCTGCGCCGCTTCGGCGTACATCTGCATGATCCGCTTGATGTCGTCTTCGTTCGCTTCGTAAGTGTAGATCTTAGGGATCGAAGACGACGGAAAGCGGTCGAAGGCCGCGGCGACGTAGCGGGTCGCCAAATTGTCCTTTATGCCACCGGCGCCGAGCTCGATTCCGGCGAGAGCGCCCCACTTGTGCACCTCGTCGGTCATATAGCGGTGGTTGATGACGTCGCCCTCATCCCAAATCGTCGTGCAGGTCGAAGTCGACTGGTTCACCTCCGGGTGGATGGAACAGGACTCGGTGCAGATGCCGCCCCATCCGCCTTCGGCCTTGACGGCGCGGTGCATCGCGTTTGCCCCCGGCTTGAGGACGCCCGCGCCGGTGCATTGCGGCACCTGATAAAGGCGGTTCTTCAGCGTCTTCGGACCGATCCGAATGGGCTCGAACAGCGGATCGTGTCGCGGATCACGGGGCATGGGGGCGGAGTTTCCTCGAACGAAGATCTAATTGTGACAGGCCGGTCGGACTTCGACGATGGGCTCGACCTCGATGCTTACGCCGTGTGGCAGCGACGCCATTCCGACCGCGCGGCGGGCGTGCTCGCCGCCGGCATGTCTGCTCCCAACTTGGCGCGCCTTTGGTCGAACAGCATCATCATGTGGGACCCGCGCCAATCGGTCAAAAATAGGTTCGAACGGCGGAGACGATGTCATAGTCGTCGTTGACGACGCATATGAGTTGCCACTTGTCGAAGGTCGTGCACGGATGCGAAATCCCAAAGGCCACCATGTCGCCGACGGCAAGCGGGCTATCCTCCGGGATGCTCAAGTGGCAGTGCTGATCGTTGAGCGCGGTGACAACGTGACCCGCCGGAATGGCCTCGATGTCGGCGGCCTTCGCCCGCGGGGACGGGCGCAGCCACTTTAGCGGCTGCGGCAGGCGCGAGTCGTAGGATATGTCGCGCTTGCCTACGGTCAGGAGGGCCTTGCGCGGCTCTGGCCGCGACTGCACGTAGGCCCAGACCTCCAGCGCCGCCGTTGGGCCCGATCCGAGATTGTCCACCGACGGCGTACGATGCCGCACCCGGGCGAAGCGTTCCAAATAGGAGCCCGAATCATGTGTCAGGTAGCAACCGCTGCGGGTCAAAACCATGTGGTCACGGCTGATGCGCGCATCGGCAAATCGCGCCGCCACCAGGTCGTAGAAGGATGAGCCGCCTGCGGTCAGCAGGACCTGGCCCGACCCGAAGCAGTCCTCGCGTTCGCAGGCGATGGCAATATCGACCAGGTAGTCGAGAAATTCGTTGACCCGCGTTTCGGTCGTTTCCGCGTCATCGCTTTGCAGCAACCCCTCATAGCCGCCGACACCGCGTAGCGACAGGTAAGGGGCGTTGCGTTTTATGGCCCGGGTAACCGCCATCGCCTCGTCGAAAGTCCGGCACCCCGTGCGACCCCCGGTGAATCCGCCCTCGACGATCAGCTGCAGCGGGCGCTCCAGCCGCGCCGAGCCCGCGGCTTCCGCCAGTCGCTGGACCGAGGCGACCGAGTCAACGAAGCTGTAGAAGTCGAACGCGGGATCTCGGGCGATCTCATCGACGACAAACCGGATCGACCGGGCGCCGACCAACTGGTTGGCGAGTACGACCCGCTCGAACCCGAAATGTCGAGCCACCTGCAATTGCTGGACCGAGCCCAGGGTGATGGCCCAGGCGCCGTCGTTCACCTGCTGGCTGAAGAGCTGTGGGCTCATCGTCGTCTTGCCGTGCGGCGAAATCCGGGCCCCGGATCCCGCCAGAAAGCGGCGCATCCAATCGCCGTTGTGGCGCAGCGCCGAATCATGGAGCACGGCGAGGGGCAGCGGCAGATCCTCGCGCAACAGGTTCCAGCCCTGAATGCCGATGTCGCCCAGGCGTACCGGTGTCATCCCGCCCGGCATGCCCTTGATCGTGTCGTCGACGAATGCGGCTTCAATCTGCTGCAGGTTAATCATTGTGGACATGGCGATTTTGGGACTGGCGGCAATGGCGGGCGGCTCGATAGTTGTCTTACATCTTTACCGACATTCTTTCAATAGACTCCACTCGCGCGCCGAATGCGCGTACATCCGACTGGGCTCGGCGGGGCGAGTCCCGCGGATCGAAGGGGTGGGGCGACGCGCGAGCGGGGAGGGCGACCTCATGTGGCGGGATGTCATCGGTGAACTCGGCCTGACGCGCCTGATCAACGCCTCGGGCACGGAAACGGTCTTCGGGGCGAGCCCCGTCGGCCCGGAGGTGATTCAGGCTATGGCCGGCATTCTGCCCCACTCGGTGGACATGGCGGAGCTGCAGGCCGTGGCAAGCCGCACGATCGTCGAGGCGACCGGCGCGGAAGCCGGCTGTGTCACCGGCTGCACATCGGCAAGTATCGCCATTGCCGCGGCGGCATGCATGACCGGGCTCGATCTCGCCCGCATCGAGCGGCTGCCGGACAGCAGCGGCATGAAGAACGAGGTCGTTATCCAGAAGGGCCATGTGGTGAATTACGGTTCATCCATTACCGGTGATCTCCGACTCCCCGGCGCCCGGGTGGTGGACTTCGGCGCGGCCATCGAGTCCGGCGGCTATCAGCTTGAAGCCGTGCTGAGCAACGCCACCGCGGCAGCATTCTATGTGATTTCCCATCATGCCGCGCAAAGCGGAATGATTCCGCTGCAACAGTTCATCGAAATCTGCCATGCGCGTGGCGTTCCGGTGGTTGTCGATGCCGCCGCGGAATACGGCTGGCGCGAGCTGATCGCAGCCGGGGCAGACCTGGTTTTGTTCAGTGCGCAGAAGGCCTTGGGTGGTCCTACGGCGGGCATAGTCGCCGGACGCCGCGACCTGGTCCGCGCCTGCTACGCGCAGCAGCGCGGGATCGGCCGGCCGATGAAGGCAGGGAAGGAAGCCGTGGTCGGCGCAATTGCCGCGCTGCGCCGCTGGATGGCGCTCGACCTCGGTCAGGTCGACCGCGAGGTCGCGGCGCGCGCCGAGAAACTGGTGCGGCGCCTCTCCGGCATTCGCGGCGTCGACGCCGCGTCGGTTCCCGACGAGACCGGAAACCCGTTCCGACGCGTGCACCTCGCGATCGATCCCGCCGGCGCGGGCTTCAGCGCCCATGGGCTCGACGCGGCGCTTGCGAACTTGCGGCCACGGGTCATCGTCCGCTCGCTGCTCGCTGATCGCGGCATCCTGCAGATCGACGTCCGGCGCCTCGATGGGGCGGGGCTGGAGTTTGTCGGTGAGCGGATTCTCGCCGCCGTCGAGGCGGCGCGTGGAAATGTCGCAATACCGTCGCCATCGTCCGACCGCGCCGCCGCTGCCACGCTCGGCTGGCTCGGCGACCAGTCGTAGCCCGCATCGGGCCAAAGATGCCTGACAAGTTGATGAATTTGTTGACAGCCCGGACGCGTCATGCAAGCCTTTCGGTCTAAACCGGGCGATTAGATCCGGATCGGCCTGGGCGACGGCGATAATGGGGGGTGTGAAATGACGGTAGGCGGTTCTGTTTTCGTGGGATCCCGCGAACGGTCCTCTAGGGTGCTTCGTACAGTAGTCCTTGCCGGCGCATTCGCGCTTGGTGCATCGACCTTGGCGGTCTTCGTTGCGGGGGCGGCCGGCTATCGCGAAGCGCCGATGCTCGAGGCATTGGTGAAGGCGGGCAAGCTGCCGCCTGTCGTGCAACGGCTGCCCGAGAATCCGCGGGTCGTGACGCCGGTCGAGAACGTCGGCAAGTATGGCGGCACGTGGCGCAGCGGCTTGGTCGGCGGCTCGGACCGCAATTGGCTGTTCCGCATCGCCGGCTACGAACCATTGCTCGCCTGGGACCGGGAATGGAGCGGAAAGGTCATTCCGAACCTCGCCGAGGAGTTCACCAGCAACGACGACGCAACCGCTTTCACCATTAAGCTGCGCAAGGGCTTGAAGTGGTCCGACGGAAAGCCGTTCGGCAGCGACGACATCGGATTCTTCATCAACGATATCGTGGGCAACACCGAGCTCCTTCCCTCGCCGCCGGACTGGCTGACGAGTGGCGGCGAGACCGGCGCGTTCGAGAAGATCGACGACACGACGTTCAAGATCGCATTTAAGGAGCCATACGGTCTCTTTCCGCAGCGGTTGGCCAGCGTCTATGGCGTACAGATCGCCATGATGGCCAAGCACTACTGTTCGCAATTCCACCCGGCTTACAACAAGGACGGCCTCGATGCGCTTACCAAGGAGGCGGGTACGCAGAACTGGACGGAGCTCTTCATCAAGAGGTGTGGCGTCGATACGGAAGCGAACGAACGCTGGCAGAACCCCGATCGGCCCACCATGGAGCCATGGGTCATCAAGCAACCCTATATCGGTGGGGCGACGCTGGTCACGCTCGAGCGCAACCCCTATTACCATAAGGTCGATACCGCGGGTAATCAGCTGCCCTACATCGACAACCTGCGTATCTCGGTCAACGCGGATGTCCAGACACTCGTGTTAAAGGCGGTGAACGGCGAGATCGACTATCAGGACCGCCACATCAACTCCAATGCGAATCGCGCCGTGTTTATCGACGCGGCACAGACCGCGGACATCCGTCTCGTCGATGGGCCCAACGCCGACATGAACACGACCGCAATCTCGTTCAACCGGACGCACAAGGATCCGGTCAAGCGCGAGATCTTCGGCAACAAGGATTTCCTTATTGGCCTGAGCTACGCGATCGACCGCCCCGCCATCATCGATGCGGCCTTCGTCGGGCAGGGAGAGCCGTGGCAGGCCGCTCCGCGCCGGGAGTCCTCATTCTACAACGAGCGGCTTGCCAAGCAGTACACCGAGTACGATGTGGCGAAAGCCAACGAACATCTCGACAAGGCCTACCCGAAGAAAGACTCCGATGGATTCAGGCTGGGCCCGGACGGCAAACGCATCGCCTTCAACGTGATGGTGATCCCGGCCCTTGGCGACTTCCTCGACTCCACCCAGCTTGTCGTTCAGTACTGGCAGGCGATCGGCATCGACGCGAAGGTGCAGACTGTGGACCGGACGCTGTTCTACGAGCGCAAGGACAACAACGAACACGATGCGGCGGTGTTTCTCGGCAGCGGCGGAATGGCCGACGCCCTGTTCGAGCCGACCTTCTACTTCCCGTTCTGGAACGAGTCGTTGTTCGCAGTTCCGTGGGGCAACTGGTACAACTCCGCCGGCGCCTCGGGCGAAGAACCGCCGGCCGAAGTACGCAAGCAGATGGAACTCTATCGCGAAATTAAGAAGTATGCCGACGCGGAAAAGCAGAACGCACTCATGCAGCAGCTGCTCGAAATTGCGGCTGACCAGTTCTACGTCATCGGTGTGAGCACGCCCGGGCCGCTCTATTCCGTGGTGAAGAACAACATGCACAACGTGTATGGACGCCCCTTCGCCTGGACTTATCCCAGCCCAGCCGCGAGCAATACCGAGCAATACTACTTCGATCCCGTAAATTAGGACGCATGTTACGGGCCGCCGACCGGTTCCAGCGAGAAACCGGCCGGCGGTTCGTTTGCGGGATCGGAGCCGGAGAGGCGCTTGCTCAGCCTGATCCTTCGCCGCCTGCTATGGATGATACCTTCGTTTTTCGCGGTGTCGCTGGTCGCGTTCACCATCATCCAGTTGCCCCCCGGCGACTTTGTCAGCAGCTACGCCGCGGACCTTGCCACCTCCGGCACGCCCGCGACCCCGGAAGCGCTTGAGGCGCTGCGTCTGCGCTACGGCCTCGACGAGCCGATGCCGGTTCAGTACCTGCGCTGGGTCGGCAACGCGCTTCAGGGCGACCTCGGCGTCTCATTCGAATATCGCGCGCCGGTGGGCGACATCATCTGGAACCGTCTCGGGATGACGACGCTGGTCGCCTTCTGCACCCTGGCCTTCGTCTGGATCGTCGCCTTCCCGATCGGCGTCTATTCGGCGGTCAAACAGTACAGCATCGGCGACTATGTGATCACCTTTCTGAGCTTCCTGGGCATGGCGACGCCCAACTTTCTCCTCGCGCTGTTCGTCATGTACATGTCCGTCGTGTTTCTGGGCTATTCGGTCGGCGGGTTGTTCTCGCCGGAGTTCGTCCAGGTGCCATGGAGCTGGGCCCGGGGACTCGATCTCGCGAAGCATTTGTGGATTCCGGTCGTGGTGCTGGGGGTCGCCGGCATTGCCGCCCTCGTGCGCATCATGCGCGCCAATCTCCTCGACGAGCTCGGCAAGCCCTATGTGACGACGGGCCGTGCCAAGGGCCTCGCCGAGCTGCCGCTCATCCTGCGCTACCCGACCCGGGTTGCGTTGAACCCGTTCATCAGCACCGTAGGCTGGGTCCTGCCGGTCTTGGTTTCCGGCGACGTCATCGTGTCGAGCGTTCTGAGCCTGCCGACCGCCGGTCCGATCCTGATCCAGGCGCTCAAGACGCAGGACATGTACCTGGGCGGCGCGCTCATCATGTTCCAATGCATCTTGGTTCTGATCGGCACATTGCTCTCGGACCTGCTTCTTGTCTGGATCGATCCGCGGATCCGCTATGACCGTTAGCGATTCGCCGACCGACTATCCGGGCGACGGCGACGTGCCGCCACCGGAGATCGTCGTTGCCGCGCAACGGGGCGCCGCATCGCAATGGCGGCTGATGTGGTGGCAGTTCCGCCGTCATCGCCTGGCGATTGTGAGCGCCGGCGTGCTCTTGCTCATCTACCTGGTCGCGGCCTTCTGCGAGTTCCTGGCGCCTTTCAGCCCGACCGCCTTTACACCGCGCTATACCTACGCGCCGCCGCAGGCACTGCACTTTTTCGACCGCGACGACGCGGGAGATATGATCTTCCGGCCACATGTCTTCGGTTACAAGGTGACAATCGACCCCGAGGCGCTGCGGCGGACCTTCGTCATCGACCGTTCGATCAAATATCCGGTTGGATTCTTCGTTCCGAGCGAACCTTACAAGATGTGGGGGCTGATCACGCTGGAGACGAAGGCGTTCGGTCCCCTGAACAGGGGAGATCCGATGTACCTGCTGGGCGCCGATCGGCTGGGCCGCGACATGCTCAGCCGCATCATGTATGGCACCCGGATTTCGATGTCGATCGGGCTCATCGGGGTGACGTTGAGTCTGCTGCTTGGCGTCGTGTTGGGTGGAATCTCCGGTTACTACGGCGGCTGGGTCGACAACGCCATTCAGCGCACCGTCGAATTCGTCCTATCGCTGCCGACCACGCCGCTGTGGCTGGGCCTGGCGGCCGCCATGCCGACCAACTGGCCGCCGCTGAGGATCTATCTGGCCATCACGATCATCCTGTCGCTGGTCGGCTGGACCAGCCTCGCCAGGGTGGTCCGCGGTCGCTTCCTGTCGCTGAGAACGGAGGACTTCGTCACCGCGGCGCGGCTCGATGGCGCCCGGGAGCGGCGCATCATCTTCCGGCACATGGTGCCGTCCTTCGTCAGCCACATCATTGCCGAGGTAAGTCTCGCAATTCCCGGAATGATTCTCGCGGAGACGGCGTTGAGCTTCCTCGGGCTCGGGCTGCAACCGCCGTTGGTGAGCTGGGGCGTGCTGCTGCAGGAGGCCCAGAATATCAGGGCGATCGCGACGGCACCGTGGTTGTTTGCGCCGGGTGTCGCCGTTGTGATTGCCGTTCTCGTGCTGAATTTTGTCGGCGACGGCCTGCGCGATGCAGCCGACCCTTACGGCCAGTAAGCTCGTTTGAGCGTGGACAAGCCGGGAAACGATATCGTGCTCGAGGTCAAGGGCCTGAGCACCTGGTTCGAGACCGGGCGCGAAGTCATCAAGGCTGTCGATGACGTCAGTCTGACGCTCCGCCGCGGGAAGACGTTGTGCGTGGTGGGGGAAAGCGGCAGCGGCAAGAGTGTCACCGCCAGCTCGATCCTGAACATCGTGCCCAAGCCGGGGCGCATCGTCAGCGGCCAGATTCTGCTGCATGGCAGTTCCGTCGCCTGGGCGAGCGAGAGCACGGTTGACATCGCCGCGCTCGATCCCAAGGGCCGAAGAATACGCGAGATACGCGGTCGGGAGATCGGCATGATCTTTCAGGAACCCATGTCGAGTCTGAGCCCGGTCCATACGATCGGACAGCAAATCGTCGAAGCCATTCGCCTGCACCGCCGCATGAGTCGCGCCGATGCGCGTGCGCGCACCATCGAGCTTCTGACTCAGGTCAAGATTTCGCGACCCGAAGCGAGCATCGACAGCTATCCCTTCGAATTCAGTGGCGGGATGCGGCAGCGGGCCATGACGGCGATGGCACTCGCCTGCGAGCCGATGCTGCTGATCGCGGATGAGCCGACGACGGCGCTCGACGTCACCACGCAGGCGGAGATTCTCGACCTGATCGGAGGCCTGCAGGCGCACTACGGCATGGCGGTGATGTTCATCACCCACGATATGGGCGTGGTCGCGGAGATCGCCGATGACGTGGCGGTCATGCACCGGGGCCGCATTGTCGAGCAGGGGCCGGTGCATGACGTCTTCCTTGCGCCCAAGCACCCGTATACGAGAAAGTTGCTGGCATCCGTGCTGGTCCTCGAACAACGTTCGCACCGCGCCGGCGCGGCGCCGACCCGGAGCGACGGCGACGCCATCCTTGCCGTCAAGGATCTCAGCATGCGGTTCGAAGGCCGGCGAAAGTTCTTCGGCGGAAAACCTGCGCCGGCAGTGCAGGCGCTGGACCGGGTGAGCTTCACCCTGCGGCGCGGAGAGACGCTGGGGGTCGTCGGCGAGAGCGGGTCCGGCAAGACCACGCTCGGGCGCTGCATCATGCGAATTCTGGTTCCGACCGAAGGTAGCATCAGCTTTCGCGGGCGGGCCGCAGAGGCGGTCGATCTGGCCGCGTTGCCGGCGCCGCTGATCAAGCCCTACTGGCGCGAAATGCGGATGATCTTCCAGGACCCATACTCGTCGCTCAACCCGCGCATGACCGTGCTTCAGATCATTGGCGAACCGCTGCGCAATTACGGCATCGACTCGGGGTCCGAGCTCGAAGATCGCGTCGCGGCGCTGATGGCGCGTGTCGGGCTGCCGCCCGACATGATGCGGCGCTATCCGCACGCGTTCAGCGGCGGTCAGCGTCAGCGCATCGGGGTGGCGCGAGCCATTGCGCTCAAGCCGCAGCTCATCGTCGCCGACGAGGCAACGTCGGCCCTCGACGTGTCGCTGCGGGCGCAGGTACTCGACCTGCTTCTCGACTTGGGGCAGGAGCTGGATCTCAGCTACGTCTTCATCAGCCACGACATCAGCGTGATCCGGTACATGTGCGACCGCGTCGCCGTCATGCATCGCGGCAAGATCGTCGAGATCGGCGACTCCGATGCGATCTGCAACGATCCGCAGCACCCCTACACGCAGTCTCTGATCTCGGCCGTCCCAAAGCCCGACCCGCGCCTGCGCGGGTCTATCCGGCGTGTCCGCTACGAACCAAGTCCGGCCGTTGGCGACTAACGGGGACGATCCGCGGGCCGGTCCTTGCGGTCCACATGCCCGTCGGCAACGAAGGCTCCACCCTGGAATTTCACCTCCGGTGCCTCGGGGCTGCGTGTATCGCTGCCGGCGAGCATCGCCGGCGCGAACCGCTCGGCGTTATCCTGCGGCCGATAGTCGACGTGGGAGGCCGACTCGTTGCTCCACCAACGGCGATTGTTGTTCGAAACGCCGTAAAGGATCGTGCAGCCCAGGCGCGGCGCGGCAAAGCAGGCCTCGATCATCCGGAGGAGATCCTCATAGCTTTGCCATGTGGACAGGTGACGGGGCTCCGTCGGTTCGCTCTTCGCCGTTCCGATCCGCAGGCAGGCGATCTCCAGCCCGTATTTGTCCGCGTAAAGGCTCGCAAGATCTTCGCCGAATGCCTTGCTTACGCCATAGAGCGAATCCGGGCGCGTTCGGACATTGGCATCGAGCCGATCGTTCCGCGTATAGTAGCCGATGGCGTGGTTGGAACTGGCATAGACGATCGGCCCCGCGCCGTGACGGCGCGCCGCCTCGAAGACGTTGTAGGTGCCGAGAATGTTGGCGGCGAGGATCTTCTCGAAGTCCGTTTCAAAGGAAATTCCACCGAAGTGGATGATTCTGCCGGCTCCCCGTACCAGGCGATCGACGGATTCGGCGTCGGCCAGGTCGGCAACCACGATTTCCTCGCCGGCATGAGCCGGGGCCGAATCCTTGATGTCGGACGAGCGCAGCGCGCCGTATCTTTCGATTAGATGAGGCCGCAGCCAGCAGCCGAGGATGCCGGCGGCGCCGGTCAGCAGAGTCGGTCGGGCTTCCGTCATTCGTTGTAAGCTCCTGCGAAAGGCTGCGGACCAGCAGGTACGGAACCTAGGCCTTGTATAGTTGTCAGATGATTTTACAAACGCCTGTCGGTCGGGCAAACTGGCATATGCACGCTGCCAACGCGTCCGGCTCGGAATGAGCCATGACCGGTCAAGGCGCGATATCGCAGGGCGTGATGTAATGGGCCGTTCAGCATCTCGCAAGACGAAGCCGCCGGTCGACTGGAGCGTACGGTCGCCCCTCCGGCAATCGCGGCTCGGCGACCAGTTGTACGAGCAGATCCTGGAAAAGATTGTCTCCGGTGGCCTCCCGGAGGGTGGAAAGCTGCCGCCGGAAAGCCGGCTATGCGAGGTGTTCGGGGTATCGCGGCCCGTAGTTCGCGAGGCACTGTCCCGTCTCCAGGCCGATGGTATCGTGGTCTCACGCCACGGTTCCGGGTCGTTTGTCCAGCGCCGGCCGAACAAGGCATTTTCCCTGCTGGCGCCCATTGGCGACGTCGCCGACCTCATGCGCTGCATGGAATACCGTATCGCGCTCGAGGGAGAGGCGGCGTTTCTGGCGGCCGACCGGCGCACCGACGGCGACCTCAAGATGATGGCGCAGGCCCTGCAGGATCTGGACAAGGTGATCGCCAGCGGCGAGGTCGGCGGCGAGGCGGATCGCAGCTTTCATCTGGCGATTGCCAGCGCGGCGCAGAATCGCTTTTTCATGCCCGCGATGGAGACGATCGCAGAGCACACGATGAAGGGTATGGAGCTTGCGCGCAAACTGTCGCTCCGGCGCAGCGTCCAGCGCTTGCATCTGGTTCAGGCGGAGCATGTCCGGATCTTCAAGGCGATCGAAACGCGCGATGCGAACGAGGCCCGGGACGCGATGCGCACGCATATCGACAACGCACGCCTGCGCATCTTGACGAACAGCATGGAACCCTGACCTCAAGGTTGCTGCGCCGGGTCAGGCCGCCGCCCCTTCGGCCGGCGCAAGCGAATTGTTGAACTGGAGCAGATCTCGAGCGGCAGCGCGAACGTTGTCGGCGTATGCCGCTTCCAGATTGCTCATCAGCGGCAGCGCCGGGCCCATGTCTGCAATTCCCGCCAACGTCACCGCCGCGTGCAGGACTTGAGCCGGATTTATGACATCCCGGCAATCCTCCAGCGGAATGAATGCCGCCCTAAGTCGCTCCGCGTTCGCAATCTCGCTCCGCTTGAGAGCGGCGAGAATGGCTTGCGACGCGCGCGGCGCCACGCAGACCGAGCCGGAGGTGAAGCCGGCAAGCCCAAACTCGCGCCAGTGAACCAGCGCCGGACGCTCTCCCATGCCGCTGACGATGATCGCTCGGTCGACGAGCTCGACCAGTTCCGACAGAAAGGCGTCGCGGGAAGGGTCTTGGCGGACGATCGCGTATTTTATTGCTCGGACGAAGCCGCGGTCCACCAAGCGGCAGATTGCCGCCGGGGTGATATACTCCTCGGCCTTCACGTACAGGATTATTGGCCTGCCGAGCCGTTCGGCGGCAATGGCGATACCGGCCTCGACGCCCGCCGGCGTGGATGCGGTCGCGGCAGGCAGCACCATGGCAGTGGGAAAGGGCCGATCGCGCAGGACCGCCGCCTGGTCCATCATTTTTCCGAAATCCGGGCCTATCGACGGGATGACCCAGGTATCGGGTCGCGCAATTTCCAGCAGCATGTCGAGAATGCTGGTGTATTCGTAGAGACCGACATTGTAGAAATTGGCATTGCCGCCATACATCAAGGTAGAAATGCCGCCTTGCTCGAGGTGGCGGATAAGCGTCGTATTCTGATCCTTGTTCGGCGCGAGGTCGTCCCGCCGCGCCAATGGGGGTACCGCCAGGACGGATTTTCCAAGATCGCAATGCATGACTTTCCCCCTATCGAGAACCACCGCGCGGAGTATATGAGGCCGCCCCGTGGCCGGTCAACAGAAGGCGTAAACTTGTCATACATCTAAGCGATTCAGGGGCAGCCTCAGCGGAATCGCCAGATTCGTGCGGGGGTGCCGCCCAGAACCTGCCGGCGATCCGCGTCCGAGAGCTGCGGGAACTTCTGAAGCCAGCCCATGGCGTCGGCATAGGCGCAGACGGACCGGACCCCGGGAAAGTCGCTGCCGAGGACGACCCGCCGAACGCCGAACCGGGCCAGAACTGCCGTGTAGAAGGCGATGATGTCGGCAAACGGATAGGGCCCCTGGGAATCTTCGGCAGCGCAGATCAGTTTGAACAGAATATTCGGCAAGCTGGCGAGCCGGTCGAGGATAGGCGCATGGTTGCCGCCCCGATACACCTGGGCGCCGAGATACTCGACGAGGAAAGTGGTGTGCGGATAGCGCTCGGCGAGCGCCACGAGGAGAGGGGCATGGTCCAGCTCCATATGCATCGACACCGATAGGCTCGATGACTCGATGGTTCGCCAGAACGTCTCCTGTTCGGGCGCCAGCAGCCAAGAGGGGTCCGCCTGCCGGATGATGTTCACCCGGACAGCCTGGCAGCCTCTTTCGCCACACCAGTATTCGAGATCGCGCCGTGCGTTCTGCGTGTCGGGCGGAACATGGCAGATGCCAACGAAGCGATCCGACCAACGATTCAAGGAATCGCAAAGGTAGCTGTTGTCGCCCCCATAGACACTCGGCTGAACGAGCACGGCGTGGCTGACCCGGGCGGAGTCCATCTCGGTCAGCAGATCTTCGGCGGTAGCGGCACGGGTCGGTATCGGGACATGCGCGAGCGTCTGCCGCCAAGGATAACGAACGGCGTTGTCGGACCAGATGTGGACATGCGCATCGACCAACATGCTGCTTGCCATTGTCATGAAGAATAAATGGGTGCCCGAGGCACGCAACCGGCATCAAAGTTATTATATTATTATTACCGGATCGAACGGAAATGACTTGTCGACCCCGCTTGGAGTGGCGCCGAGTGTTTCGGCTATTCTCTCCATGTCCCAGGTATATCTTCTCATACCCAATTCGCTGCGTTGAGCGGCCGGCCTGCAATGGCGCTGACTAACGTTCACTTTCAGGTCTATTTTCTTCGCGCGTACTCTCAGCGTTGACGCGCCTCCACAACTATCGACGCTTCAACTCGAAACCCTCAACCGACGTTAGCAAACTAAGCTGGTCAAGAACTCTGGATTGCGCCTAGATGGCGAGCCGCCACTTGTCATGGTCTCGTTGGTTGCGCGCCCCCGCAACCAAATAAAACGCCGTCAACTCAATGGGTTGGCGGCGTTCTGCGTTTCGATTGCGCGGCGTTGCAGCCGATCTCGCCAGCCGCGACCGGCGGCGCGCCCGCGGGCAGGCCGGGCGGTCCGTCCGGCTTGTCCCGCCGGGTCACGGCTCCTATGTTCAGGGGTGACATGGCCGCGCCCTCGGAACACCATAGCAAGGTCCTCATCATCGGGTCCGGCGCCGCCGGTTACACCGCGGCGATCTATGCGGCGCGGGCCAACCTGAAGCCGATCCTGGTCGAAGGCCTGCAACCCGGCGGGCAGATGACCATCACCACCGACGTCGAGAATTACCCCGGCTTCGCCCAGGTCATCCAGGGCCCGTGGCTGATGGAGCAGATGCGCGCCCAGGCCGCGGCCGTCGGCACCGTCATGTTCGCCGACACCATCGTCGAGGCCGATCTCGGCCGGCGGCCGCTCCGCTGCCGCGGCGACAGCGGCGACGTCTATCTCGGCGACGCGCTGATCGTCTGCACCGGCGCGAGCGCCCGTTGGCTCGGCCTCGAAAGCGAGCAGAAATACCGCGGCTTCGGCGTTTCCGCCTGCGCCACCTGCGATGGCTTCTTCTTCCGCGACAAGCGCGTCTGCATCGTCGGCGGCGGCAACACCGCGGTCGAGGAGGCGATCTTCCTGACGAATTTCGCCACCAAGGTGACGCTGATCCACCGCCGCGACTCGCTGCGCGCCGAGAAGATCATGCAGGACCGCCTGTTCCGCAATCCGAAGATCGAGGTCGTCTGGGACAGCGCGCTGGACGCGGTGCTCGGGACCGACGATCCGCCCGGCGTAACCGCGGCGCGCATCCGCAACCTCAAGACCGGCCGAACCAGCGAGCTGCCGGTCGACGGCGTGTTCATCGCCATCGGCCACGACCCGGCGACCGCGCTCTTCAAGGGCCAGCTCGAGATCGACGCCGAAGGCTATATCGTCGCCGCGCCCGACAGTACCGTTACCAGCGTGCCGGGGGTGTTCGCCGCCGGCGACGTCAAGGACAAGGTCTTCCGACAGGCCGTCACCGCGGCCGGGATGGGCTGCATGGCCGCCCTGGAGGCGGAACGGTTCCTCGCCGCCGCCGCGGCCGAGGCGGCCCGCGCGGCCGCGGAATAGGGGCGGCCGGCCGCGGTCCACCCGCGCTCGGTCGGTCGGAAATGGATTGGGACAAGCTGCGGATCTTCCACGCGGTCGCCGAGGCCGGCAGCTTCACCCATGCCGGCGAGGGGCTGAATCTGAGCCAGTCGGCGGTCAGCCGGCAGATCGGCGCGCTGGAGGAAAGCCTCAACGTCACGTTGTTCCACCGCCACGCCCGCGGCCTGATCCTGACCGAGCAGGGCGAACTGCTGTATCGCACGGCGCACGAGGTGTTCGCCAAGCTGGCGATGACCGAGGCCCAGCTCACCGAGAGCAAGGACCGGCCGAAAGGTCAGCTCAAGGTGACCGCGACGGTGGCCCTCGGCTCGACCTGGCTGACGCCGCGCATGGGCGAGTTCCTCGACATCTACCCCGACGTCGCGGTCGAGCTGGTGCTCGACGACCGCGAGCTCGACCTCGGCATGCGCGAAGCCGACGTCGCCATCCGCATGACGCCGCCGCGCCAGCCCGAGCTGATCCAGCGCCACCTGTTCACCGTGCATCTGCACATTTACGCGGCGCCGGCCTACATCAAGAAACATGGTATGCCGATGAGCATCGAGGAACTCGACCGTCACCAGATCATCGTCTATGGCGAGGACAACCGCCCGCCCGTGCCCGACGTGAACTGGCTGCTGCGGTTCGGCACCGCGGGCGAGCGAGCCCGTCACGCGGCGCTGACCGTGAACAACGTCTACGCCATCATGCGCGCGACCCAGAGCGGCATCGGCCTCGCGGCCCTGCCGGAGTTCATGGTCGCGGGCACGAACAATCTGGTGCGCGTGCTGCCCGAGCTGGAGGGGCCGCGCATCGACGCCTATTTCGTGTATCCCGAGGAGCTGCGCAAATCGAAGCGCATCCAGGTGTTCCGCGATTTCCTGCTGCGCAAGGTCGCCGAGGCGGACTACTGAGGCGGCCCGTGCGCGTTAGGTATGCAAAAACCGCATAGCTCGCTTGCCGATTTGGCTGTGGTGCTCGCGCGAATCTCAACTATTTAGAAGATAGTGCTGCGATGCAGCATTGCGGATTTTCGGCGGCCCGCTTGCCGCCGTCGGGTTCGGGCGCAATGCCCGAAATCGGGGTCTTCGGACCCTACGTCTCCCAGACGTGAAGCCTCCCTGTTTGACTAG
>JBBECF010000128.1:20316-20431 GCA_040881945.1 Dongiaceae bacterium | reverse complement strand
CTCGATGCGTCCAAGCGTGTGGAGGATCCGCGCAGGGTCGAATACGCCGAAGCCCATTGAGCCGCGCCGGCCGTCGGCCCGGCGCCCCCCGCCCCCCGCCCCCCGCCGCCGGTTT
>JBBECF010000128.1:0-20306 GCA_040881945.1 Dongiaceae bacterium | reverse complement strand
GGCGGCTGGCCGCGGGCCGCCGGCGCCGCTCGGCCGTTTTCGGCGGCCGTTGCCGGCGCTCGATTTATTCCAAAGACTTAGCGGGTCCTTGACTTTAGCAGATGGTCGATTATATATTATTGGTGCGTTTGCAGTCGTTTCGGGGCTACCTGAAGAGCCAGTGCCATCGGTTGGCATAGCGATCCCCTGACATTGCGGGCGTTACGAGCGACCGAGCCGTTACAAGGTGTGCGGCACGTTTTCCAACACTTGTTAGAGGTATCCCTGTGACTACTGGAATCGTAAAGTGGTTCAACCCCGCCAAGGGCTTTGGCTTTATCCAGCCTGAGGACGGGTCCAAGGACGTTTTCGTCCACATTTCCGCTGTCGAACGCGCCGGGCTCAGCAGCCTTGCCGAGGGCCAGAAGGTTTCCTTCGACGTTCAACCCGGACAGAACGGCAAGTCGTCGGCCGAAAACCTGAGCGTCGCCGACCGTTGATGCCAGGCGCCACCTCCGACTTCGGTCGGGGGTGGCCGTTGGCCGCCGTCCGGACCGGGACACCCGGCGATCGCCTGACGGATCGAGTCTGTCGGGCTGCCGACATCGCGGCGCCCAGTTCGACAACCGGCCATACGGCATGGGGCGCGATGCGCCCATGCCGCCGCTGAACTCGCGCTCCTGCCCGCGGGCGGTGCGGCTCACACGTCGGGCCGATGCGGCCGCAGGCGCCGGACCGCATCGAACAACAGGATTGCCGACATGCTGAGTCCAATCAGGATGAGGGCCGAAGAAAAGTTCGGCAAGATCAAGCAGCAGGACAAGAAGGTCCTGAAAGATCGGGAGAAGGAGCAGCAGGAGGTTGCTGATAAGATCTCACGCCTGCGCGCGCTGCGTCTGGCGAAGGAATTCTCCGACAAGGAAGCAGCCGATCGGGAATCCGCCGATAAGGCGGCGGCGAAGGCCAAGGCCCCCGCGAAATCGGTCAAGGCCGCGCGACGCAAACCCGTGACCGCGAAGAAGGCGAAAAAGGCTACGACAGACTCCGACGACTCCGACGCCGATTAGGCGCGGCCGCCGTCAATTCATCGCCGACCCCGGATGACCCACGGGGTCATGGCGTCTAGCCCTTGGCCTCGACCAGCCGCAGCAGTTCGTGCAGCGCGCCGTCGGCGATGCCGAGCTCGTCGAGATGGCGCACGGTGTTTTCCAGGTATTCGCGGTTCGATCCGGCCGTCCCCCGGCCCTGCACGATGAGTTCGGCGGTGCGCCCGGGCGGGAGCTTTCCGGCGTACTGCCGGTGTTGGCGATCCACCAGATAGGCGGCGGCGCGCACGCGCCGGCCGGGAATTTCCACCGACAGCCAGCGCGGCACGTAAACGCCCGTGACCATTTCGCGCTCGTGCAGGTACGCGGCGACGCCCGGACCGTCCGCCGCGGCGACCAGGAAGGCGCGGCCGCGGCAGGCGCCGCCGCGATCGAGGCCGAGCACCAGGCCCGGGCTCTCGGGCGTGCCGCGATAGCGGTGCGAATAGACGCAGAAGGCGCGGTGGTAGCCGCGCAGCAGCGCCGGCTCCGCGGCAAGATGCGCAAACCCCGGCCGCCACATCAGCGAGCCGTAGGCGAACAACCAGAAGTCGCGATCGGGCGGCGGATGCAGCCGGCGGTCGGCGAAGGGATCGGGGGCGCTCATCGTCGGGGTTCGCGGGCCATCCTAGAGCATGTCCCGGTCATTTGGAACCGGCTGCGCCGGAGGGATTTTGCGGCGCGGGCAGGAGAAGGGCGCAGCGCGTAGCGGTGCCTACGCGCAAGTCCTTCGACGAACCCACGCCGCAAAATCCCCCGGCCCTGCGGGTTGCGCCGTGGCGGGCGCCCGTGGCGTTGCGCCGCTCGGCCGATGCCCCGCATCGACCTTCGCGCCGCGCCTGGCGGATCGCCTCGCCACGGCGCAACGCAGCCGATTCCAAATGACCGGGATATGCTCTAACGGCGCCGGGCCGCGAGGCAAGTGCGCCTCGACGGCGCCCCCGCGCCGCGGCTACACTCCGCCGCCATGCGCCGCCGCCCGATTCTTGCCGGCATCGCCGTCGGCGTCGCCGTTCTTTTTGCCGGCTACGCCGTCTTTTGGTATCTGGCGGCGCGGACGCTCGCCGACGGCGTGGCGCGTTGGGCCGACGAGCGTCGCGCCGAGGGCTATGGCGTCAGTTACGCGCCGCCGCGGATCGGCGGGTTTCCGTTCGCCTTGACCGCGCGGCTCGAGGCGCCCGCGATCGTGGCGCCGGGCGACGGCTGGCGTTGGTCCGGCCCGGCCATCGCCGGATCGGCGCGGCCGTGGGCGCCGCTCAGCGTCGAGCTGAGCTTTGCCGGGCGTCACGACCTGAACTGGCGCGACGGCGATCGCCGGCGCGAGGTCACGGCGGAGGCGGCGGCCGCCGAAGGCCGCCTCGATCTGCCGGCGGACCACCGCCTCGGGCGGACCGACTTCGCCTTCGAGTTCGCCGGTGTCGCCGTTGCCGAGCCGGGACGGGAGCCGGTCCGCATCGACCGCGCGGCGGTCCGCGGCAGCCTGCCGCCGCCGGGCGTCTCGGCCGGGCCGGACGGCGCCGCGCGCTACGACGTCGCCATCGATCGCCTGTCGCTGCCGGCCGATCCGCCGCCGCCGCTCGGGCGCGAGATCGCCCATGTCGAGGCCGCCGGCCTGCTGCAAGGCGGCATCCCGCGCGGGCCGTTGCGCGTCGCGCTCGCGGCCTGGCGCGACCTCGGCGGTACGCTCGAGGTGCAGCGCTTCGCGCTCGACTGGGGGCCGCTCGGCCTCGCCGGCGACGGCACCTTCGCCCTCGACGGTGAATTGCAGCCGATCGCCGCCATGTCGGCGACCGTGCGCGGCCACGGCGAAACCATCGACGCCCTGGTCGAGTCGGGCCTCGTGCCGCCGCGCGAGGGCAGCATCGCCAAGATCGTCCTGTCGGTTTTGTCGCGGCCCGGCGCCGGCGACGGCCGGCCCGAGATCGCGGTCGCGCTCACGGCGCAGGACGGCCATCTCTATGTCGGGCCGGTGCGGCTGTTGCCCCTGCCGAAGATCCGCTGGGAGTGAGCGCGACCTTTCGTCATCTCACCCGGAAATTCTGGAACTGCCAGGGATCATCGAGATCGAGCCCGGGCTCCTCGAACAACACGGAGCGGCCCTGCAAGGGCGTCCAGTCCGATCGCTCCGCGACGACCGGTCCGAGATAGGGCCGGCAGAACCCGAGGATGTGCTCGTGGTCGAGCTCCTCGGGCTCGACCAGCCCGCGGTTCGGGTGCTCGATCATCCAGATGGCGCCGGCCACGACCGGGGCGGCGATCTGGATCGAGGTGGCGTTGAACTCCGGCCCGAGCAGCCGGCGCGCCTCGTCGATGCCGAGCTGCGAGCCGTACCACAGCGCGCCGTGGTCGCCCATGAGCAGCGCGCCCAGCTCGTCGATACCCTCGACGATGTCGGCGCCGAGCAATCGGGCCTCCGGCTGCACCTTCCAGTTCGACATCGCGAGCTCGCGCAAGGACAGCACCGCGTCGTTGCACGGGTGATAGGCGTAGTTCACCGTCGGGCGGTACACCGGTTTTTCGTCCTCCCAGACGGTCAGATAGTCGCTGAGGGTGATCGATTCGCCGTGCGTGATGCAGAAGCCGATCAGCGGCCCGCCGATCGGCGTCCAGGAGCGCACCTCGGTGATGCAGCCGGGCTGGCCGAGGAAGATCGCCGAGCGCGAGCCGACTTGGTGCCGCCGCGCGTCCGCCGGCAGCGTCTTTTCATGGGTGCCCCAGCCGATTTCGGCCGGCTGCAGCCCCTCGCCCCAGAACCCCGGCACGCTCCAGGTGTTGACGAACTCGCCCGGCCGCTTCGGGCGGCACGAGATCTGGGTGTCGTGCTCGGCGACGTGGATGACCTTGGTACCGGTGGCCCGCGCGAGCGCCGCCCATTCCGCCTTGGTCGCCGGCCGGGCGACCTCGAGACCTATCGCCCGCGCCACCTCGAGCAGACCGGCCTTGACGAAATGGCTGATCAGCCCCGGATTGGCGCCGTGCGTCACCAGCGTGCTCGGGCTGCCCTGCGGCCAACGCCGAGCCTTTTCCAGAACCTGGTAACGCAGATAGTAGTTGGTGCGTTGCTCCGCCGGAATCTCGGGGTTCTCGTAATAGTTGGGCCACGGCTCGACGCAGGTGTCGAGATAGCGCACGCCATGCGCCTGGCACCACTCGATGGTTGCCAGGCTGCTGACGCCGACGCTGAGGTTGAGCACGATGCCGCCGGCCCGGGCGTGGCTCGACAGCACCTCGACCAGGTTGTCCGGCCGGATCCGGGTCCGCGAAAATTTGACCCCGGCGTCGCGGTACGGCGCGATGTCGGCGCCGGGGTCGTCGGCCGCGACCACGGCGATGCGCGCCGCCGGCATGTCGAGATGCCGGAGCAGCAGCGGCAGCGTCGGATGGCCGACCGATCCGAAGCCGATGATCAGGATATCGCCGTCGAAGGGAATTTTCTTTGCCATCGGCGCGCTCCTCCCCTCGAATCGACCGCCGGACCATAGGCAAATCGCGGCCGCGCGCAAGCGAAAACACGCCGCCCGCGGCGCTCCGGTTCCTGCTTCAATGGGCGTGGTCGTGGTGCGCGTCGGGAGTGTGGCCGTGGCTGTGGCTCTGCCCGGCATGGACGTGGCGGTGGGCGTGCGGCTCGCCCGGCGGGTCGCCGGGCGCGTGGACGTGGCGATGATGGCTGTCGTGGCGATGGCGATGGTCGTGCGCCATCGACCCGTGCGCGTGTTCGTGCTCGTGCCGTTCGGTCAAGTGCAGCCACACGCCCAACGCCATCAGCGCCCCGGCAAGGACGAGCCCGGTCGTCACGGCCTCGCCGAGGCCGAGCACGGCAATGACGGCGCCGACGAACGGCGCCGTGCCGAAATAGGCGCCCGTGCGCGCCGCGCCGAGGTGGCGCAGCGCGACGACGAACAGCGCGATGCTGACGCCGTATCCGAACAGGCCGAGCACGCCGCCGACCGCCGCGACGCCGAGCGCGGGCAGCGCGTCGCCGTGCCACAGCGCGAGGCCCAGGTTGACGGCGCCGGCGATCAGCCCCTTCAGCATGGCGATCCGCACCGGATCGGACAGCGACACCTTGCGGGTCAGGTTGTTGTCCAGGCCCCAGGCCGCGCAGGCCGCGGCGACGAGCAACGGCCCGGCGAAACCGGACAGCGACGGCGCCGCCTGCCAGGACAGGACCGCGGCGCCGGCGACGACCGCGGCCATGCCGGTGGCGATGCGCCGGTCGAAATTCTCGCGGAAGACGAACCACGCCAGCAGAGCGGTCGCCACGCCCTCGAGGTTGAGGAGCAGCGACGCCGTCGCCGCGGAGGTCCGCGCCAGGCCGGCCATCAGCAGCAGCGGACCGGCCACGCCGCCGGCGAGGACGGCGCCGCCGAACCACGACCAGTCGCGGCCGCGCAACGACGTGCCGCGCCACGCCGCCGGCGCCAGCCGGCGTGCCGCGACCTGCACGACGAACAGCCCGGTCCCGGACCCGAGATATAGGAGCGCCGCCAGCATCCAGGGATCGACGATGCCGAGCAGGAGCTTCGCCAGCGGCGTGCTCGCGCCGAAGAGCAGGGCGGAGCCGAGCGCCAGCGCCGGTCCCGGCCAGAGGGGACCAAAATGAAGCCCGCGGAACGCGGACATGACCGACGCGCCTAGGCCTGCTTGGCGTCGATGATGCCGCGGCGGATCGCCCGGGTGCGGGTGAACAGCTCCTCGAGCTTGTCGCCCTCGCCCCAGCGGATCGCGCGCTGCAGCGCCGTCAGGTCCTCGGTGAAGCGCGCCAGCATTTCGAGCACCGCCTCGCGGTTGTTGAGGAAGACGTCGCGCCACATCACCGGGTCCGACGCGGCGATGCGCGTGAAGTCGCGAAAGCCGCTGGCGGAGAACTTGATGACCTCCTGGCGCGTCGCGTCCTCCAGATCCGTCGCCGTGCCGACGATCGTGTAGGCGATGAGATGCGGCAGATGCGAGGTGATCGCCAGCACCGCGTCGTGATGGCGCGGGTCCATGACCTCGACCTGGCTGCCGCAGCGCCGCCACAACTCGGCCATCCGCTCGACGGCCGCCGCGTCGGTGCCGGGCGGCGGGGTCAGGATGCACCAGCGCCCGTCGAACAGCTCGGCGAAGCCGGCCTCCGGCCCGGAGTGCTCGGTGCCGGCGACCGGATGGCCGGGTACCAGATGCGCGCCCTCCGGGATCAACGGCCCGAGGTCGCGGATCGCCGACTGCTTGACCGAGCCGACGTCGCTGACGATGGCGCCGGGCGCCAGATGCGGGGCGATCGCGGCGCCGATTTCGGCATAGGCGCCGAGCGGCACGCAGACCACCGCCAGGTCGGCGCCGGCGGCCGCGCCGGCGGCCGCAGCGTGGACGCTGTCGACGAAGCCGAGCTCGATCGCCTTGTCGCGGGTCCGCTGGCTGCGGGCGTGGCCGGCGATGTGGCCGGCGAGGCCGCCGCGGCGCATGGCGCGGGCGAGCGACGAACCGATCAGCCCGAGGCCGATCAGCGCGACGCGGTGGAACAGCGGCGCTGCCGCCATCGCTCAGCGGCCTCCGCCGCCCGCCGCGGCCGCCGCGCCCCGGCCGCCGGCGGCGAAGGCCGCGAGGGCGTCGACGACGGCGCGCATCTCGTCTTCGAGCCCGATGGTGACGCGTAAGGAGTCGTCGAGGCCGTAGGCCGCCATGCGGCGCGGGATGATGGCGCGGTCGTTGAGGAAGCGGCAGGCGGCATCGGCATCGCGGCCGGGACCGGCGGGGAACCGGATCAGCACGAAGTTGCCGACGCTCGGCGGCACCGCGAAGCCGAGCGCCTGCACCTGGTCGCGGAGCCAGGGCAGCCAGCGGTCGTTGTGGGCGCGGGCGCGGGCGGCATGCGCCAGGTCGGCGAGTGCCGCGACGCCCGCGGCCTGCGCCGGCGTCGCGGTGTTGAACGGGCCGCGCAGCCGGTTGAGCGCGTCGGCGACGTCCGGCGGACAGTAGGCCCAGCCAAGGCGGAGCGCGGCGAGGCCGTAGATCTTCGAGAAGGTGCGGGTCATCACCACGTCGTCGCGGGCATCGACCAGCTCGGCGCCCGGTTCGTAGTCGTTGCGACCGACATATTCGGCATAGGCCGCGTCGATGACCAGCAGCACCCCCGCCGGCAGGCCGTCGCGCAGCCGGCGCAACGCCGCCGCCGGCAGATAGCTGCCGGTCGGGTTGTTCGGATTGGCCAGAAACAGGATGCGGGTGCGCGGCGTCACGCGGCCGAGCAGGGCGTCGACATCGGCGGTGAGATCCCGTTCCGGGGCGTGGACCGGCGTCGCCCCGACCGCCTTGGCCGCGATCGGATACATGAGGAAGCCGTGCCGGCTGTACAGCACCTCGTCGCCGGGCCCGGCATAGGCGCGGGCGAGCAGGCCGATCAGCTCGTCCGAGCCGGCGCCGCAGACGATCCGCTCCGGATCGAGGCCGAAGCGCCGGCCGATCGCGACGCGCAACTCTGCCGCGGCGCCGTCGGGGTAGCGATGCAGCGAGGCGGCCGCGCGGCGATAGGCCTCGACCGCCTGCGGGCTGGGGCCGAGCGGGCTTTCGTTCGAGGCTAGTCGGATCGCCCGCTCGCGCCCCGGCAGCGCCGCTTCGCCGCCGACATAGGGCGCGATCTCGAGGATGCCCGGACGAAGGCGCGGAGTCATGAGGATCACGCCTTGGCCGGCTGGCCGAGCTCGGCCGGCGTGAACGGCACGGCATAGCCGCCCAGCGGACAAAGCTGACGCAGTGCGTTGCCGCGACCCTTGGCCAGGCGCACCAGCCGCGGGTCGTTCGGCGCCAGAAAGCCCTCGACCTCGATCAGGTGCAGCCAGGTCGCGGGCGCGTGCGTGTCGTGCCACAGGTGAATGGATCCGACCTCCAGCGTCGCCGATTTGAGCACGGCGCCAAGGGCGCTGCGGCTGATCTCCACCGTGCTCTCGAGCACGAACAGGCTGCGGTCGTGGCCGGTGCGCTCCCGCGGGACGCTGCCGACGGCGAGCGCCTCGACCGGACCGCCGCGCATCGTCCCGGGCGTGCCGAACGGCAGCCGGGCGATGATGCGGGGCGTCTTGGCGTCGCGAATCATCAATTGCCGCCACCACGGGTCGCGATCGTCCTGTTGCGGCAGGGGCAGGACGCCGACCGTCGCCCGGCCCTCGATCACCGCGCGCAGCACCTGCCCGGTGGTCTCGTGCGCGCTGATCGGGGTGTGGCTGCCGAAATGGTCGCGCGCCAAGTCCCAGAATCCGGGCTGGTCGTCCTGGCCGGGGATGGCCACCGCCAGCGGCCCCTGCAGGCGCGCCACGGCCGACATCAGCTCGCGCCAAATGCGCACGACGGCGGCCGCGGGCAGCAACCCCCGATGGCGCTGCACCAGCCGGCGCAGCACCATCGCCTCGCGCCCCGGGCGCAGGAACCCGGCGCCGACATCGCCGCTGCCGCCGTCGTTGCCCTTGACGGCGCCGATCGCGGCGGCGACCTCGATCCGGCGCATCAGCAGGTCGTGCAGCGCGTTG
The DNA here is from genome assembly GCA_040881945.1 of Dongiaceae bacterium. Taxonomy (GTDB): domain Bacteria; phylum Pseudomonadota; class Alphaproteobacteria; order Dongiales; family Dongiaceae; genus JBBECF01. Next base: position 11,737 of record JBBECF010000128.1, on the reverse strand, counting down.
TCAATCTCGTCGATCTGCCGACGCAAATCGTCGATCGGACTATCGGCGAGGGGCATGCGCGAAAAACCAGTCATCCGGGGCCGCCTACTGATAGTCGCCGCCGCCCGCAAAAGCAAAGAAAACGTTGACAGCCGCGGCCCCCGATACCTAGCTATGCGCGACCCTATAGAGCATCCTCAAGACGCCGAGAATGAGCCCGCCGCAGCCACGATCCGCCGGCGCCGCGCCGGACGCGGCCGGTCATCGCGTCGCCATCGGCGAGGACCGGGCGCTGCGCCTCGACTGCGGCGTCGAGCTCGGCCCCTTCACCATCGCCTATCAGACCTATGGCGCGCTCAACCGCGAGCGCTCCAACGCCATCCTGGTGTGCCATGCGCTGACCGGCGACCAGTTCGTCGCCGGCACGCATCCGGTCACCGGCAAGCCGGGCTGGTGGGAGTTGATGGTGGGCCCCGGCCTGGCGCTCGACACCCGGCGCTATTTCATCGTCTGCGCCAACGTGCTCGGCGGCTGCATGGGAACGACCGGCCCGAAGGAGATCGACCCGCGGACGGGCCGGCCCTATGGGCTCACCTTCCCGGTCATCACCGTCGCCGACATGGTGCGGGCGCAGAAGCTGCTGATCGACCATCTCGGCATCGACCGGCTGTTCTGCGTGACCGGCGGCTCGATGGGCGGCATGCAGGCGCTGCAATGGGCGGCGAGCTTTCCCGAACGCGTGTTCGCGGCGGTGCCGATCGCCGCCGCCGCGCGTCACTCGGCGCAGAACATCGCGTTCCACGAAGTCGGCCGCCAGGCGATCATGGCCGACCCCGACTGGTGCGGCGGCGACTATCTGAGCCACGGCCGCAAGCCGAGCCGCGGCTTGGCGGTGGCGCGCATGGCGGGGCACATCACCTACCTGTCCGAAACGGCGTTGCACCGCAAGTTCGGGCGCAAGTTGCAGGACCGCAGCGAGGTGACCTACGGCTTCGACGCCGATTTCCAGGTCGAGAGCTACCTGCGGCACCAGGGGTCGACCTTCGTCGACCGGTTCGACGCCAATTCGTACCTCTACATCACCCGGGCGATGGACTATTTCGACCTGGCGGCCGAACACGGCGGCGTCCTGGCGAACGCCTTTCGCGACACGCCGGTACGGTTCTGCCTGGTGTCCTTCACCCATGACTGGCTGTTCCCGACGGCGCAAAGCCGCACGACCGTGCATGCGCTCAACGCGGTCGCCGCCAATGTCAGCTTCGTCGAGATCGACAGCGACAAGGGTCACGACGCCTTCCTGCTCGACGAGCCGGAATTCGCCACGACGCTGACCGGCTTCCTCGACGGCTGCGCCGAGCATCGCGGCCTGACATGACCGGGGCCGCCGCCGGACCGCTCGACCCGGCGGCGCCGGCCGCCGCGCGCCCGGCCCGGCGCGACGGCATCCGCGTCGACCTGCAGCTCATCGCCGACATGGTGTCGCCGGCCGCGCGCGTGCTCGACATTGGCTGCGGCGACGGCGCGTTGCTCGACTATCTGGTGCACCTGAAGCAGGTCGATGGCCGCGGCATCGAGCTGAGCCAGGCCGGCGTCAACGCCTGCGTCAGCCACGGCCTCAGCGTCATCCAGGGCGACGCCGACACCGACCTCAAATACTACCCGGCCGACGCCTTCGATTACGCCATCCTCAGCCAGACGCTGCAGGCGACCCGCGACCCCAAGGGCGTCGTCGCCCAACTCCTGCGCATCGGCCGGCGGGCGATCGTGTCGTTCCCGAATTTCGGACATTGGACGGTGCGCCGGCGGTTGCTCGCCTCGGGCCGCATGCCGGTGACCGCGTCGCTGCCGGAGAGCTGGTACAGCACGCCGAATATCCATCTGTGCACGATCCTGGATTTCGTGCGCCTGTGCGAGGAGCTGGGGGCGACGGTCGAACGCGCGCTCGCCATCACCGGGGGCGGGCAGGCGACCCGCATCCGCTCGCTGCGCCTCGCCAACCTGATCGGCGAGCACGGCTTGTTCCTGCTGCGCCGTAATTAGGATCGGGTGGAAAGCCGGCGCGGCGCCGCCTGCGGGAACGGCAGGACCGCGGCCCGCCGCCGCCGCGGCGACCGCACCGCTGTCGCGGCGTAGATCTGCTTGCTCGCCTCGACGACGACGACCCCGCCGAAGGCCGGGAACCAGCGGGCGCCGACCCGTTCCCAGGCCGGCGCCGCGCCGAGCAGCGTGCGCGAGCGCACCGGCGGCACGAACAGCGCCGGCGCCGTGCGGATCGGCGTGAACATGTGCTCGCGCAACAGCCGCGCGAGCTGCGATGGCGAGTACGGCAGTCCGTGTCCGAACGGCGTGCGGTCGGTGCGCGCCCAAATGCCGCGGCGGTTCGGCACGACGGCGAGCAGCCGGCCGCTGCCGGTCATCACGCGCCAGATCTCGCGCAACATGTCGGCCACGCGGTCGCCGTGCTCGAGCCCGTGCACCAGCAGCACGCGGTCCACCGACATGTCCGGCAGCGGCAGCTCGGTCTCGTCGGCGAGCGCCACCGCGTTCGGACCGTCCGGCGGCCAGTGCAGGGCGCCCTGCGCCGCCGGCATGATCGCCAGCACGCGCTCGGCCTCGTCGCGGAACTGGCGCAGATAGGGCGTCGCGTAGCCGAGGCCGAGCACGGTCCGGCCGCCGAGGTCGGGCCAGGTCGCGCGTAACCGCTGGCCGATCAGGCGGCGCGCCACCTGGCCCAGCCGCGACTGGTAGAAGTCCCTGATGTCGACGACGTCGTTGCGCATGCTGGCGACAGTATAGCACGGGATGCTACCCTGCCGGCCCTATCGCCGAGGAGGGAGGCCGCGCGGCCGCCATGCCCGCCCTGGACATCGAGCTCGTCCCGCTGCTCAAGGACAACTACGCCTATCTTTTGCGCGACCCGGCGACCGGCGCGACCGGCGTCGTCGATCCGTCCGAGGCCCGGCCGGTGCTGGCCGCCGCCGCCGCCAAGGGCTGGGAGGTTTCGTATGTGCTGAACACGCACCACCACTGGGACCACACCGGCGGCAATCTGGAGATCAAGCGCGCCACGGGCTGCACCGTCGTCGGGCCGGCGCCCGACCGCGACCGCGTCCCCGGCATCGACGTCGCCGTCGACGAGGGCGAGCGCTTCCGGCTCGGCGCCGCCGAGGCCGAGATCATCTTCATCCCCGGCCACACGCGCGGCCACATCGCCTTCTGGTTCGAAGCGTCGCGGGCGCTGTTCTGCGGCGACACGCTGTTCGCGCTCGGCTGCGGCCGGATGTTCGAAGGCACCCCGGCGCAGATGTGGTCGTCGCTCGGCAAGCTGCGCCGCCTGCCCGGCGAAACGCGCGTCTTCTGCGGCCACGAATACACCCAGGCGAACGCCCGCTTCGCGCGCACGGTCGATCCCGGCAACGCCGCCCTGGCGGCCCGCGCCGAGCGGATCGACGCCCTGCGCGCCGAAGGCAAGCCGACGATCCCCTCGACCATGGCCGAGGAATGCGCTACGAACCCTTTCCTGCGCGCCGACGACCCGGCGATCGCCGCCGCCGTCGGCCTGCCCGCGACCGACCCGGTCGCCGTGTTCGCCGAAATCCGCCGGCGCAAGGATAATTTCTGAGGCAACGACCGAGTCTGGTGGTGTCATTCCAACAGATGCTTTCCAGTATTGTCATTGCCGGGCGTGACCCGGCAATCCATGGTGCAGCCGCACCCTTGGGCTTGACCCGAGGGTGGATGCCCGGCTCAAGGCCGGGCATGACAAGCCAGAAGGAACACTGCCGATGAAACTGCGTTATTCGCCGACCAGCCCCTATGTGCGCAAGGTCACGGTCACGGCCCAGGAGACCGGCCTGCAGGCCCGCATCGAGCGCGTGCCGACGGTCACGTCGGACCCGGGCAGCGGCCTGGCCAAGGACAATCCGCTCGGCAAGGTGCCGACCCTGATCCTCGACGAGGGCGAGCGGCTCTACGACTCGCCGGTGATCTGCGAGTACCTCGACAGCCTGCACGGCGGCGCGAAGATCGTGCCGCCGGCGGGGCCGGAGCGGTGGGTGGCGCTGCGCCGGCAGGCGCTCGCCGACGGCGTCCTCGACGCCGCCGTCCTGCGCCTGATGGAAACCCGGCGGCCCACCGGCGAGCAGTCCCCGGCCTGGATCGCCAAGCAGAAGGGCGTCGTCGACCGCTGCCTCGACGCGCTCGAGGCCGAGATCGGCCGTTTCGGCGACGCGCTCACCATCGGCCACATCGCCGTCGGCGTGGCGCTCGGTTATCTGGATTTCCGCTTCGCCGCGGAGAACTGGCGCGACCGGCGCCCGGCGCTGGCGCGCTGGTACGAGGCCTTCGCGCGGCGCCCGTCGATGGTCGCGACCGTCCCGCGGGAGCCGAGCTGATCGGACGGGCCGCCATGCGGATCTCGGATTTCGCCGCGCTCACCTTCGACTGCTACGGCACGCTGATCGACTGGGAGACCGGCATTCTCGCCGCCCTGCGACCGTGGGCGGCGCGCCACGGCGTGACGGCGACGGACGCGGCGCTGCTCGAGGCCTTCGCGGGCGCCGAATCGCGGCGCCAGGCCGAATCGCCCGACGCCCTTTACCCCGAGATCCTGGCGGCGGCGCTAGGCGACATCGCGGCCGAGCTCGGGGTCGAGGCCGCGCCCGGCGAGGCGCGGGCCTTCGGCGCCTCGGTCAAGGACTGGCCGGCCTTTCCCGACAGCCCCGACGCCCTCGCCTATCTGAAGCGGCACTACAAACTCGTGATCGTGTCCAACATCGACCGTGAATCGTTCCGCCGCAGCAACGTCAGGCTGGGGGTCGAATTCGATCACGTCGTCACTGCCCAGGACGTGGGGTCCTACAAGCCCGCTCTCGGCCATTTCGACGCGGCGCTCGCCTGGCTGGCGCGCGCCGGCGTGCCCAAGGACCGCGTGCTGCACGTGGCGCAGAGCCTCTATCACGACCATGTGCCGGCGAAGCGCCTGGGCCTCAAGACCGTGTGGGTCAACCGCCGCGCCGGCGCCGGCTGGGGCGCCACCATGCCGCCGCCAGCGGCGGTAACGCCCGACTGGGAGGTGCCGACCCTGGCCGCCTTGGCGGAACTGCACCGCAAAGAGGTGGGTGGACAGGCCGCGCCCCGCCGTCGCCCCGGGACTCAAATCTCGCAATAGATCTTGGTCATGGTCGGGTCGTTGCGCATGTAGCCGAGGCGTGGCGCCTCGTAGCCGTCCTGGAGGACGGCGACATCGTCGATCTCGGCCACGCGGAACAGCTTCCAGCCGATGACTCTGGGGTCGTCGTCCCTGGCCACCTGGTATGCGCGCAACAGCTCATAGCCGCCGTCGCCGACGCCGTAGGCATAGGGCTCGACCACCCGCGTCCCCGATCCATAAGAGAACTTGAGCAGCCGGCGCCTGTGGATGGCGGTGCAGATCTCGGCGTGCATGGCCTGAGCGCCTCTCCGTGCCGGCGACCGTTATTTGCCCCGCGCCGCCCGCGCCAGGCGCGCGTCGATTTCGACCCGGTAGCCGTTGGCGAGGCGGTTGGTCTCGTTCGCCATGCCGACCACGGCCAGGAGCTCGCCCAGCATTTCGTCGGTCATGCCGGCCTTGCGCGCGCCCGCGGTGTGCGAGACGATGCAGTATTCGCAGTTGTTGGTGACGCTGACCGCGACGTAGAGCATTTCCTTGACCAGCGGGTCGAGGGCGCCCGGCGCCATCACCTGCTTGACGCTCTCCCAGGTGCGCGTGAGCGTCGGCGGGTGGTGGGCGAGGGCCTTCCAGAAATTGTTGACCCAATCGACCCGCCGCGTCGCCATGATGTCGTCATAGACGGCGCGCACCTCGGGCGAGGCGTCGTCGTATTCGATCAGCTTCACGATCGCCATGGCGTCTCCGGGTAGCTGACGGCTTCAATACATATGCTGGCCGCCGTTGATCGAGAGCGTCGATCCGGTGACAAAGCCGGCCTCGTCGGCGACCAGGAAGAGGACGCCGCGCGCCACCTCCGCCGCCTCGCCGAGGCGCCCGACGGGGATGCGGGCGACGATCTTCTCGAGCACCGGCGCCGGGACGGCCTGCACCATCTCGGTGTTGATGTAGCCCGGCGCGATGGCGTTGACGGTGATGCCCCTGGACGCGCCCTCGAGCGCCAGGGCCCGGGTGAAGCCCTGCATCCCGGCCTTGGCGGCGGCGTAGTTGGTCTGGCCGATCTGGCCCGACTGGCCGTTGATCGAGGCGATGTTGACGATGCGGCCGAAGCCGCGCTGGCGCATCGCGTCGATGACGCAGCGGCACATATTGTAGCACGACGTCAGATTGGTCTCGATCACCGCCGACCATTGCTCGGGCGCCATCCGGTGCAGGGTCGCGTCGCGGGTGATCCCGGCGTTGTTGACCAGCACCTCGACCGGGCCGAGGTCGGCGACGATCCTGGCGACGCCGGCCTGGCAAGCTGAGAAGTCGGCGACGTCGAACTTGTAGGTCGGGACGTCGGTTTCGGCGTGGAAGGCGCGGGCGGCCTCGTCGTTGCCGGCATAGGTGGCGGCGACGCGATAGCCGGCTTCGTGCAGCGCCGTCGAGATCGCCCGGCCGATGCCGCGGGTCCCGCCGGTGACGATGGCGACGCGTCCCATCTTAACCTCCCTGTCCGGCGGTCGTTACCGCTCGACGCACATGGCGATGCCCATGCCGCCGCCGATGCACAGCGTGGCCAGGCCCTTCTTCGCGTCGCGCCGCACCATCTCGTACAGCAGCGTCGTCAGGATGCGCGCGCCCGACGCCCCGATCGGGTGGCCCAGTGCGATGGCGCCGCCGTTGACGTTGACCTTGGCGGTGTCCCAGCCGAGCTCCTTGTTGACGGCGCAGGCCTGGGCGGCGAAGGCCTCGTTGGCCTCGATCAGGTCGAGATCGCCGTGGCGCCAGCCGGCCCTGGCGAGCGCGGCGCGGCTGGCCGGGATCGGGCCGGAGCCCATGACCGCCGGATCGACGCCGGCGGTCGCCCAGGAGACGATGCGGGCGAGCGGCTTGATCCCCCGTTTCTTCGCCTCGGCGTCGGTCATCAACACGACGACGGCGGCGCCGTCGTTGATGCCCGAGGCGTTGCCGGCGGTGACGGTCCCGTTGTCCTTGGCGAAGGCGGGGCGCAGTTTTTGCAGGGACTCGATGGTGGTACCGTGCTTGGGATATTCGTCGCTGTCGACGACGACGTCGCCCTTGCGCGTCTTGATCGTGACCGGCGCGATCTCGTCCTTGAAGCGGCCGGCCTTCTGCGCCGCCTCCGCCTTCTGTTGCGAGGCGGCGGCGAAGGCGTCCTGCTCGGCGCGGGTGATCTGCCACTTCTGCGCCACGTTCTCGGCCGTGCTGCCCATGTGGTAGCCGTGAAAGGCGTCCCACAGCCCGTCCTTGATCATGGTGTCGATCAGGGCCAGCTCGCCCATCTTGGTGCCGTTGCGCAAATGCGCGCAGTGCGGCGCCTGGCTCATGCTCTCCTGGCCGCCGGCCAGCACGATCTCGCTGTCGCCGCCGCGGATCGCCTGAAAGCCGAGCGCCACCGCGCGCAGCCCGGAGCCGCACAGCTGGTTGATCTGGTAGGCGGTCTTTTCATAGGGGATGCCGGCGCCGACGGCGGCTTGGCGCGCCGGGTTCTGGCCGGCGCCCGCGGTCAGGATTTGGCCGAGGATGACCTCGCTCACCTGCCCCGGCTCGACGGCAGCGCGGCGCAGCGCCTCGGCGATCGCCACTTGGCCCAGATAGGAAGCGGCAACGCCGCTCAAGGCGCCGTTGAAGGCGCCGACGGGCGTGCGCGCGGCGCTGGCGATGACGACATCGGTCATGACGGTCTCCTGTCGATTGGGATCGCCGGGTCGGTCGGCCCAGCCGCCGCGGCCCGGCCCGGCTCGCGGCAAGGTAGCGGCTGCCATATCGCGATGCAAGGCGACCGAGTCAACCGCCGCGCGCCTCGATCCAGTCGGCGAGGGGCCGCCACAATTTCTCCTGGGCGTCGACGCCCGCGATCATGCCGATATGGCCGGCGGCCGGGCACAGGCGCTCGGCGCGCGGCAGGGCGTCGGCCAGCGCCCGCGCCGATGCCGGCGGCACGATGCGATCGGCGCCCGGCAGCACGACCAGGCTCGGCAGGTCGATCCCGGCCGGGAGGACAGGGCGCCCCGCGACCCGCCATTCGCCGCGGGCCGGCGTATTGGCGCCGTACCAGCCGACCAGGCACTCGCGCGCCACCGGCGCGGCCAGCGGCACGCCGTCGTTCAACCAGTCCTCGAGCGCGACGAAGCGATGCGCCCGTGGCGAGCCGGGGTCGAGGCCGGCGAAGTCGAGGAACTTGCGGATCACCGCGAAGGGGTCGAGTCCGGCGAAGAGGAGCTGAATGACATCGACCGGCAGCGCGCCGAGGGCGAGCAGGAGGGGCTCGAAGGCGCCGGCGAGCTGGCCCAGCGCGCGCGCCTGCGCCGGCCGCTCGGCATGGAAGTCCCAGGGCGTGGCGAGACAGACCAGCGCGGCGAGGTCGCGCGCCCGGCGCTGCGCCAGCGCCAGCGCCAGCAGCCCGCCCATGCAGTAGCCGACGACGACCGCCGGCCCCCCAGCCGCGGCCCGCATCGCGTCGAGCGCGCCCTCGAGCCGGCCGGCGATGTAGTCGGTCAGCGCGAAGCCGCGCTCGGCCGGCCCCGGCGCGCCCCAGTCGACCAAATAGACATCGATGCCGCGTGCCGCGAGATAGCGCATCAGGCTGTGCTCCGCCGCGAGGTCGAGGATGTAGGCACGGTTGATCAGCGAGGGGACGACGAGGACGCAGACGCGGCCGCGGCGCCGACGGCCGCCTCGGGCGCCGTAGGCGAGCAGGCGCGTGTTGCCGTCGCGCCACAGCGCCGGCGGGTCGGCGAGGTCGCGTCGGTAGGGATGGCGGCGATAGGCTTCGATCCCGGTCAGGAAGCGATCTAGCCGCCGCCTTGCCGCGGCCCCGACGGCGGCGGCGAAGGCATCAGGATCGGCGTTTGCGAGGCTTGCCCGCAGTTCGGCCAGCGGCACCTGTAGCTCCGGCTTCCAGACGGGCGATGCGCCGCTCAAGAGCGGCAAGACGGCGGTCGAGCCGAGCCAAGTCGTCGCCGCCACGGCGAGGTGATGCGCTAGCGGCCGCGGCCCCAGCCGCCCCGCCGCCGGCCGCGGCGCGCCCGGCGCCGTCGCTTGCGCTGCCATCGCCTCCCCCGCCCGCCTCCGACACCGCGCCCGGGCCCGGCGCCGGCGGCCGCCCGTTCCAGGCGGCGGCGCCGGCCGCGGCGCCGATCAGGGCGATCAGGCGGGTCATCTCCTGGATCAGGTCGGCGTCGCCCGCCACCGCCGCCACCTGGTCCTGCCAGAGATCGAGATAGCGGCGCGCGAGCGCGTCGAGATCCGGGGCCTCGGCGTCGCCGGCCCCAGGCTCCGGCGGGTCGGACATGGCGGCACTATAGTCAATGCCGGCGGCCGGCGCCATCGCCGCCTTGCGGCGGCGCAGCAGAGCCATAACGCATTGCACAATGGCGCCGGAAACCTGATATGCTGAGCGGCAGCCGACCCATCACCACGCTCGAAGGCAGGACGTCATGGCCAAGGAGAGGCGCGCCGCCGAGACGCCGATCACGATCAAGAAATACGCGAACCGGCGCCTCTACAACACCGACACCAGCAGCTACGTCACGCTCGACCATCTGTGCCAGATGGTCAAGGACGGCGTGGAATTCACGGTCCACGACGCCAAGACCGGCGAGGACATCACGCGGTCGGTGCTGACCCAGATCATCGTCGAGGAAGAGGCCAAGGGCCCGAACCTGCTGCCGATCAACTTCCTGCGCCAGCTCATCGGCTTCTACGGCGACAACCTTCAGGTGCTGCTGCCGCGTTACCTCGATCAGTCCATGGATTCTTTCGCCAGCAACCAGGATCAATTGCGCAAGTACATGAGCGACGCCTTCGGCGGCATTTTCCCGCTCGGCCGCTTCGAGGAGATGGGCAAGCAGAACATTGCGCTGTTCGAGAGCGCCATGAAGATGTTCTCGCCGTTCAAGGCCGAGACCTGGGCGGCGAAGCCGGAGCCGGAGCCGGAGCCGGCCAAGGACGCCAACTCGCTCGGCACCCTGAAGAAGCAGATCGATTCGCTGCAGAAGCAGGTCGAGGCGTTGACCCGCGAGCAGACCGACAAGCCGCGCTAGTGTCCTGCCCCAGAAATTCGTTTTCGAATTTCCGGGATAAGCAGGCCACTCGATTCAAACAGTGGCCCGTTCACCCCGAAATTCGTGAAACGAATTTCGGGGACGGGACACTAGGAGCGGCGAGGCCGCGGTCAGCTCGCCGCCACCGCCGGCCCGGCGAGCGTCAACCGCTCGTCGAGCCACGGGCGCTCGATGCTCGGCCGGCCGAAATAGTAGCCTTGCAGATACTGCACGCCCTCGCCGACCAGAAAGGCGGCGTCGTCCGCGGTTTCGACGCACTCCGCGACGGTCTCCAGCCCGAAGGCGTCGGCGAGGCCGAGCAGGTTGCGGATGAACAACTGATTGTCGACATTGTCCGACAGGTTGCGCACGAAGGAGCCGTCGATCTTCACGATGTCGGCGGTGAGCGCGCGCAGGTGCCGGAACGAGGTGAACCCGGCGCCGAAGTCGTCGACCGCGACGCGGCAGCCGATATCGCGCAGCGCGGCGACGAAGCGCGCCGATTCCTCGATGTCGTGCAGGGCGGCGGTTTCGGTGATTTCGACGATCAGGCGGCCGGCGACCTCCGGCTTGCCGCGCAGCATCGCCAGCATCATGCGCAGCCAGTACTGATCGGTCGCGGTCAGACCGGAGATGTTGATGGCCAGTGTCACCGTGTCGCTTTCGTGGAGTTCGCGCACCGCGAGCTCCAGGACGTGACGATCGACGTGGCGCATCTGGCCGAGCTGTTCGACCACCGGAATGAAGGCGGCCGCGGGCACCAGCTCGCCGGCCTCGTCGCGCATGCGCAATAGGCATTCGTAAAAGGCGATGCTCTGGTTGTGCGCCCGTACCACCGGCTGGAAGGCGAAGAACAGACGGTTCTCGGCGATCGCCGCCTGTACCTGGGTGCTGATATCCATGCTGCGACGGTGCAATTGGCCCTGCTGTTCCGAGACACGGTAGACGTCGAAGCAGTCGCGGCCCCCCCTCTTCGCCTGTTTCAGCGCCGTCTCGGCCTTCGCCATCACGTCGTAGGCGGCGCTGGACAGGCCGGGAATCAGGATGCCGCCGATCGACACCGTGGTATGGATACGCAGATCTCCGACCATGATCGGATCGGACCGGACCGATTGCAGGATGCGTTCGGCCGCGTTGGCCATCTGCGCCTCGGTGCTCTGGCTGAGGATCACGCCGAAGCGGTCGCCGCCGACCCGGCCGACGATATCGCTGGAGCGCAACACGCGGTCGAGCCGCTGGCCGACGGCGATGACAACCTGGTCGCCGGTCTCGTAGCCGAAAGCGGTGTTGATCATCGCCAGCTTGTCGACGCCGACCACGACATAACCGCCGGTAACGCCGTAGCGGCGACTGTAGGTCAGGGCGTGCTCGAGCGCGTCGCGCAGTCGCATCCTGTTGAAATGGCCGGTGAGGTCGTCGAAGCTGGCGAGCCGTTCGAGCCGCGCCTCGTTCTGCTTGCGCGCCGTGATCAGGCGCAGGCTGCCGACGACGCGCTGCGGCGCCCCGGTCGGGTCGAGCTGGGCGGCGCCGCGATCGTGCACCCAGGCAAACCCGCCGC
>JBBECF010000127.1:0-20485 GCA_040881945.1 Dongiaceae bacterium | reverse complement strand
TCGGTGATGAGCGCCACCTTGTCGCCCATGCCCTGGCCGTAGATCGCCGCCGTCGTCGCCAGCATCTCGCGCATGCCGGGGCCGCCGCGCGGGCCCTCGTAGCGGATGACGATGACCTCGCCCGCCTTGTAGTCGCGGCGCGCGACGGCGCGGTACGCGTCCTCCTCACAGTCGAAGCAGCGCGCCGGCCCGGCGAAAACCAGCGTCTTCATGCCGGCCACCTTGACGATGGCGCCCTGCGGCGAAAGGTTGCCGCGCAGGCCGACGACGCCGCCGGTCGGCGACAGCGGCGCCGCGGTCGGCCGCACCACGTCCTGATCGGACGGAAATACGATGTCGCGCAGGTTCTCGGCGATGGTCCGGCCGGTCACGGTGACGCAGTCGCCGTGCAGGAAACCGCCGTCGAGCAGCGCCCGCATGAGGACCGGCACGCCGCCGACCTCGTACAAATCCTTGGCGACGTAGCGGCCGGCCGGCTTGAGGTCGGCGATATAGGGCGTGCGCCGGAAGATGGCGCAGACGTCGTGCAGGTCGAAGTCGATGCCGGCCTCGTGCGCCATGGCCGGCAGGTGCAGCCCGGCGTTGGTCGAGCCGCCCGAGGCGGCCACGATCATCGCCGCGTTCTCCAGCGCGGCCCTCGTCACGATGTCGCGCGGGCGCAGGTTCGTCTCGATCAGCCGCATCACCGCTTCGCCCGAGGACTGGGCATAGGCGTCGCGCGAGTCATAGGGCGCCGGCGCCCCGGCCGATCCGGGCAGGGCCAGGCCGATCGCCTCGGAGACGCAGGCCATGGTGTTCGCCGTGAACTGCCCGCCGCAGGATCCGGCCGACGGGCAGGCGACGAGCTCGAGCTCGCCGAGCTCCTTGTCCGACATCGTGCCGGCGGAATGGGCGCCGACCGCCTCGAACACGTCCTGCACGGTGACGTCGCGGCCGTGCAGCCGGCCGGGCAGGATCGAGCCGCCATACATGAACACCGACGGAATGTTGAGCCGCAGCATGGCCATCATCAGTCCGGGCAGCGACTTGTCGCAGCCGGCCAGGCCGACCAGCCCGTCGTAGCAATGGCCGCGCACGGTCAGTTCGACCGAATCGGCGATCACCTCGCGGCTGACCAGCGAAGACTTCATCCCGGCGTGGCCCATGGCGATGCCGTCGGTGACGGTGATCGTCGTGAACTCGCGCGGCGTGCCGCCGGCCGCCTTGACGCCCTTCTTCACCACCTGGGCCTGGCGCATCAGGGCGATATTGCAGGGCGCCGCCTCGTTCCAGGTGGTCGCGACGCCGACGAACGGCCGCTCGATGTCCGCCGCCGTCAGGCCCATGGCGTAGTAATAGGAGCGGTGCGGCGCGCTCTGCGGCCCGACCGTGACATGGCGGCTCGGCAGCTTCGATTTATCGAACTTGGCGTTTCCGCTCATGATCGCGATCCCCGTTTTCGGTTTCTCCGGTGCAGGATACCGGTGCCGCGACGGCGCCTCCAGGGCTTTGTCGCGCGGCGCCGGCCGAGTTTCACGCCGGCAGGCGGGCCTTGAGCGCGGCGGTGAGCGTGCCGTCGTCGAGATAGTCGAGCTCGCCGCCGACCGGTACGCCGTGGGCGAGCCGCGTCACCGCGACCCCGGTGCCGGCCAGCCGGTCGGCGATGTAGTGGGCCGTCGTCTGGCCGTCGACGGTGGCGCCGAGCGCCAGAATCACCTCGCGCACCCCCGCGTCCGACGCGCGGCCGACCAGGGCGGCGATGTTGAGCTGGTCCGGCCCGACGCCGTCGAGCGCCGACAGTGTGCCGCCGAGCACGTGATAGCGGCCCTTGAAGGCGGCCGTGCGCTCGAGCGCCCACAAATCGGCCACGTCCTCGACGACGCAGATTATCGCGGCGTCGCGCCGCGCGTCGGCGCAGACCGCGCAAGGGTCGACGGTATCGAGGTTGCCGCAGATCGCGCAGGCGCGGATGTTCGCCGCCGCCGTCTCGAGCGCGTGGGCCAGCGGCCGCATCAGCGCATCGCGCTTCTGCAAGAGGTGCAGCGCCGCCCGGCGCGCCGAGCGCGGCCCCAGCCCCGGCAGCCGGGCGAGGAGCTGGATCAGCCGCTCGATATCGACGCCACCGGTCACGGGGACAAAACCGCGGGACTCAGAACGGCAGCTTCAGGCCCGGCGGCAATTGCAGACCGCCGGTCAGCTTCGCCATCTCCTCGGCGACGCGGGCCTCGACCTTCGCCTTGGCGTCCTTGCAGGCGGCGACGATCAGGTCCTCGAGCACCTCGACTTCGGCCGGGTCGACAAGCTTCGGGTCGATCTTGACGGCGCGCAGATCGCCCTTGCCGTTGACGGTGACCGAGACCATGCCGCCGCCCGAGGCGCCGGCGATCTCGACCGCTTCGAGCCGGGCCTGCAGCTCCGCCATCTTGGCCTGCATCTCCTGCGCCTGCTTCATCATCTGGCCAAGATTCTTCATGCGCCGTCGCCTCCCTCGCCCGGGTCGATGTCCGGCGCCGCCGCCGGCTCGAGGCCGCGGACCGCCTCGATCGTGGCCCCGGGAAAGCTCGATAGCACCGCCTGAACCAGGGGATGGGCGGCGATTTCGGCGCGCTCGGCCCGTGCGGCGGCCGCGGCCTGCTCGCCCAGGGTGGGCTCGCCGGCGGCGCCCGATACCGCCACGATCCAGCGCCGCCCGGTCCATTGCGAGAGGGCGGCGCCGAGGCGGTTGGCCAGGTTCGCCGGGGCATGCTCGCCGGGGCGGATTTCGATGCGGCCGGGTTCGAACTGCACGAGATGCAGATTGTTCCGGAGATGCGCCTGCATGATCGCCTCGCGCCGCTCGCCGCACAGCGCCACGACCTCGGCGAAGCTCTGCGGTTGCGGCGCGGCAGGCTGCGGCTGCGGCTGTGACTGCGGCGCTGTCACCGCGCCGCCACCGGCGAGCGCCGCCCGCGGCCGGTCGGGGCCGGCCTCCGGCGCCGCCGCGGCCGACGGCCCCCGCGCCTCGACAGTCGGGGTCGGCTGGCCGGCGCCGGGCGCGCCGTCGCCGGCACCGGCCAGCCGGGCGATGAGCTCCGCCGGCGTCGGCATCTCGGCCGCGTGGATCAGGCGGATCAGCACCATCTCGGCCGCCGGCAAGGGCATGCTCGCCGCCTGCACCTCGCCGAGGCCCTTGAGCAGCAACTGCCAGGTCCGCGTCAGGACGCCCAGGCTCAGGCGTTCGGCCATGGCGCGACCGCGCACCCGCTCGGTCTCCGGCACCGTCGGCCCTTCGCCCGCCTGCGGCGCCACCTTGACCCGGGTCAGCCAGTGCGTCAGCTCCAGCAGGTCCTGGAGCAGCGCCGCCGGATCGGCGCCGGCGGCGTACATCTCGGCCGCCAGATCGAGCGCCGCGCCGGCCTGGCCGCGCATCAGCAGGTCAAAGAGATCGAAGAGCTGCGCCCGGTCGGCGAGGCCGAGCATGTCGCGCACCTGCGCCTCGCCGATCTCGCCCTCGGCGAGCGCGATCGCCTGGTCGAGCAACGACAGCGCGTCGCGCACCGAGCCGTCGGCCGCGCGCGCGATCAGGGCCAGGGCGGCCGGGGCCGCGGCGACGCCTTCGGCGGCGGCGACGCCGGCGAGGTGGCGGACCAGGCCGTCCATATCGACGCGGCGCAGGTCGAAGCGCTGGCAGCGCGACAGCACGGTCACCGGGATCTTGCGGATCTCGGTCGTGGCGAAGATGAACTTCACATGCGCCGGCGGTTCCTCCAGGGTCTTCAACAGCGCGTTGAAGGCCTGGGGCGAGAGCATATGGACCTCGTCGATGATATAGACCTTGTAGCGCGCCGAGACCGGCCGGTAGCGCACGCCGTCGATCAGCTCGCGGATGTCGCCGACGCCGGTGCGGCTGGCCGCGTCCATCTCCAGCACGTCGACATGGCGGTCCTCGGCGATCGCGCGGCAGTGCTCGCAAACGCCGCAGGGTTCGGCCGTGGGGCCGCCGGCGCCGTCGGGGCCGACGCAATTGAGGCCGCGGGCGATGATTCGCGCGGTCGTCGTCTTGCCGATGCCGCGCACGCCGGTCAGGATGAAGGCATGCGCGAGCCGCCCGGCCGCGACGGCGTTGGTCAGCGTGCGCACCATCGCTTCCTGCCCGATCAGGTCGCGGAAGGTCGCCGGCCGGTATTTGCGGGCGAGCACGCGGTAGGGCGGCGCGGCGGAGGAAACGGGCTGGTCAGTCATCGCGCCAGGTCATCGCGCCGTGGCAGTGGTGGAATCTGCGGAAGTCGGACCCGCCGGGGTGGGAGGCTGGACGGCGACCCGGGCGGAAACTCGTTACGGCTGCTTCCTTCCGGACCTGACCGGGTTGGCGAGGCGCCCGTCCGCCGCCAACCTCCCGGAGCCACTATATCAGCTTCGCCGGGGCGCGGGGCAAGGGGGTCGCGCCGGCGCCGCCGGTGTCACCGCCGCAGCAGGGTCACGTGCGAGCCGTCCTTGGCCCTGAAACGCGCCTGGACGATGAACCCGTCGGGCCCGTACCACACGTCGCGGACCAACTGGCCGCTGATCGAAAAGCGGCGCGTGGCGATGCGGTCGTTCGCCAGCGCAATCGTCTCGTCGCCGCGGTCGGCGATCGAGATGTTCAACGGCCGGCCCTTGACGGTGTCGAGCAGGAGCGACTGCCGCATCGATGCCGGGTGCCAAAAGGTGGCGGGCAGGATGGATGCCGGAAAATCGAGCGGCTTGCCGTTGTACGCGCCGCGCAACCGGTCTCCGTCGGCGCGCAGCTCGACGACCCGGGGCTTGCCATCGTCGTCGGTGCGCGAATTCAGGCTCACGAGGCGGCCGTCGACCCACACCTCCTCGGCCCGGTGCTGGAAGCGGTAGACGGTCAGGGACAGGAAGCGAACGGCGATATCGGTCGAAACGCGCACCGTCAGGCGATTGCCGTCGGACGCGAACTCGACCCTGTGGGTGCCGATGTCCTGGCCCTCGCGGACCACGGCGTAGACCAGCCGGTCGACCTGTGGCGCGACCTCCGGCCTGACGGTGGGCCGCACGGCCCGCAGCGCAAGAACGAGCTGCCTCGCCTCCGCGGTCGGCGAAAATTCCTGCGGTTCCGCTCCCGGAGCCGGCGCGGCGCCCACGACGGTTACCAATACCGCGGCGAAGAAAGGCGCTCCCGCGCCCCAGAGCCTGTCCCATCCCATGTCGTCCGCCTGCCCCCCCTTATTATTAGGTGTTGGCTTTCGGCCGTCCCGACCCGTTAAGGATAATAGCGGCGGCGGCCAGGGGGTGCAACACGCGCGACGAACCGGCGTAGCTTATCCCAGCATATGGTTAATTCCAGGTTTACTCTATTGTTGGGAAAGGAGCTTCGCAATGAATTGGATCGAGCCGGGGCGCCGGGATTGACGATGCCGGCCGGCGAGAGCGTCAATTTTTATGCCGGCGGCGGGTTCGACCGCGCCGTCCACTTGCGCAGCGATGCCGCGTGGGTCGCGGCGCGCCTGGCCGACCCGGCGACCCGCATTCTGCCGGTGTGGCGCGCGCGCAACCTGATCGCGGCCGGGCCGGCGCCGGCCGCGGCAGCGTTGTCGGCGGCGGCGGCGGCGGCGTTGATCGCGCAGGCGGGCGCGGTCGCCCTGCTCGGCGTCGCCGACGCCGTCGCCTATTTCGCCATCGAGCTGTCGCATCTCGACGAGCCGGCGGCGGTGCCGCTGCTGGCGGCGGCCGGGGAGTTCGCCGATTTGCGCGCCGTCGGGCCGTTGCTCGAGCACCGCGAGGGCGCGCTGCTCGCCTACGCGCGCGGCCTGATGCACTGGCACGCCCGGCACCGCTACTGCGGCGCCTGCGGCAATCCGACCGTGAGCGTCGAGGCCGGACACCTGCGCCGCTGCACCGACCCGGCCTGCGCCCTGCCGCAGTTCCCGCGCACCGATCCGGCGGTCATCGTGCTGGTGAGCGACGGCGCGCGCGCCGTGCTCGGCCGCCAGGCGGCCTGGCCGCCAGGCATGCATTCGGTGCTCGCCGGCTTCGTCGAGCCGGGCGAGAGCCTGGAAGACGCGGTCAGGCGCGAGGTGATGGAGGAGGTCGGCGTCGAGCTCGCCGATGTGCGTTACCACTCGTCGCAGCCCTGGCCGTTCCCGGCCTCGATCATGCTCGGCTTCACGGCGCGGGCGGCGACGACGGCCTTGCGCGTGGCCCAGGACGAGCTCGAGGGCGCGCGCTGGTTCAGCCGCGCCGAGTTGCTGGCCTCGCCCGAGGACGACAGCTTCCGCCTGCCGCGTCGCGATTCGATCGCCCGGCGGCTGATCGAGGACTGGCTGGCCGAGGGTGGCTGAGGTCGCCCGCCGGAGGATGCGTCCGGCGGGCCTTCCGCGTGGGAGAAGTGAGGGGAACCACGAAGGCACGAAGGCGCGAAGTACCAGAAATGCGGCCGCAGGCCGCGAGAATCGATCCTTCGTGTCTTGGTGTCTTTGTGGTTCATCCGGCGGAAAATCGAAAAACGAGCGACCTACCCCACGCGGAGCGGGCTGGCAGACGGCTTCCGGCCCGCCCGATAGTGCGCTACGTAGTCGCGCCTTAAGCGCCCGCCCGCAAAAGATAGGGAACCCGCCCATGGACTGGCTCACCGATCCGCAAATCTGGCTCAGCCTGGTGACGTTGACGACGCTCGAGATCGTGCTCGGCATCGACAACCTGGTGTTCATCGCCGTGCTCGTCGAGAAGCTGCCGGCGGAACGGCGCGCCGCCGCCCGCCGCGTCGGCATCGCGCTGGCGCTCGTCACGCGGCTGATCCTGTTGTCGATGATCGCCTGGATCTTCGGGCTGACGGCGCCGCTGTTCGAGCTGTTCGAGCAGGCGTTCTCGTGGCGCGATTTGATCCTGATCGCCGGCGGGCTGTTCCTCCTCTACAAGGGGACCCGCGAGATCCACGAGCGCCTGGAGGGCGAGGAAGGCGAGGCCTCGGCGCGCGTGCCGGCGACCTTCGCCGCGGTCGTGGCACAGATCGCCGTGCTCGACATCGTCTTCTCGCTCGATTCGGTGATCACCGCCGTCGGCATGGCCGACCATCTGTGGATCATGGTCGCGGCGGTCATGATCGCCGTCGCCGTCATGCTGGTCGCGGCCGGCCCGGTCAGCGGCTTCGTCGAGCGCCACCCGACGGTGAAGATGCTGGCGCTGAGTTTCCTGCTGCTGATCGGCATGACGCTCGTGGCCGACGGCTTCGGCGTCCACATCCCGAAGGGCTACATCTACGCCGCCATGGGCTTCTCGGTCGCCGTCGAAGCCCTCAACCTGGCGGCGCGGCGCCGGCGCGCGCGGCGGCCGATGCACCTGCGCCTGCCCTACCGGTCGGCGGAGAAAAACGGGAACTCGTGACCGACCCGCGAGTCACGCGCGGTCGATGCGGCAGGCGAAGCAGTTGTTCAGCGCCGACCGGACGTGGACATAGGCGACGTCGTCGCGGTCGAGGATCCGGGACGCCGCCGCGGCGATGTCGGCCGATCCGACGATTTCCCCCGTGCCGTAGACGATGCGGTCGTCGCCGGCGTAGCCCTTCAACAGATAACTCTCGCGTTTGAGGAACATGACCGGGGTCCGGTCGGTTTCCGGATAGCGCGCGCACGGGTCGGCGTGCAGGAAGATGGGACCGATCTCCGCATAGGGCTGGGGTTTGGGGAACGGGCGGTAGGCGAGGATCAGATAGGTCTCGCCTGCGGCGACATCCTGCTGGCAGTGCCGGCAAGGCACGCCGTCGCCGTCGGAGACATGGGTTTCGGGTTCGTGGCCGTTGGCGTCAGGGGCGCCGGCCCAATAGGCCCGGGCCTGGTCCGTCGGCATGGATGAGAATCGGATATCGGTCATGGGGCCTCGCCGCGGCCGGCCCATTCACGCCGACCTCGACCGAACATGACACCGGCCGCGCCGGGCCGCTATCCGACTCTTGCGCGCAAAACCGTGAAGGCACCGGCCATCATGCGGCCCAGGGCTCGATCTCCTTCTCGATGCGTCCGAGGAGTGCTTCCTTGGCCACCTCCAAATCGTAGCGCGCCTGAAGATTGACCCAAAGCTCTGGCGTAGTGCCGAAATACCGGGCGAGCCGCAGCGCCGTGTCCGCCGTGATCGACCTCCGACCGAGAACGACGTCATTCACCCGCGAACGCGGCACCTTGATGGCGCCGGCCAAGGCGTAGACGCTGATCCCCATCGGTTCGAGAAAGTCCTCGCGCAGAATTTTCCCCGGATGCGTGGGCGGGACACGCCTGCCGGTAGCGACGCCCCGCAAATCGAGCCGCCCGGTATCGATGTCCTCGCGCCTTACCGTCATGGCGTTATCCCTTGTGGTAGTCGACGACCTCAACGTCCCAAGCCTCGCCCGCCCGCCACATGAAGCAGATTCGCCACCGGTCGTTGATGCGGATACTGTGCTGTCCAGCGCGATCGACCTTCAGGGCTTCGAGCCGGTTGCCGGGCGGAATGCGCAGGTCGTCCAATCGCTTTGCCGCATCGACGAAGTGGAGTTTCGCCCGCGCCCGCCGCTGGACTTCATAGGCTATGCCCTTGACCGCATGGCCGGCAAACAGAGCCGCCGTCCTCTTGTCGGCGAATGTCTTGATCACCGACAGAGCGTACCGCGCGTCGGTACGTGCCGTCAAGGCGATTCGTACCGTGATACGGTACGAACCTCTGCCAGCTTGCCAATCCAACTCTAGCAAATGACCCGCTTTACCTGTCGGCTGCTTGGACTCGCCGCCTCAGCTCGTCGCGGACCTTTCGCCCCTGCGGAACGGGTGCGCGGGGTAGACGCCGAGGATGCGCACCTCGCGCGAGAAGAAGCCCAGCTCCTCGAGCGCCAGGCGCACCGGGCGCCGGTCGGGGTGGCCTTCGATGTCGGCCCAGAATTGGGCGACGGTGAAGTCGCCGTCGAGGATGTAGCTTTCCAGCTTGGTCAAATTGACGCCGTTCGTCGCGAAGCCGCCGAGCGCCTTGTAGAGCGCCGCCGGCACGCTGCGCACGCGAAAGACGAGGCTGGTCATGACCGGACCGGCGGCCGGGTCGGGGTCGGCGGCCTCGCGCCCCATGATGACGAAGCGCGTCGTGTTGTGGGCGGCGTCCTCGACGCCGGCGCGCAAAGAGTCGAGGCCGTAGATCTCGGCGGCCAGCGACGAGGCGATCGCCGCTTCGCTGGGCAAGCCGCGCGCCGCCACCTCGGCCGCGGCGCCGGCGGTGTCGGCGTGCACCACGGCCTTGAGGCCGAGCTCGCGGATCAAGGCGCGGCACTGCGACAGCGCCTGGACGTGGCTGTGCACGGTCTTGAGGCCGGCGATCGTCGCCCCCTTCGGCGCCAGCAAATGGTGATTCACGCGCTGGAAATGCTCGGCGACGATGTGCAGGCCCGAATCGGGGAGCAGGTGGTGGATGTCGGCGACGCGGCCGGCGACCGAGTTCTCGATCGGGATCATGGCCCGCGCCGCGCGGCCGTCGCGGGCCGCCGCGAAGACGTCTTCGAAGGTCGCGCAGGGCAGCGTCGCCCAGGCCGGAAAGGCGTCGCGGCAGGCGAGGTCGGAATAGGCCCCGGCCATGCCCTGGAAGGCGATGGTGCGGGCGGGATCGCCGTCCTTCGACGGGCTCAGGATGAGGGGCTCGGGGCGGGCGGTCATCGGGGTTCTGGGGCGAGCATGGCGCGGGCGCGCGTGAGGTCGGCGGGAGTATCGACGCCGCGCGGAGCCGTGTCAACGAGGGCCACGTCGATGCGCATTCCGGCCTCGAGCGCGCGCAGTTGCTCCAGCCGCTCGCGCCGCTCCAGGCGCCCCGGCGGCAGGCGGACGAAGCGGGCGAGCGCCGCCCGCCGGAAGGCGTAGAGGCCGATGTGATGATAGAGCGGCCCATCGCCCGAAGGCACCGTGGCGCGGCTGAAATAGAGGGCGCGGGCGATGCGCGCCCTCGGACCGGCGGCGGCCTCGTCGAACGCCGCCACGGCCTTGACGACATTCGGGTCGTCGCGTTCGGCGGCGTCGGTTATGACGGCGGCCACGGTGGCGATATCCACGTCGGGATCGGCGAGCGGCGTCAGCACGGCGCGGATCGCCGCCGGGTCGATGGTCGGCAGGTCGCCCTGGAGGTTCACGACGGCATCGTGCGCGCGGTCGGGGTCGATGGCCTCGACCGCCTCGAACACGCGGTCCGATCCCGACGGGTGGTCGGGCCGCGTCAGCACCGCCCGACCGCCCGCCGCCCGCACGACGGCGGCGATTTCGGAGTCGGCGCAGGCGACGACGACCGGGCCGACCGCCGCTTCCACCGCGCGGCGCCAGACATGGACGATCATGGCTGAGCCGGCGATATCGGCGAGCGGCTTGCCCGGCAGCCTTGTGGCGGCGAGGCGGGCGGGAATCACGATCACGGGGTTGCGAGGCATGGTCATGGGCGCGACGCACGATATCCCCCGCCCGGCGCGAACGGAACCCGAGTCTTTCCGGCCCGCCGCATTGGACAGGCGGCGCGCGAGCCGGTAAAGTCCGCGCCCGCGCGGGGGGCGCGCGCCATCGTCCGTTTCTCGGGGTTTTTCGGATGTCGACACTCGAGCTGAACAAGATCGTCGGCGCCATCCTTCTGGCTGGCATCGTCGCCGTGGTGTCCGGCATCCTCGCCGACCGGCTGGTGCAGCCGAAACCGGTCGAGCACGCGGCCGCCGTCCCGGACGCGGACACCGGCGGCGAGGCGGCCGCCGGAGCGGCCGCGACGGACGAGGCGGCGGAGGAACCGCCGGCCGAGGGCGAAACGTCGCCGGCGGGCGTATCCATCGCCGCCCTTCTGGCCGCCGCCGACCCGGCGCGCGGCGAAACCGTGGCCAAGAAGTGCGCCGCCTGCCATAGCTTCGAGCAGGGCGGCGCCAACAAGATCGGTCCCAATCTGTGGGACATCGTCGGCCGCCAACCCGGCGTGCACGAGGGCTATGCCTTTTCCGACGCGATCAAGGGCCTCGGCAAGCCCTGGGGCTACGAGGAGCTCGACGCCTTCCTGGCGACGCCGAAGGCCTTTGCGCCGGGCACCAAGATGACCTTCCCCGGCCTGCGCAAGCCCGAGGATCGCGCCGACGCGATCGCCTACCTCCGCACGCTGAGCGGGGACCCCAAGCCGCTGCCGTAACGCCGGCCATGGGCGGCGACGAAGCCCCGTCGGACGAGCTGGTCGCGTTCGCCGAGCGCCTGGCCGACGCCAGCGGCGCCGTGCTGCGGCGCTATTTCCGCACCGCATTCGCGGTCGAGGCCAAGGCCGATTCCAGCCCCGTCACCGTCGCCGACCGCGAGGCCGAAACGGCGATGCGCCGGCTGATCGCCGAGGCGCATCCCGAGCATGGGACGATCGGCGAGGAGTACCCGGACGACCGCGCCGAGGCCGAATATGTCTGGGTGCTCGACCCGATCGACGGCACCAAGTCCTTCGTCACCGGCCGACCGCTGTTCGGCACGCTGATCGCGCTGGTGCGGAACGGCCGGCCGGTCATCGGCGTCATCGACCATCCGGCGCTGGGCGAGCGCTGGGTCGGCGCCATCGGCCGGCCGACCCTGATGAACGGCCGCCCGGTGCGCTGCCGCGCCTGCCCGGAGATCGCGCGGGCGGCGCTGTTCGCCAGCTCGCCGCACATGTTCGAGGGCGCGGCGGCCGAGGCCTTCGAGCGTGTGCGGCGGCGCGCTCGGCAGGTGCTGTACGGGTCCGACTGCTATCACTACGCGCTGGTTGCCAGCGGCTTCGGCGACCTCGTGGTCGAGGCGCGCATGGGCATCCACGACTATCTGGCGGCGGTGCCGGTCGTCGAGGGCGCGGGCGGCGTGATGACGGATTGGCAGGGCCGGCCGCTGACCTTGCGATCGGGCGACCGGGTGGTCGCCGCCGGCGATGCCCGGCTGCACGCGCAGGCGCTGGAGCTGCTGGCGATACCCGACCCCGGGTCGTGAACCCGCGCCGTTCCGCCTGTCTGTTCACCGCCCCCGCAATTGTGTATCATTCGCGCCGTTGACCCTAGGGTCTCAAGCGAAAGCATCGGTCTGGTGGAACGCAGGCTCGCCGCCATCCTGGCTGCCGACGTCGCCGGCTATAGCCGCCTGATGGGCGCCGACGAGGCGGGCACGCTCGCGGCGGTCAAGGCCGCCCGCAAGCAGGTCTTTCAGCCGCTGATCGCCCAGCACCGCGGCCGCATCGTCAAGCTGATGGGCGACGGCGCGCTGGTCGAATTCGCCAGCGCCGTCAACGCCATCGAATGCGCGGTCGCCGTTCAGGCGCGCATGGTCGAGGTCAACCGCGACGTGCCGGCCGACCGGCGCATCGACCTCCGCATCGGCGTCAATCTGGGCGACGTGATCGTCGAGGGCAGCGACATCTACGGCGATGGCGTGAATATCGCCGCGCGGATCGAGCCCCTGGCCGAGCCGGGCGGCATCTGCGTGTCCGCCAATGTCTATGAGGAGGTCGCGCGCAAGCTCGACCTCGGGTTCGAAGACCTGGGCAACCACGAGCTGCGCAACATCGCCCAGCCGGTGCGAGTCTACCGCGTGCGGGCCGGCGGCCGGGCGGCGGCCGGCGGCCGGACCGGCGCCGCAGCGCAGCCGGCCAAACCCACCAAGCCCTCCATCGCCGTGCTGCCCTTTGCCAACATGAGCGGCGATCCGGAACAGGAGTTCTTCGCCGACGGCCTGACCGAGGACATCCTGACCGAGCTGTCGCGCTTCCGCGAGCTGTTCGTCATCTCGCGCACCTCGTCGGCGCGCTACAAGGGCCAAGCCGCCGACATCCAGAAGGCGGCCCAGGAGCTGGGCGTGCAGTACGTGGTCGAGGGCAGCGTTCGCCGCGCCGGCAACCGCGTGCGGGTGACCGTGCAGTTGATCGACGCCGAGACCGACCGGCATATCTGGGCCGAGCGCTACGACCGCGAGCTGGCCGACATCTTCGCCATCCAGGACGAGGTGACTTCGTCCATCGTCGCCACCTTGCCGGGGCGGGTGGAAGCCGCCAGCCGCGAGCGTGCCGCGCGCAAGCCGACCAGCAACATGGCGGCCTATGAATGCGTGCTGGCCGGCAAGCTGCTCCACCACCGGTCGACCAAGGCCGACAATGCCGAGGCGCTCGAGTTGCTCGATCGGGCCATCGCGCTCGACCCGACCTACGCGCATGCGCATGCCTGGAAGGCCTGCGTGCTGGGTCAGGCCTGGGTCCACGGCTTCCTCCCGGACCGTAAGGAGACGGAACGGCGGATCGTGGAGTCGCTGCAGACGGCGCTGGCGCTCGACGACAACGACAGCGACGTGCATCGCATTTTCGCCGCGGTGCACCTGAATTACGACGACCACGAGAAGGCGATGTACCACCAGGAACGCGCGCTGTCCCTCAATCCCAACGACGACCTGATCGTGGTGCAGCAGGGTGAGATACTGACCTGGCTGGGGCGGCCGGAGGAGGGAATCGACTGGATCAAGAAGGCGATGCGCCTCAACCCCTACCATCCGCAGCGCTTCTGGAGCCATCTGGGCCGCGCCTATTTCGTCGCCCGCCGCTATTCCGAGTCGGTGGAGGCGTTCAAGCGGATCAGCGTGCCCGACCACGTGGTCCATGCCTTCCTGGCCGCGGCCTCGGCGCAGGCAGGCGACGCCGCGGCGGCGGCCGAGCACGCCCGCGAGGCGCTGCGGCTCGACCCCGGTTTCTCGATCGACGCCTATGTCGCCACGCTGCATTACAAGAACGAGGCCGACCGCGCGCACCACCGCGAGGCCCTCGCGACCGCCGGGCTGCCGCTCCAGGCCTCGGTTGCCTCTTGAGATGGTTGAAGAATTTGGCCTGCGGCTGGAGGCGGACGAGTGAACCGCTATCACATCAATCTGTTCTGGTCCGAGACCGATTCCTGTTGGGTCGCGGATGTGCCGGATTTGAAGTCGTGCTCGGCCTTCGGAGCTACCGCCGCCGAGGCGCTTGCCGAAATCGAGCAGGCGATCGAGGCGTGGCTGGCGGTCGCGCGGGAAGACGGGCTAACGATCCCGGACCCGCGCTATCGACCCGCGATCTACGCGGCCGAATAAGCGTCGGCGTGGAAGCGGCGCCACGCGATTACGCCCGCAAGGCGGGCAGCACCAAGCGGTCGATCCAGTTGCGTACCTCGACGAGGCGGACGTCGTCGTTCATGACGTCGTCGTCGATGCCCAAGAGCCAGGCGATGTCCTTGCGGCTCGGGTCCTGGTGCAGCGTCTCGAGGCGGTTGACGTAGTCCTCGCCGGCGGCGCGGTCGGCGAAGAAGCCGAGGCTCACCAGCTTGTCGATGCGGCACCAGGTCAGCCGCGCCAGCTCGTGCAGGTCGTATTCCGGGTGGTATTGCAGGCCCCAGAAGGTGCCGCCCTTGTGCACCACCGACACCGCCTGGACGTGGGTGAAGGCGTTCGAGGCGAGCAGCACGCCGCCCGGCGGCAGATGCGTGATCTCGTCGACATGGCTGATGAAGGCGTCGAACACCGAGGCCTTGCCGACATAGAGCGGATGGCCGCGCCCCTCCGGCGTCAGCGCGATCTTGCGCGCCAGGCCCATCTCGCGGCCGCGCGGGTTGGCGCGCACGATGCCGCCGGCGGCGACCACCGCCATCTGCGCCGCCCAGCAGCTGCCGAAACTCGGTACCTTCGAAGCGAAGGCCGCCCGCGCCAGCTCGATCTGCGGCCCGACGCGCGGGTCGTCGTCGTAGATCGTCAGGTTGCAGCCGGTCCAGGCGATGCCGGCATACTGTTCCAGCGCGGCGCCGCGCGGCAGCGAGGCGCCGGGATCGGCCGGATAGACGATGTCGGAGTCGGCCTCCGGCAGGCACTTCTTCAGCATCGCCGCGTAGAGCTGCCCGCCCTGGCCGGCGCCGCCGGCGACCAGTTCGGCGCGCGCCTCCCTGTTGTAGCCGTCGATGACGAGGAAACGCGGTCGATCGGCCATGGCCGCCCCTTTACGAAAGACCGTTGGCGAGCCGGTCGATGATCGCCGGCAGGTCGGCCGCCCATTCGCACACGGCGTCGGCCGTGGTGCCGTTGCGGTCGGCGGCCCGCGTGCCGACGAACAGCACCGCCTTCATGCCCAGCGCCTGCGGTCCCTTGACGTCGTTGTGGTCGCGGTCGCCGATATGCACGATCTCGGTCAGGCCGACGCCCATCTGCCGGGCCGCCGAATCGAACATCGCCCGGTGCGGCTTGGAATACCCGACCTCGTCGGAGAAGGCATAGCCGTCGAAATAGGGCGTCAGCCCGTGGCCGTCGATCAGTTGGCGCAGGCAGCGCGCCGGCGAGACGATGGCGTCGGAGACGACGCAGGTCCGGTAACGGCCGTGCAGCGCCGCCAGCGCCTCGGCGATGCCGGGGACGAGGTCCGGCGGCACCTCGATCTCCATCTCCTCGTGGCGGCGCACGAGCTCGGCGAATTCGGGATCGGGCAGCGCCCGCCCCAGCCCCTTCAGCAGCACGCGCAGGCGCTCGCCGATCGTCCAGGTGATGTGCCGGTCGTGCCAGACGGCGTTGAAGGCGGCGTCGGCCACGTCGTAGGCAAGTGTCACCGCCGCCGGGTCGGTCGGCCCGTGGCGGTTCAGCGCCTCCCAGACCAGATGGCGGCGCTCCGCCTTCTTGCCGCGCAGGCCCAGGGCCGCCCGCTTCGGCTCGTCGGAATCGTCGTGGACGATGGTGTCCCACAGGTCGAAGGTGACGGCCTTGATCATACGCACCCCGGTCGCCGCGGCGGTCGTCCCGCGCCGCGGATCGGCCGCGAAGCTAGCGCCGCCGCGTCCGCCCGGCAATAAGGTTCGGCGGCGCGGATACCGGCTGGCGGGCGGGCGCAATTGCATTAAGATTGCGCGCCGACCGGCGAGGCCGTACATCGCCCTGACCGCCCGGGGGAAGCTGTCATGTCCGCAAGACCCGCCGTCCTTCTCGCCGCCCTCGTCGCCGTTCTGTGGCCGGCGGCGGCGGACGCCGCCGAGGTCCGCACGGTGCACGCGCTGGCGATGCACGGCGAGCCGAAATACGGGCCGGATTTCAAGCACTTCGACTATGCGAACCCGGACGCGCCGAAGGGCGGCGAGATCCGCTTCGCGGCGATCGGGACCTTCGACACGCTGAACCCGTTCACCCTCAAGGGAACGGCGGCGGCCGACGCGGGATCGCCCTTCGAGACGCTGCTGGTCGGGAGCGCCGACGAGGCCTTTACCGAATACGGCCGGATCGCCGAATCGATCGAGGTGCCCGACGACCGTTCGTGGGTCGCCTTCACGCTCCGGGCCGAGGCGCGCTGGCACGACGGCAAGCCGATCACGGCCGAGGACGTGATCTTCTCGCTCGAGACCCTGAAGACGAAGGGACACCCGTTCTACCGCGCCTACTACGCCAGCGTGGCGACGGCCGAACAGATCGGCGAACGCAAGGTAAAGTTCACCTTCGCCGCCGGCGAGAACCGCGAGCTGCCGCTGATCGTCGGCCAACTGCCGATCCTGCCGAAACATTATTGGCAGGGCCGCGACTTCGAACAGCCGACGCTCGAGCCGCCGCTCGGCAGCGGCCCCTACCGGGTGGACAAGTTCGAGGCCGGCCGCACGATCACCTACCGCCGGGTGGCGGACTATTGGGGCAAGGACCTGCCGGCCA
Organism: Dongiaceae bacterium; assembly: GCA_040881945.1. Classification (GTDB taxonomy): domain Bacteria; phylum Pseudomonadota; class Alphaproteobacteria; order Dongiales; family Dongiaceae; genus JBBECF01. Next base: position 3,872 of record JBBECF010000127.1, on the reverse strand, counting down.
GCGCCGGACACAACAACTGGGACACGATCCGCTACGACTACTACCGCGACAGTACGGTGGCGCTCGAGGCACTCAAGGCCGGCGCCTACGATTTCCGCCAGGAGAACAACTCCAAGCTATGGGCGACCGCCTACGACATCGCGCAGGTCGGTGACGGCCGGATAATCAAGGAGGAGATCGCGCACGAGATCCCGACCGGCATGCAGGGACTGGTCTTCAACACCCGCCGGGACGTCTTCAAGGACCGCCGCGTGCGCCAGGCCCTGACCTACGCCTTCGATTTCGAATGGACCAACAAGACCCTGTTTTACGGCCAATACACCCGCTCGACGAGCTACTTCTCCAATTCCGAGCTCGCCTCGAGCGGGCTGCCCGGCGAGGCCGAGCTGGCGATCCTGGAACCCTATCGCGGCCGCGTCCCCGACGAGGTGTTCACCGAGGCGTATGCGCCGCCGAGCACCGACGGCTCCGGCAACATCCGCGCCAATCTGCGCGCCGCCGTCGAGATCCTCGAGGCGGCCGGCTGGGAGATCCGGGACGGCAAGCGCACCGACAAGGCCACGGGGAAGGCGCTCGAGTTCGAGATCCTGCTCAACAGCGCCGACTTCGAGCGGGTAATGCACCCGCTCGTGCAGAATCTCAAACGGCTCGGCATCGCGGCGACGATCCGCACCGTGGACACCGCCCAGTACCAGAACCGCATGGACGAGTACGACTTCGATGCGACCATCGAGGTCTTCGGCCAGTCGCTGTCGCCCGGCAACGAGCAGCGCGATTTCTGGGGTTCGGCCAGCGCCGACATTTCCGGCGGCCGCAATATCATCGGCGTCAAGGACCCGGTCGTCGACGAATTGATCGACCTTGTCATCGCCGCGCCCGACCGCGAGAGCCTGATCGCCCGGACCCGCGCCCTCGACCGGGTCCTGTTGTGGGGCCATTACCTGATCCCCAACTGGCATATCCGCAGCTTCCGGGTGGCCTACTGGAACAAGTTCTCGCGGCCCGCGGTGACGCCGAAATACGCGCTCGGCCTCGAAACCTGGTGGGTCGATCGCGAGAAGGAAGCGGCGCTCGGCCGAAGCCAGACGAATTAGCGGTTTGCCTGCAGCAGATGATTTCCCGCTTTGCGCCTTCATCTCTTGGGTCACTGCCGGGCATGACGACAGAGGGGAACGAACGGTCCGTGTCGGTACAATAGCGTCCTAGCGCCGCATGCTCGCCTACATCGTCCGCCGGCTGCTGCTCATCGTCCCGACGCTGTTCGGGATCATGGTCGTCAATTTCGCCATCATCCAGGCGGCGCCGGGCGGCCCAATCGAGCAGCTCATCGCCGAGCTCGAGGGGACCGCGGTATCGGCCACCCAGCGCTTCACCGGCGCCGGCGGCGAGCTGGCGACCCGCGGCGACGCCGCCCAACAGGCGACGACCGCGACCGGCGAGGCCGGCAGCTACCGCGGCGCCCGCGGCCTCGACCCCAAGTTCATCGCGGAGCTCGAGCGGCTTTACGGCTTCGACAAACCGGCGCACGAGCGGTTCTTCGGCATGATCGGCAGTTATTTGACGTTCGACTTCGGCGACAGCTTCTTCCGCGCGCGGCCGGTCGTCGACCTGGTGCTCGAGAAGATGCCGGTCTCGATCTCGCTCGGCCTGTGGACGACGCTGATCTCCTATCTGGTGTCGATCCCGCTCGGCATCGCCAAGGCGGTGCGCGACGGCTCGCGCTTCGACACCTGGACCAGCGTCGTCGTGCTCGGGGCCAACGCCGTGCCGAGCTTCCTGTTCGCGATCATGCTGGTCGTGCTGTTCGCCGGCGGCAGCTATCTCGACTGGTTCCCGTTGCGCGGCCTCGTTTCCGACAACTGGGCCGAGATGTCCTGGCCGGACCGGATCGTCGATTATTTCTGGCACGTGACGCTGCCGCTGCTCGCGCTCATCATCAGCGGCTTCGCCGGCCTCACGATGCTGACCAAGAACTCGTTCCTCGACCAGATCAAGCTGCAATACGTCGCGACCGCCCGGGCAAAGGGCCTGAGCGAGCGGCAGGTGCTCTACGGCCACGTCTTCCGCAACGCCATGCTGATCGTGATCGCCGGCTTCCCGAGCGCCTTCATCGCCATCCTGTTCACCGGCGCGCTGCTGATCGAGACCATCTTCTCGCTCGACGGACTCGGCCTGCTCGCCTTCGAATCGGCGATCAATCGCGACTATCCCGTGGTGTTCGCCACGCTCTACTTCTTCACGCTGCTCGGGTTGGTCATCCGGCTGGTCGGCGACCTGACCTATACGATCATCGACCCGCGCATCGATTTCGAGCGCCGCAATGTCTGAGCGCGCCGCCGCCGAGCGGCCGGTCGGCCCGCGCCTGTCGCCGCTGACCCGGCGGCGCCTCGCCGCCTTCCGGTCCAACCGGCGCGGCTATTGGTCGTTCTGGATCTTCCTCGCCCTGTTCGGTGTAAGCCTGTTCGCCGAGTTCCTGGCCAATGACAAGCCGCTGCTCGTGCTCTACGGCGGCCGGCCGTATTTCCCGATCGTCGCGACCTATCCGGAAACGACCTTCGGCGGCGAATTCGAGACCGAGGCCGACTATCGCGACCCCTTCGTGGCCGAGCTGATCGAGGCGGAGGGCTGGATCCTGTGGCCGCCGGTGCCGTACAGCTACGACACCATCGTCCTCGACCTGCCCGGCCCCGCGCCGTCGCCGCCCAGCGCCGACCACTGGCTCGGCACCGACGACCGGGCGCGCGACGTCGTCGCCCGGTTGGTCTACGGCTTTCGCATCTCGGTCCTGTTCGGCTTCCTGCTGATGTCCGCCGCCACCGTCATCGGGGTGATGGCCGGCGCCGTGCAGGGCTATTTCGGCGGCTGGATCGACCTCGCGTTCCAGCGCGTCCTCGAGATCTGGGAGTCGATGCCGCTGCTCTATATGCTCATCATCCTTTCCAGCCTGATCGCGCCGAGCTTCTGGATCCTGCTCGGCATCATGCTGCTGTTCGCCTGGACCTGGCCGATCGGCCTGGTGCGGGCGGAATTCCTGCGCGCGCGCAACTTCGAATATGTGCGCGCGGCCCAGGCGCTCGGCGTCGGCAACGCCACGATCATGGTCCGCCACCTGTTGCCCAACGCCACGGTATCGACGCTCACCTTCCTGCCTTTCGTGCTGGCCGGGTCGGTGACGATCCTCGTCAGCCTCGACTTCCTCGGCCTCGGCCTGCCGCCCGGCTCGCCGTCCCTGGGCGAGCTCCTGCTCCAGGGCAAGTCCAACTTGCAGGCCCCCTGGCTCGCCTTCACCGGGTTCTTCGCGACCGCGATCATGCTGGTGCTCCTGACCTTCATCGGCGAGGCGGTGCGCGACGCCTTCGATCCAAGGAAGACGCTCAAGTGAGTCGTCAGTCATCAGTCGTCAGTCGTCAGTTATCGGTTCCATCGGCGGGGTTCGCTCGATGCAGGATTTCCGGGAGTTAAAGACGTGGCAGAAGAGCCACGAGTTGACACGCGCCGTGTATCGGGCAACCGGCAGGTTTCCGTCGGCGGAAACGTACGGGGTGACCGGCCAGATGCGACGAGCCGCGGTTTCGGTCGGCGCCAACATTGCCGAAGGATGCGGTCGGGGCAGCCGCGCCGATTTCGCGCGTTTCTTGAACATGGCCATGGGGTCGGCGAGCGAGTTGCAATACCTGTTGCTGCTTGCGCGCGATCTCGCGTATTTGCCGCAGGACGTTCATGCCGAATTGGATGGCGCAACGAGCGAAATCAAGCGGATGCTGACGTCGTTGCTCAAGAAATTGCGGGCGGCGAAACACCAACCGACGGACAGCGCCTGATGACTGATGACTGATGACTGATGACTGATGACTGATGACTGATGACTGATG
>JBBECF010000126.1:0-20581 GCA_040881945.1 Dongiaceae bacterium | reverse complement strand
TCCACAGCATCACCGAGAAGGTCATGCCGAGCGTCTGCGTCCAGTCCGGCAGCGCGGTATAGTGCAGGTGGTGCGGACCGGCCCAGATGTAGAGGAAGATCAGCGTCCAGAAATGAACGATCGACAGGCGGTAGGAATAGATCGGCCGCTCCGCCCGCTTCGGCACGAAGTAGTACATGATGCCGAGGAACCCGGCGGTCAGGAAGAAGCCGACCGCGTTGTGGCCGTACCACCACTGCATCATGGCGTCCTGCACGCCGGCCAGCGCCGGATAGCTCTTGACCCCGAGGAACGAGACCGGCAGCGCCATGTTGTTGCCGATATGCAGCACCGCCACGGTGACGATGAAGGCGAGGAAGAACCAGTTGGCGACGTAGATGTGCGGTTCGCGCCGCCGCGTCAACGTGCCGGCGAAGACGACCAGATAGACGACCCAGACCAGGGTCAGCCACAGATCGACGTACCATTCCGGCTCGGCGTATTCGCGGCTCTGGGTGATGCCCAGCACGTAACCCGAGGCGGCGAGCACGATGAAGATCTGATAGCCCCAGAACAAAAAGCCGGCCAGCGCCGGCCCGCCGAACAGCGCCGCCCGGCTGGTGCGCTGCACGACGTAGAGCGAGGTCGCGAACAGCGCATTGCCGCCGAATGCGAAGACCGCCGCCGAAGTATGCACCGGCCGCAGGCGGCCGAATGTCGTCCATTCGAGATCGAGATTCAGAACGGGATAGGCGAGCTGCAGGGCGATGAACACCCCGGCAGCGAACGCCACGACGCCCCAGAACACGGTGGCGACGACGAAGCGGCGGATGACCGCGTCGTCATACGCCACCGGCCCGGACGGCGATGCGGCGGCAACGGTCGCTGCGGTCATGAAGCGGCTCCCCTTCCCTTCACGGCAAACTCTGCACGGCGCCCCCTTAACCCGGCGCCACGACGACCAGGTCGCGATAGGCGTGCCAGGTGGCGTGCCCGATCAAGGGCAGGGTCAGCGCCAGGCCGACATAGAACGTCGCCATCCCGGCGGCGGTGAACAGCACGATCAGCGCCGCCCAGCCGATCATCACCCGCCGGTTCCGCCACACCGCCGTCGCGCTGGCCGCGATCGCCGTGACGACGCCGACGTCGCGGTCGAGCAGCAGCGGCAGCGCCACCGCGCTGACGGCGAAGGCGACGGCCGCCAGCACCGCCCCGGCCGCCGTGCCGACGATCAGGAAGGGCACGCCCGCGACGGAAAAGAACACGGTCTGGATCAGCAGGTCCCAACTCGGCGGCGACGCACCGAAGAACAGCGCGAAAATGAGGAAGGCGATGCGGATCCAGGCGAGCAGGAACAGCATCAGGACGACGCCCATGGTGGCGATCTGGCCAACGTTCGCCCGCCAGGCGACGACCGCGTCGCCAAGCGTCGCGCGCTCGCCCCGCTCCAGCCGCCGGCTGACGTCATAAAGACCCACGGCGACGAGCGGCCCGATGAACATGAACCCGGCGGCCAGCGGCAGGATGAGATAGACCATGTCGACGAGCCACAGGCCGAGGGTGAGCAGGAAGCTGACCGCCACGAAGGCGGCGCCATAGGCGAGGCTGACGCCGGGCACCCGGCGCATGTCGCGCCATCCGGCCGACAGCCACACCCACACCCGCTCCTCGCTCACCGTCCGGATCGACAGCGAGCGGTCGATGGCAAGCTGCGTCACATCGGTCATTCCGGCCTCCCGGTACCTGTCCCCGCGATGCTACACTATCCGCGGCCCGGAGGGCGAGCGGTCGCGACGGTTCTTGCCGCGGCGGCGCGGCCGGCACATTGATGCAGATCAGTCACGGCGCGATCCGGCGCCGGCAGTCTCGACACGGACGGAGGCCGTCAGATGGTTCAGGACGCGGCATTGCTGGGCGCGCTGTTCGCCGCCGGCCTGGTCGGCGGCGTCGGTCATTGCGCCGGGATGTGCGGGCCCTTCGTGCTCGCCCAGGCCGAGGCGCGGCTGGCGGCGGTCCCGGCCGCCCAGCTCGGCGAGTTCCATCGCGTCGCCGGCGCGGCGCTGCTGCCCTACCATCTCGGCCGTCTGACCACCTATGCCGGGCTCGGCGGCGCAGCGGCGCTGCTCGCCGGCCAGGCGACCGAGCTGACGGGGCTGCGCTGGCTGTCGGCGGCGCTGCTGCTGGCGGCCGCGCTGTTCTTCCTCGGCTATGGCGTGCAGCGCCTCTGGCCGGCCTTGCGCCGGCCGCGGCGCGGTGGCGAGGGACCGTGGGCGCGGCGCCTCGGCTCGCTCGCCCGGCCCCTGTTCGCGCGCCCGCTGGGATGGCGCGGCTACGCCCTTGGCGTCGCTCTCGGATTTCTTCCTTGCGGTCTGCTCTACGGCGCCGTCGCCGTGGCGGCGGCGAGCGGCCACGCCCTGACGGGCGCGCTCGGCATGGCCGCCTTCGCGCTCGGCACCGTGCCGGGCCTCGTCGCGGTCGGCTGGCTCGGCCACTTCGCCGGACGGCGCTGGCACGGCGCGGCGGCGCGGATCGCGCCGGCCCTGATGCTGGCGAATGCCGGGCTGCTCGGGTTCATGGCCTGGCGCTGGATCGCCTGAAGGCCTGTGATAAGTGTTTGCGACCAAGCGCGAATGACCGACCCGACCCTCGACCTGCACCGCAAGCGGCTGCGCTTCCGAAGTTGGCACCGCGGCACGCGCGAGCTGGACCTGCTGCTCGGCCGCTTCGCCGAGGCGCATCTCGACGCCATGACGGCGGAACAGCTTGACCGCTACGCCGCCCTGTTGGAAAACGGCGACCCGGAGATCTACGACTGGCTGACCGGGCGCGCGGCCGTGCCGCCGGCCCAGGACAACGACGTGATGCGGTTGCTGCAACGCTTCAAGTTCCACGAACCAGGGTCTTGACCTCCGGCATTCTTATCGGTCCCCACCGCACGCTGCTGGCCGGAGCGCCCGAGGGCTACGACGCCCTCGTGCTCGCGCGGCTGGCGGCGTCGGCCGACGACTGCCCGACGGGCGCGCTCGCGCATGTGGCGCGCGACGATGCGCGTCTGGCGCAGCTTGCCGCCGCGCTCGCCTTCTTCGCGCCCGATATCGAAGTCCTGAGCTTCCCGGCCTGGGATTGCCTGCCCTACGACCGGGTGTCGCCGCACCGCGACGTGGTCAGCCGACGCATCGACACCCTGACCCGCCTGCTCGTGCCGGCGGCGCAGTCGCGCCGACGCATCGTGCTCATGACGGTCGCCGGGCTGCTGCAGCGGGTGCCGCCGCGCGACGCCTTCGCCGGCGCGGTGCGCCCGGTCAAGGTCGGCGACCGGGCCGGCCTCGACGACCTGGTCGCGTTCCTCGGGCGCAGCGGCTACCTGCGCGCCGGATCGGTCAACGAGCCCGGCGAGTATGCCGTGCGCGGCGGCCTCCTCGACCTGTTTCCGAGCGGCGCCGACGCCCCGTTCCGCCTCGATTTCTTCGGCGACGAGATCGAGCAGATCCGCGGCTTCGACCCGCTGACCCAGCGCAGCACCGGGCCGGTCGCCGGCTTCGACGTCAAGCCGGTCAGCGAGCTCCGCCTCGACGCCGAGTCGATCGAGCGCTTCCGCGCCGGCTACCGCGCCTGCTTCGGGGCGGTGGGCGGCGACGACCCGCTCTACGAGGCGGTCAGTGCCGGCCGCCAGTATGCCGGCATGGAGCATTGGCTGCCGCTGTTCCAGGCGCGGCTGGAAACGGCGCTCGATTACCTGCCCGGCGCCACGGTGACGCTCGATCACCAGGCCGAGGCGGCGCGCGACGCGCGGCTCGAGACGATCGCCGACTTCTACCGGGCGCGAACCGAGCTGCAACGGGCCGAAAGCGCCGGCGGCACCGTCTATCGGCCGCTGCCGCCGGAGCGGCTGTATCTGGACGGGGCCGAATGGGATGCGCTGCTCGCGACGCGGCTCTCGGCCGTGCTGTCGCCGTTCGCGGCGCCGGAGGGGGCGGCGGACTGCGCCGACGCCGGCGGCCGGCCGGGGCGCGACTTCGCCGAGGCGCGGACGCGCGCCGACGTGAACCTGTACGACGCCGTGCGCGCCCATATCGAGGCGGAGCAACGGGCGGGCCGGCGCGTCCTCGTCGCCGGCTACAGTGCCGGCAGCCTGGACCGCCTGTCGCACCTGCTCGCCGACCACGGCCTGGCGCGCCGGAAAACGGCGGCGAGCTGGCGTGAAGCCCTGGCGACACCGGCCGACACCGCCGTGTTCGTCGTGCTTGGCCTCGAGCACGGCTTCGTCGCCGATGGCTTGGCGGTGATCGGCGAGCCGGATATCCTGGGCGACCGCCTGGCGCGGCCGGCGCGGCCGCGCCGGCGACCCGACCGGCTGCTCGCCGAGTTGTCCAACTTCCTCGAAGGCGACTACGTCGTTCATGTCGAGCACGGCGTCGGCCGCTACGACGGGCTGGCGACGCTGGAGGTCGGCGGCGGCCCGCATGACTGCCTGCGCGTCCTTTACGACGGCGGCGACAAGCTGTTCGTGCCGGTCGAGAACATCGACGTGCTGTCGCGCTACGGCGCGGCCGACGGCACGGCGGTGCTCGACCGTCTCGGCGGCGTCGCCTGGCAGACGCGCAAGGCGCGGGTCAAGCAGCGCATCCGCGAGATCGCCGGCCAGCTCATCGCCACCGCCGCGGCGCGCGCGGTCAAGCCGGGCGCGGCGATGGTGCCGCCGGAAGGGCTGTACGACGAATTCTGCGCCCGCTTCCCGTACTCCGAGACCGAGGACCAGGCCCGCGCCATCGAGGACGTGCTGGCCGACCTCGCCGCTGGCCGGCCGATGGACCGGCTGGTTTGCGGCGACGTCGGCTTCGGCAAGACCGAGGTGGCGCTGCGCGCCGCCTTCGTCGCCGTCATGTCCGGCCACCAGGTCGCCGTGGTTACCCCGACGACCCTGCTCTGCCGCCAGCATGTCCGCACCTTCACCGAGCGCTTCGCCGGACTGCCGGTGCGGGTCCGGCAACTGTCGCGGCTGGTCCCGGCGGGCGAGGCGCGCGAGACCAGGGAGGGGCTGAAAAGCGGCGCGGCGGACATCGTCATCGGCACCCACGCCTTGCTCGGCAAGGGCATCGAGTTCGGCAATCTGGGGCTTCTCGTCGTCGACGAGGAGCAGCATTTCGGCGTCGCCCAGAAGGAGCGGCTGAAGCAACTGCGCGCCGACGTGCACGTGCTGACCCTGACCGCGACGCCGATTCCGCGCACGTTGCAGCTCGCGCTGTCCGGGGTGCGCGAGATGAGCCTGATCGCCACGCCGCCGATCGACCGCCTGGCGGTGCGCACCTTCGTGCTGCCCTATGACCCGGTGATCGTGCGCGAGGCGATCCGGCGCGAGCACTACCGCGGCGGCCAGACGTTCTATGTCTGCCCGCGCATCGAGGACCTGGACAAGGTGGCCGCGCAATTGCGCCGGTTGATGCCGGAGATCAAGTTCGTCATCGCCCACGGGCGCATGGCGGCGCGCGACCTCGAGAAGGCGATGACGGCGTTCTACGACCGCGCCTACGACCTGCTGCTGTCCACCAGCATCATCGAATCCGGGCTCGACATCCCGACCGTCAACACCATGATCGTCCACCGCGCCGAGATGTTCGGCCTGTCCCAGCTCTACCAGCTTCGCGGCCGCATCGGGCGGGCCAAGCTGCGCGGCTACGCCTATCTGACGCTGCCGCCCGGCCGGCTGCTGTCGGAAGCGGCGCAGCGCCGGCTGCAGGTGATGCAGACGCTCGATACGCTGGGCGCCGGCTTCACGCTGGCCAGCCACGACCTCGACATCCGCGGCGCCGGCAACCTGTTGGGCGAGGAGCAGTCCGGGCATATCCGCGAAGTCGGCGTCGAGCTCTACCAGCAGATGCTCGAGGACGCGGTGGCGGCGGCGCGCGGCGCCGCGCCGGTCGAGGAATGGACGCCGCAGATCGGCGTCGGGACGTCGGTGCTGATCCCCGAAGGCTACGTCGCCGACCTCGGCGTCCGGCTCGGCCTCTACCGGCGCCTCGCCGCGCTCGTCGACCGCGCCGAGATCGACGCCTTCGCGGCCGAGCTGATCGACCGCTTCGGGCCGCTGCCGGCCGAGGTCGAGAACCTGTTGCAGGTGATCGCCATCAAGCGCCTGTGCCGCGACGCCGGCATCGAGCGGGTCGAGGCGGGGCCGAAGGGCGCGGTGCTGTCGTTCCGCGGCAACCGCTTCGCCAAGCCGGCGGCGCTGGTCGATTTCATCAACCGGCGACCCAACGAGATCAGCCTGCGGCCGGACCACCGGCTCGTCTATCGCCAGCCCTGGGACGACCCGCGCCGGCGCATCGCCGGCGTCCACGACCTGATGCAGCGACTCGCGGCGATGGCGACGTGAGGAAAGGGGGGGTTCCGACGAAGAAAAGCGGACATTCCTAATTTTCGCAGCATATCCGCCGGCGAAGTGGCCTCGGGAAAAATTATGAATGTCCCCTTTTCCCTGAATGTCCCCTTTTCCCTGTCCCCCGACGAGAGGCTGGTTCCGCGCCTCGATGCCGGTCGTTGCCGGGCGATCCGGACGAGCGGCGGTATCGGCTGGCCGGCGGCCATTCGGCCGTTTCCGGCCCAACGGGTGGCCCGGCGCTCGGAGGCCGACGGCAATACGGCGAATCGTGAGGAAAACATTCTTGCCTGCCGTCCGCGGCGCATTGCGCGAATTCGGGCGCCGCTTGCGTGGCGCAGGCGCGCCGTCTAGGGTGCCGGCGCGGCGAATCGCCGCGCGCGCCGGGAGGACGGCCGTGAGCATCGAGTTTCTGCTGACGTCGCTCATTGTTGTCGTTTCACCCGGCACCGGCGTTATCTATACGCTGGCGGCCGGCCTTTCGCGCGGTGCCCGCGCAAGCGCCGTCGCCGCGTTCGGATGCACGCTCGGCATCGTTCCGCACATGGCGGCGGCGATCACGGGGCTCGCGGCGCTTCTTCATGCGAGCGCACTCGCGTTCCAAACCCTGAAATATCTGGGCGTGGCCTATCTTCTGTACATGGCGTGGAGCGCGCTACGGGAGCGGGGTGCGCTCAGGGTGGAAAAGGACATCGCCCCCCGTTCGGCGGCCCAGGTGATCGTCTCCGGCATCCTGATCAACATCCTCAATCCGAAGCTTTCGATTTTCTTCGTTGCGTTCCTGCCGCAATTCGTGAGCGCCGATGAGCCGAATGCGCTCTTGCGCATGTTGGAATTGAGCGCCGTTTTCATGCTGCTCACCTTCGCCGTCTTCGTCGGCTACGGGATATTCGCCTCGTCGATTCGGAGGCACGTGGTCTCGAATCCTCGGGTGTTGACCTGGATGCGCCGCATGTTCGCCGGCGCGTTTGCCGCGCTCGGCGTCAAACTGGCGCTTACCGAACGTTCGTGACCCGTCCCGACTCGCTCGTCGTCGCGGTCGTCGCCCCCCGCCCGACGCCGACGGCGAAGGATGGCGGCGTCCACGACCTGATGCAGCGGCTGGCCGCGATTGCGGCGTGAAGAAAAGGGGACAGTCCCCTTACCTGCCCATTTCCGGCCGCCGAGCCCAAATCAAAAGGGCGAGCAGGCATCGAACGCCAGGTCGTCGAGCGCCTCCGTCGTCGGATAGGCGTTCGACTCGTCCCAGGTCGCGGTGCCGTCGTTCCAAACGAAGAATTGACCGTCCGCGCAGTCGGCGGCAAGGCCCACGGAGTTGCCGGACATCCACTCCGCCCCCGTCCACTCGCCATGGAAGACATCGAAATAGACGAATTCCTCGTCCCAGTCGAAGCTGTCGTTATCGTACCAGAGGGTCGAATCGTTCGAGTCCACCTGCCGCCAGTCGACGGCCCACGCGGGTCCGCTCATGGCAAGCCAGAGCGCCGAACACCACGTCATCCGTTTCAACGTCTTCAAGCTCGCCATATCGGCCTCGTCGGTTGCGGTTCATTCTACCATCGGCGGCGCGCCCAGGGGCGCTGCCCCGCGCATGGCCTCGAGCTCGGCTTCGAGATCGATGAGCTCCTTGCCGCCGGCCATCATCTGGACCGCGCGCTCGCGGGTGATCTCGCCGCGCGGAAACGTGCCGAGGCTGCGGCCGCGGTTGAGCAGGGTGAACCTATCGCCGACGGGATAGGCGTGCTGGATATTGTGCGTGATGAAGACGACGCCGAGACCGCACCGGCGGGCCTGGGCGATCAGCCGCAGCACGATCGACGCCTGATGCACGCCGAGAGCCGAGGTCGGTTCGTCGAGGATCAGCACGCGCGCCCCGAAATACACGGCGCGCGCGATGGCGAGGCACTGGCGCTCGCCGCCCGAGAGCGTGCCGACGGCCTGGCCCGGGTCGCGCACGTCGATGCCGATCCGGCCCATTTCGGCGCGGACGACCTGGTCGATGAAATCCCAGCGCAGGCGGCGCAGCGGCCCGCGCCCGGTCGTCGGTTCGCGCCCCATGAAGAAGTTCCGGGCGATGCTGATGAGCGGGATCGTGGCGAGGTCCTGATAGACCGTCGCGATGCCGCGGTCGATGGCGTCGCGCGGCGAGGCGAACCGCACGGGGCCGCCGTCCACGCGCATCTCGCCGGCCGAGGGCGGGTGGACGCCCGAGAGGATCTTGATCAGGGTCGACTTTCCGGCGCCGTTGTCGCCCAACAGGCAGTGCACTTCGCCGGCATCGACGGCGAACGACACGTCCTGGAGCGCGATGACGGAGCCGAAATACCGGCTGACGCTCCGCAGGTCGACGAGCGGCGCGGCCGTCATCGCGCCTCCGTCGCCCGCTTGCGGACGTAGTTGTTGAACAGCACGGCGATCAGCAGCATGGTCCCCATGAAGGCCTTGAACCAGTCGGTGTCGATGCCGGTGTAGAAGATGCCCATCTGCACGGTTCCGAAGATCAGCGAGCCGAACATGGCGCCGATCGCCGAACCGTACCCGCCGGTCAGCAGCGTGCCGCCGATGACCGCGGCGATGATCGCCTCGAACTCCTTTTGCAGGCCGCGGGAGGTGTCGGCCGACCCGACGCTGAGCACCTGGATGGTGGCGAACAGCGTCGCGGCGCAGGCGGTCAGAATGAACAGCGAGATCTTCACCTTGGCCACGGGCACGCCGACGTTGCGCGCGGCGTTCGCGTCGCCGCCGACGGCAAAGATCCAGTTGCCGGCCCGGGTCTGGAGCAGCACCCAGGTGGCGATGGCCGTCAGCCCGAGCCACCAGAGAATCGACACCGGGGCGGCCTGAACCGTGGGCAGCCCGTCGGGGCGCAGGCCGATCAGCCCGACGTCGGCCAGCAGGCGAAACACCGGCCGGCCGAACTCGCCGCTGAACAGCGGCGCCAGCCAGTCGTCCTCGGCATAGCTCTTGAGCTGCGACACCTGCGTGCGACCCGTGAGCAGGCGGGTCAGACCGAGCGTGAGCCCGCGCAGGATGAAAAGCGACGCCAAGGTCACGATGAACGACGGCAGGCCGGTGCGGACCACGACCAGCCCATTGAGATAGCCGACGAGGACCGCCGCGCCGAAGGCGACAAGGATGCAGACCCAGATCGGCCAGCCCAAGGTGGTCGCGGGGATCGCGATGATCACGCCGGCGAGCGCGATCATCGAGCCGAGCGACAGATCGAACTCGCCGCCGATCATCAGCAGGGTCACCGCCACGGCAAGAATGCCGAGCTGCGCGGAGACCTCGAGGAAGTTGATCGTTCCGCGGGCGCTGAACAATCCGCTGTCGCCGGCAAAAACGGCGAAGACGACGAAGACGAGGACCGTTCCGGCGGCGGCCCCGAACTCCGGCCGCCGCAGCAGCCGGGCCAGGATCGTCGTGCGCCGGAGGCGGTCATCGCGTTCGCCGGAAACGTCACTCATGGCTGCGGGGGGTGCGCCCCTCGAGACGGTCGCCGGCGCGGCCGCCTCGAGGCATGCAGCCATTCACTCACAAGGGCCGGGTGCAACCGCGTTCCGCGCCGGCGTTAACGCACGCCCTGCTTGGCAAGGTCGATCACCGAGGCGGCGTCGGCCTTGGTGACGAAGCCCGGTCCGGTCGGATAGTCGGCGATCGGCGCCAGCTTGTAGCGCTTCATCAGGTCGAACATCATCACAGGAACGTAGCCCATGAGATACTGCTGGGCGTCGATGCCCCATTCCATCTGGCCGGCGTCGACGGCCTCGAGAATGCTCGGCGACAGGTCGAAGGTGCCGAGCTTGACCTTGCCGGCGAGACCGGCGTCGGCGACCGCCGCCAGGGCCGGGTCGGCGCCAGCGGACCCGACGGTCAGGATGAATTGGGTGTCCGGGTTGCTTTCGAGGTGCCCGAGGATGCGGCCCTTCATCTCGACCGGATCCATGACGCCCTGCAGGACGGGCACGGCGGCGCCGAGGCCCTTGGCGAAGCCCGCGCAGCGATCGTCGAGGCTGATGTTCCCGACCTCGTGGTTCGCGCAGACCGCCTTGCTCAGGCCGAGCGCCCTGACCCGCTCGCCGGCGGAGACGCCGGCCTCGAACTCGGATTGGCCCATATAGAGCAGCGCACCGAGCTGGCGCGACAGTTCCGCTCCGCCGGAGTCAATGACGATGACCGGAATGCCGGCGGCAACGGCGTTTTGCGTCAGTGGCCCGATCGCGTCGGTGTCCGGAATCGAGACGACCAGGCCGTCCGGCTTGGAGGCGATCGCGGCGTCGAGAAGCCGCGCCATCGCCGGCATGTCGAAGGTCTCCGGCGCCCGGTATTCGGCGTTGACGCCCAGGGTCTTGGCCGCGTCGTCGGCGCCGCGCTTCACCACCGACCAGTACTGATCGGCGGCCTGGCCGTGAGTGACGAAGACGACGCGGGTGGCTTCCGCCCGGGCCGCCGTGAACCCAAGCGTCAGGGCGGCGAAGGTCAGTAACAACGTTCGTAAGGCGCGCATGTTCCTCTCCTGTCCTTGGCCGGCCCTTTTGGCCTTCTCGATCCGGGAGCGGAGCGCCGGCTGCCCCGCCCCAGGCCGCTAAGGATTCGTTTCGTGCATGTAGGGCAGGACGCCGAGCGCCTGGACGAGGTCGCTGACCTCGCGGCGGGCGTGCCGGCGGCTGGAGCTGCGCGCGTCGGCGTTGTCCTCGGGCAGGTCGAGCAGCGTCAGCCCCTTGAAGAACAGCTCGCGGAAGACGACCCGTTCCGATAGCCCGTGTTCCATGCGGAAGCCGATGCGCTTCGAGAGCAGCATCAACAGGTCGGCGATCTCGCGGTTGTTGCGCGCGTCGATATGGGCCAGGCGGTTGCGCATGACGATCCAGTCGAGGCCGCCGCCTTGGGCGGCGCGGCGATCGCGCTGCTCCCAGACCATGCGGCAATAGGCGCTCGGCGCGACGACTTCGCGGCGGTCGCGGTCGATCTCGGCCAGGATGTCGAGGTCGAGGAAGCTGTCGTTGAGCGGCGTGATCAGCAAATCGGCGTTGGCGTGACCGAGGCGCGACAGGTAGGAATCGCTGCCGGGGGTGTCGACGACCACGAAGTCGCAAGGCGCGAGGTCGGCGAGGGCTTGGCGCAGCCGCCCGCGTTCCTCGCGCTCGGCGGCGTCGCGGCTGGCCGCCTGGGACGGCTCGACGCGCCGGTGCTCGGGCATGACGATCGGCCCGCTCGCCTCGGCGAAGCCGCCTTCGGCGGAGCCAGGGCCGCCGGACTCGGCCGCGGCCCTGCGGTTGGCGAGGTAGCGCGACAGCGTGCCCTGGCCGCCGTCGAGATCGATGCTGCCGACCCGGTGGCCGAGCTGCAGCAGCGCCACGACGAGGTGTATGGCCGTCGTTGATTTGCCAGTGCCGCCCTTCTTGTTGCCGAGGGTGATGACGAACGGCCGTCGCCCGGCGGCCGCGGCGTCGCGCAGCATCTCGTCGCCGAAGTCGGGCGAGGCGATCCCGAGGGCGGCGGACAGCCGGCGCACCCGTTCCAGCACCGCCGCCGAGGGGTCGCCGTCGGCGCGGGCGATGGCGACGCCGATGCGCAAGACCTGCTCGGCGAACTCGCGGTCGCCGGCGACCGCTCCCAGCGCCTTCAGGGCGCGCCCGAGCCCTTGTTGCGGTCGATCGCGAAGATCGTCAACGAAGTCATTGAAAATATTTACAGATATATGGACATCGGTGGATTTGAGGGCATCGACGCTCTCGAGCACTCGGTCGAGGGCGTGGCGCCTGGCGAACGACGCCGGCCCCTCGGCGCCGGCGACCAGCGCCGCGCCCGCCATCGCGGCCTCCAGGAACTGCCGGTGCGCCGCCCGCGCGGTCTGCGGCATGAGGCCATCGGTCAGCTTGCCGAAAAGGTTCACCGCGGTTCATCCGCGTCGGTTTCGCGGCGCGCATCGTAGCCCAGGCGCCGCGCCGGCGCACAGGGGATTCGTCGGTCAGCGCCTCCCCTTGATCATCTCGATGATGCCCGAGAAGTCGGTGGCGCCGTGGCCGGCGTTGTCGTAGAGCGCGTAGAGGGCCGCCGCCGCGGCGCCGAGCGGGGTGGCGGCGCCGGTGGCGTGGGCCGCCTGCTGCGCCAGGCGCAGGTCCTTGAGCATCATGGCGGCCGTGAATCCGGGCCGGTAGTCGCGGTTCGACGGCGCCGCCGGCACCAGCCCCGGTTCCGGGCAATAGCTGGTCAGGGACCAGCACTGGCCGGACGACTGCGAGCTGATCTCGAACAGCTTGGCCGGGCTGAGGCCGAGCCGCCCGGCGAGCGCGAACGCCTCGGCGACCGAGATCATCTGGATGCCGAGCATCAGGTTGTTGCAGATCTTGGCGGCCTGGCCGTGGCCGGCCGGGCCGGCATGGACCACCGCCTTGCCCATGGTTTTCAGGATGGGCTCGGCCCGCGCGAACCCGGCTGCGCTGCCGCCGACCATGAAGGTGAGGGTCGCGGCCGCCGCCCCGGCGACGCCGCCGGAGACCGGCGCGTCGAGCATGTCGAGCCCCTTGGCGGCCGCCGCGGCGGCCACCTCCTGGCTGGTCGCCACGTCGATGGTCGAGCAGTCGATCAGCAGGGTGCCCGGCGCGGCGGCCGCGACGACGCCGCCGGCGCCGAGATAGACCGCGCGGACCTGGGCGCCGGCCGGCAGCATGGTGACGACCGTGGCGACGCCGCGCGCCGCCTCGGTCAAGCCGGCGGCGACCGCGGCGCCGGCGGCCCGCGCCGCGTCGCGCGCGCCGTCCGAGACGTCGTAGGCCTTCGCCTTGTGGCCGGCCTGCAACAAGTTGCGCAGCATCGGCCCGCCCATGTTGCCGAGGCCGATGAAGCCGATGTCGGTCATGTCACCCTCCCAGACCGGCAATCAGAGAGTTCAGCACGTCGGCCGATTGAACCACAAAGGCACGAAGACACAGTGAAGAATGATTTGCGCGGGCGACCTTCCTCCGCCCGCCGAAGCGGGCTTCGCGAAGGCGGGAGCCCGCGCATGAGTGCGATCTCCTGGGATTCACCTCGTGTCTTCGCGGTTTATCTCCAATCTCTCTCCGTGCCTTTGTGCCTTTGTGGTGAATCTTCCTTAGCAATCGTCCGGTCAGTCGAAATTCAGGTCGCTATCGCCGAGCGGGCGGAAGGCGCGGTCGATCTCGGCGTCGGTCACCTCGGCGAGGGTGGCCGGGCGCCAGCGCGGCGCGTTGTCCTTGTCGATGACCACGGCGCGCACGCCTTCGAAGAAATCGTGGCCGGCCATGCAGAACTGGCTGAGCCGGTATTCCATGACGAGGACGGCCTCGAAGTCGAGCGTCGCGCCCGCGCTCAACTGGCGGAATGTGAGCTTCAACGAGGTCGGCGATTTGGCCGCCAGCGTCGCGCGCGCGGTGCGCGCCCAGTCCCCGGACTCGGCTTCCAATGTCGCGATGATCGTTTCGACCGAGCCGCCGGCGAAACAGCGATCGATGGCCGCGCGGCGTTCGGCCAGCGGCGGTGGGCCGGGGTCGGTTGCGAAGCGGACGAGGGTGGCGTCGACATCGCCGTCGGCCAGGGCGTCCACCAGGGCGTCGAGCCGGTCGCCGGGGACATGGTGCGTGGCGATGCCGGCGTAGAGGCAGTCGGCGGCGCCGAGCCGGGCGCCGGTCAGCGCCAGGTACATGCCGATCCGGCCGGGGCGGCGCGGCAGGAAATAACCGCCGCCGACATCGGGAAACAGGCCGATGCCGGTCTCCGGCATGGCGAACAGGGTGCGCTCGCTCGCCACCCGATGCGAGCCGTGCACGGAGACCCCGACGCCGCCGCCCATGACGACGCCGTCGATCAGCGCCACATAGGGCTTGGGGAAGCGGAAGACGCGGCGGTCGAGGCGGTATTCGTCGCGGTAGAAGGCGGCGCGGTAGGCGGCGTCGCCGTCGTAGAGGGCGCGCACATCGCCGCCGGCGCAGAACGCGCGCTCGCCGGCGCCGCGGATCACGACCGCCCCGACCGACGGGTCGACGGCCCAGTCGGCCAGCTTCCGGTCGAGCTGGCGGATCATGTCGAGGGTCAGGGCGTTGAGGGCGGCCGGCCGGTTCAGGGTGACGACGGCGAGCCTGCCCCGGCGCTCGAACAGGATGGGTTGCGCGCCGCTCATTCGCCGAGCAGGCGGCGCGCGACGATCAGGCGCATGATCTCGTTGGTGCCTTCGAGGATGCGGTGCACCCGCGAATCGCGCAGCAAGCGCTCGACCGGAAAATCGCGCAAGTACCCGTAGCCGCCGTGCAACTGCAACGCCTCGTCGCAGATCTTGAACCCGGCGTCGGTGGCGAAGCGCTTGGCCATGGCGCAGTGCAGCGTCGCGTCCGGGTGGCCGGAATCGAGCGACGCCGCCGCCCGGTGGACCATGAGGCGGGCGGCGTCGAGCTCGGTCGCCATGTCGGCGACGCGGAAGCGCAGCGCCTGGAACTCGGCGAGCGGCCGGCCGAACTGGCGGCGCTCGGTGAGGTGGCGCGTGGCCGCCTCGAGGCAGGCGCGGGCGGCCCCGAGCGAGCACGCCGCGATGTTGACCCGGCCGCCGTCGAGTCCCCGCATGGCGATCCTGAAGCCGGCGCCTTCCTCGCCGAGGCGGTTCGCAACGGCCACGCGGCAGTCCGCGAAGACCACCATGGCGGTCGGCTGCGAGTTCCAGCCGAGCTTGCGTTCCGGCCGGCCGAAAGACAGGCCGGGCGCGCCTTTCTCCACGAGCAGGCTGGAGATGCCGCCCGACCCCGGCCCGCCGGTGCGGACCATGACCAGATAGAGATCGCTCGCGCCCGCGCCGGAGACGAACGCCTTGGTGCCGTTGAGGACATAATCGTCGCCGTCGCGCTCGGCGCGGGTCGCGAGGGCGGCGGCGTCCGAGCCCGACCCCGGCTCGGTCAGGCAATAGCTGGCGAGGCGTTGCATGGTCAGCAGCGACGGCAGCCAGCGGCGGCGCTGCGCCTCGGCGCCGAAGCGGTCGATCATCCAGGCGACCATGTTGTGGATCGAGAGATAGGCCGCGGTCGAGGGACAGGCGGCGGCCAGTTCCTCGAACACGATCGCGGCGTCGCGCCGCGTCAGCCCGGCGCCGCCGACGTCGTCGCGCACGTAAAGGCCGGCGAAGCCGAGCGCGGCGGCCTTGCGCAGCGTCTCGACCGGAAACACCTTGTCCTCGTCCCAGGCGGCGGCGTAGGGCGCCATCTCCGCCGCCGCGAACTGCCGCGCCGTCGCCTGAAACGCGCGTTGCTCCTCGGTGAGGTCGAAGGTCACGCTTTCGCCTTTAGCCTGCCGCCGCCTCGCGCTCGGCGGCGTCGTCCTCGCGGGCGAGGTCGAAGAGCTGGAAGAACACCTCGGGGTCTTGCGCTCCGGAGAGTCCGAAGCGGCCGTTGAAGACGAAACAGGGGACGCCATTGATGCCCTGGCGGCGGGCCAGTACGTCCTCGTCCCGGACGGAATCCGCCTCGGCGTCGCCCTCGAGGAAGCGCCGCGCCGCGTCCGCGTCCAGCCCGGCCTCGGCGGCGGCGGCGGCGAGAACGGCGCGGTCGCCGATGTCGGCGCCGTCGATGAAATACGTCCGGAACAGGGTTTCGACGAGCGCGTCCTGGCGGCCCTGGTCGAAGGCGAAGCGCAGCAGCCGGTGCGACTCGAGCGTATTCGGCGTGCGCCCGATGCGGCCGAAATCGAAATCGATGCCCTCGCCGGCGCCGGCGGCGGTCACGGCGTCATAGACGCGGGCGGTGCGGGCGGCGCCGCCGAATTTCGCCTCCAGATAGGCATGCCGGTCCATGCCGTCCGGCGGCATGTCGGGGTTGAGCTGGAAGGCCCGCCAGCGGATCGCCAGATCGGGCTGCGGCCGCGTCGCCAGCGCGCGCTCGAGCCGCCGCTTGCCGATGAAGCACCACGGGCAGATCGTGTCGGAGAAGATGTCCAGTCGCATGCGCCCGCCTCCGCCGCGGCCTTGACGATCCCGCCGCAGCGCCCGACGATACCGCGAAACTGCCGGCCGGCGCAGCCGAAATGGGGCCGGGGAAGGGGATAGGGAGTATGGCCGGCATCTACGACCGGTTCCTTGAGCGCAACGCCGCCAACTACGCGGCGCTGACGCCGCTCGGCTTCCTCGAGCGCGCCGCCGCGGTGTATCCGGCCAAGACCGCGGTGATCCACGGCGAGCGCGCCTACAGCTACCGCGAATTCGACGCGCGCTGCCGCCGGCTGGCGAGCGCGCTCGCCGCGCGCGGCGTCGGCCGCGGCGACACCGTGGCGGTGCTCGCCGGCAACATCCCGGCGACCCTGGAGGCGCATTACGGCGTGCCGATGCTGGGGGCCGTCCTGAACACCCTCAACATCCGCCTCGATCCGGCGACGGTCGCGTTCTGCTTGGCCCATGGCGAGGCCAAGGTGCTGATCGTCGACCGCGAATACGCCGAAACGGCGGCGCAGGCGCTCGCCGGCCTCGACGCGCCGCCCTATGTCGTCGAGATCGACGACCCCGTCGCCGACTATGCGCATGGAGACTTGCGCGTCGGTGTCATCGAATACGAGGACTTCCTGGCCGGCGGCGACCCCGCCTTCGCCTGGACGCCGCCGGCCGACGAATGGCAGGCGATCGCGCTGAGCTACACCTCGGGTACGACGGGCAACCCGAAGGGCGTCGTCTATCACCACCGCGGCGCCTATCTGAACGCGCTCGGCGACATCCTGGTCTGCGGCCTCGACGCGCGCTCGGTCTATCTGTGGACCCTGCCGATGTTCCACTGCAACGGCTGGTCCTTCACCTGGGCGGTGACGGCGGCGGCGGCCACCCATGTGTGCCTGCGCCGGTTCGATCCGGCGCTGGTCTACGCGACGATCAAGCGCCACGGCGTCACGAATCTGTGCGGCGCGCCGATCGTGCTCAACATGCTGGCGCAGGCGCCGGACTCGGCGAAGGTCAAGTTCGACCGCATCGTCGAGGTCGCGACCGGCGGCGCCGCGCCGCCCAGCGCCGTGATCGAGGCGATGGAGCTGAACGGCTTCCGCGTCACGCATCTGTACGGCTTGACCGAGACCTACGGCCCGACCACGCTGTGCGCCTGGCAGGACGAATGGGACGCGCTGCCGTCCGCCGATCGGGCGCGGATGATGGCGCGCCAGGGAGTGGTTTACCCGACGATGCAGGACGCGATGGTCGCCGACCCGGAGACCCTGGCCGAGCTGCCGCGGGACGGCGCCAGCCTCGGTGAGCTGATGCTGCGCGGCAACACGGTGATGAAGGGTTATCTGAAGAATCCGGCGGCCAGCGAAGCGGCGTTCCGCGGCGGCTGGCTGCATACCGGCGACCTCGCCGTGCGCCACTCCGACGGCTATGTCGAGATCAAGGACCGCGCCAAGGACGTCATCATCTCGGGCGGCGAGAACATCTCCAGCCTGGAGATCGAGGAGGCGCTGTACCGCCACCCGGCGGTGCTCGAGGCCGCGGTCGTCGCGCGCCCCGACGACAAATGGGGCGAGACCCCTTGCGCCTTCGTCACGCTGAAGGACGGCGCGGCGGCCGGCGAGGCCGAGATCGTCGCCTGGTGCCGCGACCGCATGGCGCATTTCAAGGCGCCGCGGACGGTGGTGTTCGGGCCGCTGCCCAAGACCTCGACCGGCAAGATCCAGAAGTTCGCCCTGCGCGACCGGGCGCGGGCGCTCGGCGGCGGCCGATGACGACGAACGACCTCTTCGACCTGAGCGGCCAAGCGGCGATCGTCACCGGCGCGTCGAGCGGCCTCGGCCGGCGCTTCGCCGTGACCCTGGCGCGCGCCGGCGCCAAGGTCGCGCTGGCGGCGCGGCGCACCGAGCGCCTCGCCGAGGTGGCGCGCGAGATCGAGGCCTTCGACGGCCGCGCCTTCCCGGTCGCGCTCGACGTGACCGACGGACAAAGCGTGCGCGACGCCGTCGCCGCGGCGGAGACCGAGCTGGGGCCGATCGGGATTTTGGTCAACAACGCCGGCACGGCCGACACGCAGGCGCCGCTGGAACAGGACGAGGCCGACTGGGACCGGGTGTTCGACACCAACCTGAAGGGCGCCTGGCGGATGTCCCAGGAGGTGGCGCGTCACATGGTCCGCCTCGGCCATGGCGGGCGCATCGTCAACATCGGCTCGATCCTGGGCGTGCGCGCCATGGGCCGGGTCGCCGCCTACAGCGCCTCGAAGGCCGGGCTGATGCAGCTCACGCGCACGCTGGCGCTGACCCTGGCGCGCCACGACATCCGCGTCAACGCCATCGCGCCCGGCTATTTCGCGACCGACCTCAACCGCGGCTTCCTCGCCGGCGAGGCGGGCCAGGCGCTGGTCGAGCGCATCCCCTTGCGCCGCACCGGCCGGCACGACGAGCTCGACGGCGCGCTGCTGCTGCTTGCCTCGGCGGCCTCGGGCTACATGACCGGTAGCATCGTCACCGTCGACGGCGGCTTCAGCGTGGGGTTGTAGGGGGCGCATGTTCCCGGCACGACCCACCGCTACGGCGCCGGGCTCACCCCCCACCCTGACCCTCCCCCACAAGGGGGGAGGGAATTTTCTTGCGCGCGATGCCTTACCCCCTCCCCCTCGATGTGGGAGGGATGGGGTGGGGCTGTGACGGCCGCGACGGATATGGCGAGCGACTCACTGAGCCTGGCCGAGGCTCGGCGGATCGCGCTCGCCGCCCAGGGCTTCGGCGCGCGGCGGGCGGGCGGCGCGGCCGACTGGCGGCGCATCGGCCGGGCGATCGGCCGCATGGGGCTGTTGCAACTCGATTCGGTCAATGTCCTGGTGCGCTCGCACTACCTGCCGGCGTTCTCGCGCCTCGGCCCCTATGACCGGACGTGCCTCGACCGCAAGGCGTTCGGTCCCGGCCGCCGGGCGCTGTTCGAATACTGGGCGCACGAAGCCTCGCTGCTGCCCTTGGCGCTGCACCCGCTGCTGCGCTGGCGCATGGCGCGGGCGGAGCGCGGGCAGGGCGTCTGGGACGGCTTTTGGCGGTTCGCGCGCGAGCGGCCGGCCTTCGTGAAGGACGTGCTGGCCGAAGTCCGCGACCGGGGCGAGCTGAGCGCGCGGGACCTGAGCAATGGCGGCCGTCGGAGCGGCCCTTGGTGGGGCCGCTCCGACGGCAAGATCGCGCTCGAATACCTGTTCTGGACCGGCCGGGTCACGGCGGCGACGCGGCGCGGCTTCGAGCGCGTCTACGACCTGCCGGAACGCGCCCTGCCGGCCGATATCTTGGCCCTGCCGACGCCGCCGGAGGCCGACGCCCAGCGCGACCTGGTCCGGCTGGCCGCCCACGCCCTCGGCGTCGCGACGGAAGCCGATCTGCGCGACTATTTCCGCCTGCCCGTGGCGGCGGCGAAACGCTGCGTGGCGGAGCTCGCCGAAGCGGGCGCGCTCCTGCCGGTGCGGGTCGAAGGCTGGAAGCAGGCGGGCTATCTCGACCCCGCCGCGCGCCACCCGCGGCGCGTCCGGGGCGCGGCCCTGCTGTCGCCCTTCGACCCGCTGATCTGGGAGCGGGCGCGGACCGAACGCCTGTTCGGCTTCCGCTACCGGATCGAGATCTACACGCCGGCGCCGCGCCGGCAGTACGGCTACTACGTGCTGCCCTTCCTGCTCGACGAAGCGTTGGTCGCGCGCGTCGATCTGAAGGCCGACCGGGCCGCCGGCACGCTGCGCATCCAGGCCGCCCACGGCGAACCCGGCGCGAACCCCGGCGCCGTCGCCGAAGCCCTCGCCGACGAACTCCGCCGCCTCGCCGCCTGGCTCGACCTCGACCGCGTCGCCGTCGGCCGCCGCGGCGACCTGGCGGGCGCCTTGCGCGGGGCGCTGCGCGTGACGCCAAACTGTCATTGACGGAGGATGAGGATGGTTCCGGTACATCCCGGCCGGTTGCTCAAGCGCGAGATGACGGCGCGCGAACTCTCGGCCAATGCGCTGGCGCGCGCGCTGCGGGTGCCGCCCGGCCGGATCATCGAGATCGTCAACGGCAAGCGCGCGATCGGCCCGGAGACGGCCCTGCGGCTCGGCCGCTACTTCGGAAACGGCGGCCGCTTCTGGCTCGCGCTGCAAAGCCAATACGACCTCGCGATGGCGGAGCGCAAGGCCGGCGCACGCATCGTCCGGGAGGTCGAAGCCGCCTGACGAACGGGAAGAAACTTGTCTATATCGGATTTGACCGGGTAACGTCAATTGTTTTGTGTCAGCAGGAAAGGGGCGCTGATTCCCTGCA
>JBBECF010000125.1:0-20701 GCA_040881945.1 Dongiaceae bacterium | reverse complement strand
CGCGCTACATCAACGACCGCAAGCTGCCCGACAAGGCGATCGACGTGATCGACGAGGTCGGCGCGGCGCAGATGCTGCTGCCGGAGAGCAAGCGGCGCAAGACGATCACGGTCAAGGACATCGAGGCGGTGGTCGCCAAGATCGCGCGCATCCCGCCGAAGAGCGTGTCGCGCGACGACCGGTCGACGCTGCTCAACCTCGATCGCGACCTCAAGACCATGGTGTTCGGCCAGGACCCGGCGATCGGCGCGCTGGCCGGCGCCATCAAGCTCGCCCGCGCCGGCCTGCGCGAGCCGGAAAAGCCGATCGGCTGCTATCTGTTCTCCGGCCCGACCGGGGTCGGCAAGACCGAAGTCGCGCGCCAGCTCGCGCGCTCGCTCGCCATCGAGCTGATCCGCTTCGACATGTCGGAATACATGGAACGGCACACGGTGTCGCGCCTGCTCGGCGCGCCGCCGGGCTATGTCGGCTTCGACCAGGGCGGGCTGCTGACCGACGCCATCGACCAGCACCCGCACGCCGTCCTGCTGCTCGACGAGATCGAGAAGGCGCATCCGGACCTGTTCAGCGTTCTCTTGCAGGTCATGGACCACGGCAGGCTGACCGACCACAACGGCAAGGCGGTGGACTTCCGCAACGTCATCCTGATCATGACGACCAACGCCGGCGCCGCCGAAATGGCCAAGCACGCCATCGGTTTCGCCCGCGAAGGCCGCACCGGCGAGGACACCGAGGCGATCAACCGGATGTTCTCGCCGGAATTCCGCAACCGGCTCGACGCCACGATCACCTTCGCCAACCTGTCGCCCGAGGTCGTCGCCCGCGTCGTCGACAAATTCGTCATGCAACTCGAGGTGCAGCTCGCCGACCGGCAGGTCGCGATCGAGCTCAGCGAGGCGGCGCGCGACTGGCTGGCGAAGAAGGGGTTCGACCCGCTCTATGGCGCCCGGCCGCTGGCCCGCATCATCCAGGAGTACGTCAAGAAGCCGCTCGCCGAGGAGCTATTGTTCGGCAAGCTCGCCAAGGGCGGGATCGTGCGCGTCGACGTGGCCGACGGCGCGCTCGTGTTCGCCTATCCCGAGGCGGGGCCGACCGGCAAGCCCGGCGGCGGCTCGAAGCCCGAAGGCGGCGGCCCGCCGGCGATCCGCCCCGACGGCAAGCTGCCGGCGCTCGTGGAATAACGGGAAATCGGCGACACCTCTCGCCGGGAGACCGGCTAGGCGCAGGCCGTGGAGGTCCGCCGGCCGAATCACCGAGAGCCGGGCTTTTTCTGCTCCGCAGGACCGGGACGGGCGCCGCCTTTACCCGGCGGCGTCACGAATGGCGATCCCGACGCGGCGGGCGCTTGCTTTTTTTGCTTGGGTTTCTTCACTTCGCGGTTGCTGCGTTTCTGACCCTTGGCCATGGCTGGCCTCCTCTAGCTGGTGAGATTTACGTTGCGCGGGCATTGTACTCATTTCCCGCCCGAACGGGAAGGACCCGACCCGGAGCCGAAGCGGTCCTCGGCCGGTCCGCCAATTAAGTATTGTGTCTCCGAGATTCCAAACGGTCGCGCGCCTGTTCCGGTTCGGCGCGCCCGGCTATAGTGGGCGCGCCGCATCTTACGGGAGTTCCGCCATGGCGAAGCCGCCGCCGCTCGTCCCGCCGGCCCTCGATCCGGCCGCCGTGCCGGCGCGCACCGGCTCGGGCTATCCCGAGCCGTTCCGCGCGGCGGTCGCCGGGCGCGAGAAGCGGGCGCTCGGCGACGCGGTCGGGCTGACCAGGTTCGGCGTCAACCTGGTGCGGCTGCCGCCGGGGACCGCGTCGGCGCAGCGCCACTGGCACCGCCTCGAGGACGAGTTCGTCTATGTCCTCGCCGGCGAGCTGACGCTCGTCACCGACGGCGGCGCCCAGACCCTCGGCCCCGGCATGGCCGCCGGCTTCCCGGCCGGCGCGGCCGACGGCCACCATCTGGTCAACCGCTCGGCGGCCGACGCCGTCTATCTCGAAATCGGCGACCGCGCGCCGGGCGAGGAGGTGGATTATCCCGACATCGACCTGCGCTACCGCGATGTCGCCGGCAAGGACGTCTTCACGCGCAAGGACGGCACGTCCTATTAACGGCGCGGGCGCGCCGACCGGAGGAGGAGTTTTCGGCCATGACCGAGAAGGTCGTCAAGACGGACGCCGAATGGCGCACGCGGCTGACGCCCGAGCAATACCGCGTCACCCGGCGCAAGGGCACCGAGACCGCCTTCACCGGCGAACACTGGCAGACCAAGACGCCGGGCGTCTATCGCTGCGTCTGCTGCGACGCGGCCCTGTTCGACTCCGCGGCCAAGTACGATTCCGGCACGGGCTGGCCGAGCTTCTGGCAACCGGCCGCCGCCGCCGTCGCCGAGGCCCCCGACCGCGGCCTGTTCATGCGCCGGACCGAGGTGCTGTGCGCCCACTGCGACGCCCATCTCGGCCACGTCTTCCCCGACGGGCCGCAACCGACCGGCCAGCGCTACTGCATCAACTCGGCGGCCCTCAAGCTCGATCCGAAGCAGGACTGAGCGGCAAGGGCCGGCCCTTGCGCCGGCGCCGGGGCGGGGCCATTCTCCGGCCCATGAGCGACGGCGAAGCGATCGGCGCAACGCCCGGCGCGGTCCTCGTCACCGGCGCCGGGCGGCGCATCGGCCGGGCGATCGCGCTCGACCTGGCGCGCGCCGGCTGGGCGGTCGCGGTGCATTACCGCGGCGCGGCCGACGACGCGGCCGAGGTCGTGCGCGAGGTCGAACGCGGCGGCGGTCGCGCGGTCGCGCTGGCTTGCGACCTCGCGCGCGAGACCGAGGTCGAGGCCCTGGTGCCGCGCGCGGCCGCGGCGATCGGGCCGCTCACCTGCCTCGTCAACAACGCCTCGGCGTTCGGGCGCGACGACATCGGCAGCGCGACGCGGGCGTCGTGGGACGCGCATATGGAGGTGAACCTGCGCGCGCCCCTGGTGCTGAGCCAAGCCTTCGCCCGCCAGCTTCCGCCCGAGCGAGGGGGCAACATCGTCAACATGCTGGACCAGCGGGTGTGGAAACTGACGCCGCATTTCCTGTCCTACACGGTGTCGAAGGTGGGCTTGTGGACCCTGACCCGGACCCTGGCGCTGGCGCTGGCGCCGCGCATCCGCGTCAACGGCATCGGGCCGGGGCCGACGCTCCCCAGCACCCGCCAGACCGAAGACCAGTTCGCCCGGCAATGGGCCGCCATGCCGCTCGGCCGCGGCACGACGCTCGACGAGATCTGCGCCGCCATCCGCTTTCTCCTGGCGGCGCCGGCGATGACCGGGCAGATGCTGGCGCTGGACGGCGGCGAGCATCTGGCCTGGCAGCTCCCGGCGCGCGGCTTCGTCGCCCAGGAATGAACGGGACCGCACGCCGTCGCCGGCGGCAGCTTTGGCGCAGCCTCGCGCGCGAAGTGCTTGAAAATCCGACACTCTGGCGAGGGCGGACCGGGCCGGCGCGGCGCAAGTTTTGCACACTCGTCAGAACGCCCCGGCGACCCGCCTCCAAAATGGCTAATGCTTCGAATATGTTACAGTTTAATTGCCGGAGTGTGAAAGGTTTTAAGCAAAAAAATCAACATTATCAACGCGTTGTTATTTTGCCGCTGATTTTTCCAACAACGCCGGGAAAGTGAAGCAATCGTTGACCGCAACCGCAAGCAAACCGCCGTTTTCAACAAACTTATGCACAGATCCCTTGGATATCTGCCGGCTGGCTGGCGGCGTCTGATCGGCCGCCGCGGGTGGGCCCGACCGTGGTCCTGAGCAAGCGGCGCGCAAGCCCGGCGGCGCCGCTTGCCCGCGGGGTCGCGCTCCTCCAGGACCAGCTCAAGACCCTACCCGGCCGCCCCGGCGTCTACCGCATGCTCAACGCCGCCGGCGAGGCGCTCTATGTCGGCAAGGCGCGCAACCTGCGCCGGCGCGTCGCCAGCTACACCCGGGTCGAGCGGCTGCCCAACCGGCTGCGCCGGATGGTCGCGGAGACGGCGGCGCTCGAGGTGGTCACCACCCATACCGAGGTCGAGGCGCTGCTGCTCGAGGGCAACCTGATCAAGCGCCTGATGCCGCGCTACAACGTGCTGCTGCGCGACGACAAGTCGTTCCCCTTCATCCTGATCACCGGCGACCACCCGGCGCCGCAGCTTGCCAAGCATCGCGGCGCGCACACGCGGCCGGGCGAGTATTTCGGCCCGTTCGCCTCGGCCGGGGCGGTGAACAGCACGATCGCGGCGCTGCAACGCGCCTTCCTGTTGCGTCCCTGCTCGGACAGCGTCTTCGCCAGCCGCACCCGGCCCTGCCTGCAATACCAGATCAAGCGCTGCTCCGGCCCTTGCGTCGGCCGCGTCTCGACGGCCGACTACGGGGAACTGGTGCGCCAGGCGCGCGATTTCCTGTCGGGCAAGAGCCACGCCGTGCAGCAACAGCTCGCCGCCGCCATGCAGGCGGCGAGCGACGCCCTCGACTTCGAGGCCGCCGCGCGCACCCGCGACCGCATCCGCGCCCTGACCCAGATCCAGGCGCACCAGGACATCAACCTCGCCGGCCTCGACGAAGCCGACGCCATCGCCCTGCACCAGGCCGGCGGCCAGAGCTGCATCCAGGTGTTCTTCTTCCGCGCCGGCGGCAATTACGGCAACCGCGCCTATTTCCCGAGCCACGACCGCGACCTCGGCGGGCCCGAGGTGCTGGCCGCCTTCCTCGGCCAGTTCTACGACAACAAGCCGCCGCCGCGCCTGGTCCTGCTCAGCGAGACGCCGGCCGAGGCGGCGCTGCTGGCGCAGGCGCTCTGTTTGCGCGCCGGCCGCACGGTGAAGCTCGAGACGCCGCGGCGCGGCGCCAAGCACAAGCTGATCCAGCACGCGCTCGCCAACGCCCGCGAGGCGCTCGGCCGCCGGCTGGCGGAGAACGCCTCGCAGCGCCGCCTGCTCGACGGCGTCGCCGCGGCGTTCGGGCTCGATGCCGCGCCGACGCGTATCGAGGTCTACGACAACAGCCATATCTCCGGCCGCGCCGCCTACGGGGCGATGATCGCCGCCGGGCCCGACGGAATGATCAAGAGCGCCTATCGCAAGTTCGTCGTCTCGGACGCGACCGCCGGCGACGACTATGCGATGATGCGCGAGGTGCTGACGCGACGCTTCGCCCGCGCCATGAAGGAGGACCCGGCGCGCGGGACTTGGCCCGATTTGGTGCTGATCGACGGCGGGGCCGGCCACTTGAGCGCGGCGCTTTCGGTGTTCGCCGATCTCGGCGTCTCCGACGTGGCGGTCGCCGCCATCGCCAAGGGCCCCGAGCGCAACGCTGGGCGCGAGCGGTTCTTCCTGCCCGGGCGCGAGCCGTTCGGCCTCGAGCCGCGCGACCCGGTGCTGTACTTCCTGCAACGCCTGCGCGACGAGGCGCACCGCTTCGCCATCGGCGCCCACCGCGCCAAGCGCTCGAAGCTGATCGGCAGCTCGCCGCTCGACGACGTTCCCGGCGTCGGCGCGCGGCGCAAGAAGGCGCTGCTGCATCACTTCGGCTCGGCGCGCAGCGTCGCCCGCGCCGGGCTCGCCGATCTGGCCGCGGTCGACGGCATCAGCCAGGCCGTCGCCCGGAAGATTTATGACCATTTCCACGGCGAGGGCTGATATTCTGCGACTTAGTGGGGAAATGACCAACCTGCCCAACCTCCTGACCCTGTCGCGGATCGCCGTCATCCCGGTCCTGGTCGGGCTGTTCTACGTCGAGGGCGAGGCCGCCCGCTGGGCCGCCTGCGGCCTGTTCACGGCCGCCGGCATCACCGATTACTTCGACGGCTATTTCGCGCGCAGCCGCGCCCAGGTCTCGGCCTTCGGCCGCTTCCTCGACCCGATCGCCGACAAGCTGCTGGTCGCCGCCATCATCCTCATGCTGGTGGCCTTCGACCGCATCGCCGGGCTGGTCGTGCTGCCGGCGCTGATCATCCTGTGCCGCGAGATCCTGGTCTCCGGCCTGCGCGAGTTCCTCGCCGGCCTCAATGTCGGCCTGCCCGTGAGCCGCCTGTCGAAGCTGAAGACGCTGCTGCAGCTCGTCGCCCTCGGCTTCCTCATCGTCGGCGACGCCGGCCCCGTCGCCCTCCCCGTTACCCTGATCGGCGAAGTCGGTTTATGGGTCGCCGCCCTGCTGACGCTGGTCACCGGCTACGACTATCTGGTGACCGGCCTGCGGCACATGGCGGAGGACGCAACCGACGACCGGCGGCGCGCCGAACGGCCGTCGCCGGCCGGGGCGAGCCGCGCCAAGCCGGTCGGACCGGCGGGCTGACGGGCGGCCGCCGGCCGCGGCCGCCGACCAGCATTCGCGTGACGGCACGGGCGATGAAAATCTTCGGCTTGGCGGGGTGGAGCGGCAGCGGCAAGACGACGCTCGTCGTGCGGTTGTTGCCGGAACTCAACCGCCGCGGCCTCCGTGTCTCGACGATGAAGCACGCGCATCACGACTTCGACATCGACAGCCCCGGCAAGGATTCGCACGCGCATCGCGCCGCCGGCGCCGCCGAGGTGATGGTCGCCTCGGCCCGCCGCTGGGCCCTGATGCACGAGCACCGCGGCGCGCCCGAGCCTTCGGCGGCGGCGCTCGCGCGCCGCATGACGCCGGTCGACCTGCTGCTGATCGAGGGCTTCAAGCGCGAGGCGCACGACAAGCTCGAGGTGTATCGGCCGGCCGTCGGCAAGCCGCCGCTCTATCCGGACGATCCGCGCATCGTCGCCGTGGCCAGCGACGCGAAGCTGCCGGGGACGCCGTTGCCGGTGCTCGACCTCGACGACGCGGCGGCGATCGCCGATTTCATCCTCGCCCATTGCGGGCTGCGCGGGCGGGCCGCGCGGGCGGCGGGCGCGCCGTGACGCAGCTCAGCGACGACTGCTTCGCCGGCGACGGCCGGCTGACGCCGTTGGGCGAGGCGCTGCCGCTGCTGCTCGGCCGGCTGGTCACCGTCACCGAGAGCGAGCCGGTGCCGCTGGCCCGCGCGCTCGACCGCATCCTCGCCGAAACGGTGGTGGCGCCGATCGACGTGCCGCAGCGCGACAACTCGGCCGTCGACGGCTACGCCGTCTATGCCGACGACCTCGATCCGGCCGGCGAGACGCGGCTGCCGGTGACCGGCCAAGCCGCCGCCGGGCATCCGCTCGACCGGCCGGCCCGGCGCGGCGAGGCGATCCGCGTCTTCACCGGCGCCCTCCTGCCGGGCGGCGCGGACGGCGGCCCCGACACCGTGATGATGCAGGAAGACTGCCGGCGCGACGGCAAGGCGGTCGTCATCCGCCCGGGCATCCGGCGCGGCGCCAACCGCCGCCTGGCCGGCGAGGACGTCCGCGCCGGCGCCGCCATCCTGGCGGCCGGCGCCCGCCTCAGGCCGCAGGACATCGGGCTCGCCGCCTCGGTCGGCCTGACCGATCTCAGGGTTTCGCGACCGCTGCGCGTCGCGCTCTTCTCCACCGGCGACGAGCTCGGCGAGCCGGGCCTGCCGCTTGGCGTCGGCCAGATCTACGACTCCAACCGCTTCGCCCTCTCGGCGCTGTTGGCCCAACTCGGCGCCGCCGTCACCGACCTCGGCATCCTGCCCGACCGCCGCGAGGTGATCCGCCTGTCGCTGGCGGTGGCGGCGCAGGACCACGACCTGCTGATCACCACGGGCGGCGTCTCGGTCGGCGACGAGGACCACGTCAAGGCCGCCGTCGAGGCGCTTGGCCGGCTGCAGGTCTGGCGCCTCGCCATCAAGCCCGGCCGGCCGATCGCGCTCGGGCAGATCGACTGCGAGGGCCGGCCGGTGCCGTTCATCGGCCTGCCCGGGAACCCGGTCGCGGTGATGGTGACGTTCCTGCGGATCGCGCGGCCGATGGTGCTCCGACTGATGGGCGCGACGGACCTCGACCCGGCGTCGTTCCGCGTGCGCGCCGGCTTCGCGCACAAGAAGAAGAAGGACCGGCGCGAATGGCTGCGCGCCCGCTTGGTAGCGGACGCCGACGGCGGTGTCTCGGCGCAGAAGTTTCCGCGCGACGGCGCCGGCATCCTCAGCTCGATGGTCGAGTCCGACGGGCTGGTCGAGCTGCCCGAGGACGTCACGCAGCTCACGCCCGGCAGCATGGTCGATTTCCTGCCCTTCAGCGCGCTGCGCTGACGCCGACTCCTCAGGCCGCGGCGGCTCGTGCTAATCTGGCGCCGGCCGGACCTTCCGGCGCCAAAAAAGGATCGAGGGGGTATCGACGCCGCCATGCAGTCCAGCAGCCGTTTCCGGGCGACCGTCGTCGGCCTTGCCGCCGCCGTCGCACTCGTCGTTGCGCTCGCGGCCCGGGCCGAGACCGTCACCGGCGCGATGCCGGTCGAGCCGCAGCCGACGGCCGAGCAGCTCGCGCCCGGCCTGGCAGTCACCTATTTCTTCAGGATGTTCAGCGACGTGAACGACGTCGCCGATGCCGACGACGGAGTCGCGGGCGAGCCGCTCGCGCTGCTCGACGCCCGGCCGCCGCGCAACGGCGACGTGCTCACATCGGGCAAGGCGATGGGCGTGGGCGCGCAAATCCGCGGCCTGATCGACCTGGCGACGCCCGGGACCTATGTGTTCCGGGTCAACTCGAACGACGGCGTCAAGCTGTGGATCGGCGACAAGCTGCTGCACGAGGACGCCTACATACATCCCGACAAGATGTCGCCGCCGCTCGAATTCGCGGTCGAGCAAGCGGGCTGGCATGCGCTCGCCATCGACTATTACCAGCGCAAGGGCACGGCGACGCTCCAGTTCCTGTGGACGCCGCCCGGCGGAGCCGAGTCGATCGTGCCGGCGGAGGCCTACGCCTACCCGAGATAGCGCCGCAGGCCACGGCTGGAAAATCCGGCCG
Source organism: Dongiaceae bacterium (assembly GCA_040881945.1). Classification (GTDB taxonomy): domain Bacteria; phylum Pseudomonadota; class Alphaproteobacteria; order Dongiales; family Dongiaceae; genus JBBECF01. The sequence goes on along the minus strand of JBBECF010000125.1, from coordinate 11,830 downwards.
CCGACCCGATATGATAGGACCGGTCGAGCGGGGCGGGGCGGCAATGAAGGTGTTGTATTTCGCGTGGTTGCGCAGCCGGGTCGGCACCGGCGCCGAAGACGTGACGCCGCCCGCCGGCGTGACCACGGTCGGCGGCCTGCTCGACTGGCTGGCGACGCGCGGGCCCGGCCACGCCGCCGCGCTGGCCAACCGCGACGTGGTGCGCGTGGCGGTCAACCAGGAATATGTCGGTCCCGACCACCCGGTCCGCCCCGGCGACGAGGTCGCATTGTTCCCGCCGGTGACGGGCGGCTGAGAAGGCAGACAATGATCCGCGTGCAGCGCGAGGATTTCGACGTCGGCGCCGAATTGGCGCGCCTCGCGGAAGGCGACCGCGCGGTCGGCGGCGTCGCCTGCTTCGTCGGGTTGGTGCGCGACATGGCGGGGGCGGCGCCGATCGGCGCCATGACGCTCGAGCACTATCCCGGCATGACCGAGAAGAAGCTGGCCGAGATCGAGGCCGAGGCCAACCGCCGCTGGGACCTGGCCGCGAGCCTGATCGTGCATCGCTACGGCCGGCTCGAGCCGGGCGAGCGCATCGTGCTGGTGGCGACCGCCTCGGCGCACCGCGACGCGGCCCTGGAGAGCTGCCGGTTCCTCATCGACTGGCTGAAGACCCAGGCGCCGTTCTGGAAGCTCGAGGAGACGCGCGACGGCGCCCGCTGGGTCGCCGCCCGCGACAGCGACGACACCGCGGCGGAGCGCTGGGTGGCGGAGTAGCGGCCAGCGCCGCCGGCCGTCTCGGCCACCCCAAGGCATAATGATACTCTTCGCCGCAAGTGTATCGTAGGCATGGTGCCTAGCGACGCAAAGTATCATTGCTAGGGGCGCATGATCGACCGGAGCCGCGGTCCGGCATGTCCGAGCCATACCGAGCGCAGACTCTATTGCCCCGTCGTGCCGCGGCCATGGCCCTCACCCCGGCCCTCTCCCGCGTAGCGGGAGAGGGAGGAAAGCCTTGCCAATCAACCCTCTCCCACAAAGTGGGAGAGGGTGCGAGCGAAGCGAGCGGGTGAGGGTGCCGGCGACGCGCGGCTCAAGGGTCAATGCGCCGGGCGTTATTCTGCCGCGCTGGCCGCGCTCGCCGCCGTGGCCGGCGGGCGGCGGACCAGGTCCTCGTAATCCTGCATCAGCGTCTGGGTGATCGGGCCGACCTTGAACTTGTACGACCCGATCTCGCCGACCGGCGTCACCTCGGCGGCCGTGCCGGTGATGAACACCTCGTCGGTCTTGGCCAGCTCGTCGGGCAGGATCGCCCGCTCCACGACCTCGAATCCGCGCTGCCGCGCGAGATCGATCGCCGTGCGCCGGGTGATGCCGTCGAGAAAGCAGTCCGGCGTCGGCGTGTGCAGCACGCCGTCCTGCACCAGGAAGATGTTGGCGCCGGTCGCCTCGGCGATGCGGCCGCGCCAGTCGAGCATCAGGGCGTCGGCATAGCCCTCATTCTCGGCGGCGTGCTTGGACAGGGTGCAGATCATGTAGAGACCCGCCGCCTTGCTCGCGGTGGGCGCCGTCTCGGGCGCCGGCCGCCGCCACTTGGCGATCGTCATGCGGATGCCCTTGAGGCGCGATTCCGGCGCGAAATAGGCGGGCCATTGCCAGGTGGCGATGGCGAGATGGATGCGGCTCTGCTGCGCCGACACGCCCATCATCTCGCTGCCGCGCCACGCCACGGGGCGGACATAGCCGTCGACGATCTTCTGCGCCTCGAGCACGCGCCGGGTCGCCGCGTCGATCTCGGCGACGCTATAGGGAATGGCGAAGCCGAGCAGCGCGGCCGAATTGACCAGGCGCCGGCTGTGCTCGGTCAGCTTGAAGACATGGCCGTTATAGGCGCGCTCGCCCTCGAACACGCAGCTTGCGTAGTGCAGCCCGTGGGTCAGCACATGCAGCTTGGCGTCACGCCATGGCAGCAGCGCGCCGTCGTACCAGATGACGCCGTCGCGATCGTCGAAAGGCAGCACGTCCATCGTCGTCATCCGCTCCGCCGGACCACCCGGGTTATTGTCGGCCGAAGGCCTTAGCGTATTATGGTCGAAAGACCCTACGTCCTGTAGCATTTTTGCGGGTATAATGTCAATATGACTGACCTAAAATCCCTGGCCAATCCGCTGTTCCTGCGCGAGGACGACCTGCGCCAGGGGATGGAGCTGCTGTTCTTTGCCTATCGCGACTTCACGGCCGAGCCGGACGCCATCCTTGGCCGCTACGGTTTCGGCCGCGCCCACCATCGGGTGATCTACTTCGTCGGCCGCAACCCGTCGATCACCGTTTCGGCGCTGCTCGACATCCTGAAGGTGACCAAGCAGAGCCTGAGCCGGGTGCTCGGCCAGCTCGTCCGCCAGGGCTTCGTCGCGCAACAGCCGGGCGCGCGCGACCGGCGGCAACGGCTGTTGCAGTTGACGGCGAAGGGCGCCGAGCTGGAACGGCTGTTGTCCGAGGGTCAGCGGGCGCGCATCGCGGGCGCCTATCGCGCCGCCGGGGCCGAGGCCGTGGACGGCTTTCGCAAGGTGCTGCTCGGCATGATCGACGAGGCCGACCAGGCGCGGTTCGCGGCGCCCGGGCCGGCGCGGCGCTAGCAAGCGGACCGTGCCTAGCGCTATACTTTCGCATGGTCCCCGCGACAACGGAAGCGACGGCCGCCGGCGAGCTGCCGCACATCCTCGTGGTCGACGACGACCGGCGCTTACGCGAATTGCTGCGCCGGTATCTCGCCGAGCAAGGTTTTCGCGTCACCGTCGCGGCCAATGCCGCCGAGGCGCGCGCCCGGCTCGACGGCCTCGCCTTCGACCTGATCGTGCTCGACATCATGATGCCCGGGGAGAGCGGCCTCGACCTCACCACCGCGCTGCGTCGCGACGGCGGCGTGCCGATCCTGCTGCTTACCGCCATGGGCGAGGCCGAGGACCGCATCGCCGGGCTCGAGCGCGGCGCCGACGATTACCTGCCCAAGCCGTTCGAGCCGCGCGAGCTGGTCCTGCGCATCCGCACCGTTCTGCGCCGCGTGGCGGCGGAGCCGCCGGCGGTGCCCCGCGAGGTCAATTTCGGGAGCTTGCGCTTCGACCTGGAACGAAAGGTGCTGCGCCGCGGCGTCGAGGAGGTGCGGCTGACCGCGGCCGAAGCCGGGCTGCTCGACGCGCTCGCCCGCCGGCCGGGCGTCGCGCTGTCGCGCGAGGAGCTGGGCCGGCAGGCCGGCGGCAGCCGCACCGTCGACGTGCAGATGACCCGGCTGCGGCGCAAGATCGAGGCCGACCCGCGCTTCCCGCGCTATCTGCAGACGGTGCGCGGGCGCGGCTACATGCTGCAGCCGGATTGAGTCGGCCGCCGGCCCGGTGATGGTCACCGCCACGCCCACCCGGCTCGCCCACGAGTCGCGGACCGCCGCCCCGGCGATCCGCCGGCTGCGCGCGCGGATCAACCGCGTGCTGCCGCGTTCGCTGCTCGGCCGTTCGCTGCTGATCATCGTGACGCCGCTGATCCTGCTCCAGGTGGTTTCGACCTGGGTGTTCTACGACAGCCACTGGGAGACGGTGACGCGCCGGCTCGCCGGCAGCCTCGCCGGCGACGTCGCCGCGGTGATCGAGCTGATGCGCTGGTCGGCGGGGCCGGCCGACTACCCGCGCATCTTCGAGCTGGCGGCGACCACCATGCGCCTGCAGATGGCGCACGAGCCCGGCGGCGCGCTGCCCGACGAGGCGGTGGCGGCGCGCCAGAACCTGGTCGACGTCAAGTTGTCGCAGGCGCTCGAAGATATCGTCGGCCGGCCGTTCCGCATCGACACGCGCTCGCTCGAAAAGGTGGTCGAGATCCGCGTGCAACTCGACGACGGCGTGCTCCAGGTGCTGGCGCCCCGCCGGCGCCTGTTCAGCTCGACCACCTATGTCTTCATCTTGTGGATGGTCGGCACGTCGCTGGTGCTGTTCGCCGTCGCCACCGTGTTCATGCTTAACCAGGTGCGGCCGATCCGCCGGCTTGCCGCCGCCGCCGACGATTTCGGCAAGGGCCGCGACGTGCCCGATTTCAAGCTCGAAGGCGCGGCCGAGGTGCGCCAGGCGGCGGCCGCCTTCAATCTGATGCGCAACCGCATCCGGCGCCAGATCGCCCAGCGTACCGAGATGCTGGCCGGCGTCTCGCACGATTTGCGCACGCCGCTCACCCGCATGAAGCTGCAGCTCGCCATGCTCGGCGACGGCCCGGAGGTCGCCGACCTGCACGCCGACGTGGCGGAGATGGAGAAGATGCTCGGCGGCTACCTCGCCTTCGCCCGCGGCGAGGGCGCCGAGCAGCCGGTGCCGACCGATCTCGGGTTGCTGCTGCGCGACCTGGTCGCCGGCGCCTTGCGCGACGGGGCGACGATCGACCTGGAGGCCGAGCCCGGCCTGGTCGTGCCCTTGCGCCCGGACGCCTTCCGGCGCTGTCTGACCAACCTGATCGGCAACGCCCGTCGCCATGCCCGGACAGTTGCGATCCGGGCGACGCGGCGCGGCGCCGCGATCGAGGTCACGGTGGACGACGACGGGCCGGGCATCCCGCCCGATCAGCGCGAGGAGGTGTTCCGGCCGTTTTACCGGCTCGACCCGTCGCGCAACCCGGAGACCGGGGGCGTCGGCCTCGGGCTCACCATCGCGCGCGACGTGATACGCGGCCATGGCGGCGAACTGGTGCTGACCGATTCGCCGCTCGGCGGCCTGCGCGCCCGGCTGCGTCTGCCGGTCTGATGCACAACGCCGATATTGCGGCGCTCCTCGACCGGCTCGGCAAGCTTCTGGAGATCGCGGGCGCGAATCCCTTCCGGGTGCGCGCCTACCGTAACGCCGCCCGCACGGTTCAGGATCTGCCGCACAGCGTCGAGTCGATGCTCGCCGAGGGCGCCGACCTTTCCGAACTGCCCGGCATCGGCGAGGACCTCGCCGGCAAGATCCGGGAGATCGTCGAAACCGGCGGGCTGCACCTGCTCGACGAAGTGCAGGGCCGGCTGCCCGGCGGGCTCATCGACCTCACGCGGGTGGCGGGGCTGGGGCCGAAGCGGATCAAGCTGCTGCACGAGCGCCTCGGCCTGCGCGGCCTCGACGATCTCGCGGCGGCGGCCAAGGCCGGGAAGATCGGTGCGCTCCCCGGCTTCGGCAAGAAGACCGAAGCGAAGATCCTGGCCGAGCTCGGGCGGCTCAAGGGCGGCGAGACGCGGACCAAGCTCAACGTCGCCGAGCAGATCGTCGAGCCGCTGCTCGCTTATCTGAAGGAGATCGAGGGCGTCACCGACGCGGTCGCCGCCGGCAGCTACCGGCGGCGCAAGGACACCGTGGGCGACGCCGACATCCTCGTGACCTGCCGCAAGGGCGCCGCGGTCACGGACCGCTTCGTCGATTACGAGGACGTGGCGCAGGTCGTCGCCAAGGGCCCGACGCGCTCGACGGTGCTGCTGAAGTCGGGGTTCCAGGTCGACCTGCGGGTCGTCCCGCAGGCCAGCTACGGCGCCGCCCTGCATTATTTCACCGGGTCGAAGGCGCACAACATCGCGGTGCGCACGCTGGCCGCGAAGAAGGGCCTCAAGCTCAACGAATACGGCGTGTTCAAGGGCAACAAGCGGGTCGCCGGGCGCACCGAGGCCGAGGTCTTCGCGCAGGTGAACCTGCCCTATATCGAGCCGGAGTTGCGCGAACAGCGCGGCGAGATCGAGGCGGCGCGGGCCGGCCGGCTGCCGAAGCTGGTCGCGCTCGCCGACATCCGCGGCGACCTGCACGTCCACAGCAAGGCCTCGGACGGCAAGTACACCATCGCGGAGATGGCGGCGGCGGGGAGGGAGCGGGGCTATGCCTATATCGCGATCGCCGACCACAGCAAGCACGTCGCCGTGGCACACGGGCTGGACGCCAAGCGGTTGGCGCGCCAGATCGCGGAGATCGACCGCCTCAACGAACGCCTCGACGGCATCCGCGTCCTCAAATCGGCCGAGGTGGACATCCTGGCGGACGGCACGCTCGACCTGCCCGATTCGATCCTCGACGAGCTCGACCTCACGGTCTGCGCCGTCCACTACAAGTTCGACCTGCCCGCCGACATGCAGACCGAGCGCATCATCCGGGCGATGGACAACCCCCGCTTCAACATCCTTGCCCATCCGACCGGTCGGCTGATCAACGAGCGCGCGCCCTATGCGCTCGACCTGGAGCGGTTGATGCGCGCGGCGCTCGATCGCGGCTGCTTGCTCGAGCTCAACGCCCATCCGGACCGGCTCGACCTCGACGACGTCCACTGCAAGATGGCGAAGGACATGGGCCTCAAGCTCGCCGTCTCGACCGACGCCCACACCGTCGCCGGCCTCGACTTCATGCGCTTCGGCATCGACCAGGCGCGGCGCGGCTGGCTCGAAGCCGCCGACCTGCTCAACACGCGGAACTGGACGGAGCTGACAATGCTGCTGCGGCGGAGGTGAGGGAGGGCCGGCCCGGCGGCCGCGGCTAATACAGCCGGCCGCCGTTCGGAACCGGCCGGTCGGAGCCGACCAGCGTTACCTCGCCCTGGCCATCGGGAAAGCCCAACACCAGGACCTCGGACATGAAGCGGCCGATCTGCTTGGGCGGGAAATTGACGACCGCCGCCACTTGGCGGCCGACGAGCTGTTCCGGCCGGTAGTTGGCGACGAGCCGCGCCGCACTCTGGCGGATGCCGATCGCCGGACCGAAGTCGATGCGCAGCTTGAGCGACGGCCGGCGCGCCTCCGGAAAGGGATCGACCGCGACGACCGTCCCGACGCGGATGTCGACCTTGCGGAAATCGTCATAGGCGATCGCCGGCGCGGTCTCGTTGCTATCGTTCAACAGGCTCCCCCAATTGCTGGAACGGTCGAACGACGCTAGCACCCGCCCGTGGGCACGGGCAACCTGTGCGGTGGTGGTGCAGGTCTAACGTTTGGTTTCTTACTCGCTGTCATGCCCGGCCCCCGGGTCCGGCCTTCGGCCGGCCCGAGGACAAGCCTTGAGCCGGGCATCCACCCTCGGGTCGAGCCAAGGGCGCCGCTGCACCATGGATTGCCGGGTCGAGCCCGGCAATGACAACTTTGAAGTTCGACAGCGGCGGGAACCATCCGTTGGAAGGGACCACCAGCCGCGTTGTCGAATCGAAAGGCCGCTCGCCCGGTCGGGGCCAGCGGCCTTCGTCAGGAACAGCGGCGCGGGCGCCGGTTACTTCTGCGCCGTCTTGGCCGCGAACGCAGTCTGCATCTCGGCGAGGTTGGCATAGACGCGCTTGCTCAGCACTTCCACCGCCTCGTTGCCCGACTTTTGCATGATGTCGGTCAACTCGCGGACGTTCGCCAGAGCGCCCTCGAAGGCGTCCTTGATCGTCGCCGCCTGCTTGGCGACCCGATCCTCGGCGCTGCCCGTGGAGGTGAGGCCCATGCCGGCCTGGGAAAACTCCTCGACGGCACGCCGGGCGATCTCCATCTGCCGGCGGGTCACCGCCTGCACGCCCTCGATCGCCGCCTGATTGGCCGCGGTCAGCGCCTCGACGTTCTTGCGCTGGCTGGCCAGCATCGCCTCGATGTCGAAGCCCGGCGTCTTGCCGTTGCCGAACATCTTGCCGAACTCGCCGTAGCTGCGGCTGAAATCGGCAAAGAACTGGGTGTAGTCCGGGAACTTGAAGAAATCCCCGTTGAACGCCTGGGGGCTGGTTTTGGTCATTTTCTGGGTCTCCATCGGGTTCGGTGTCTGGGATGGGTCCTGTTATGCTGCACTGCACAACCGACCTCGAATATGGCCTCATGCTGCACCTGCGTCAAGGGTTTTTTGCAGTGCAGCATAAAATTCTGGAGCCGACCCAGGGCGCCGCCGGCGGGGGCGGCTAGGGCAAGGAAAGCGGCCGCCGGCGCCCTAAGCCGGCGCGACGGCCCGTTTGCCGCGGCGCAGCAAGCCGAGGCAGGCCTCGACCCGGCGCAGGCGGGAGTCGAGGGCGGCCATGGTGCGCGCCTTGTCGGGGCTATCGTCGCCGAGCCACACCGGGATCATCGACAGGTAAACCGCCGCCAGGCCTTTGGTCCGGACCAGCCCGCCGAGGCCGGAGGCGTCGATCCCCGCCGCCTCGAGCATGCAGGCCATGGAGCGCCGGAAGGGGCCGAGGCCGCAGCCCAGCGCCACCGGGTCGCGGGCGGTGGCCGCCAGGATCGACTCGACCGCCGCGCGGTGCGGGGCCAGCGCGTCGAAGCGCCGCATCAGCACGTCGAACAGCCGGTCGCGCGCCGAGCCTTCCGGCGGCTCCGCCTCGAGCCCGGCCAGCACCCGGCGGTCGGTGTCGCGCAGGAACGCCGCCACCAGCGCCGGCTTCGACGGATAGAGGACATAGAGCTCGGCCATCGACACCTTGGCCGCCGCCGCGATGTCGGCGAGCGCCAGCGACCCCCAGCCGCGCGTCGCCGCCAGCGCCAGGGCGCGCGCCAGGATGCGCTCCGGCAGGTCGGCCTTGGGCGCCGCGCGTCGCGTCGCTTTCTTGACCATGGTTTGACCCGCTCCCAGGGCGCCCGCGGCGGACCGCCGCCGCCCCGGGCGATACTCCCCTCATCTATCTAGCACCAACGCCGCCTGAGGCAAACAGCGGCGGCGATCACCCGATCGCGATCACCCGGCCGCCGGTGAGCCGCACCAGCTCGTCCGGCGTCAGGCGGAAGACCGCGTGCGGCGTCCCGGCGGCGGCCCAGATCTCGGGCAGCCGCAGCAGGTCCTCGTCGATGAAGGTCACGGGAGCCTCGCTGTGCCCGACCGGCGCCACGCCGCCGATGGCGAAGCCGGTGCGCGCCCGCACGAAGGCGGCGTCGGCCTTGACGATGCGTTCGCCCAGCGCCGCCGCGACCGTCGCCTCGTTCACCCGGTTCGCGCCGCTGGCAATGACCAGAACGGGTCGGTCCGACGGCACGGCGCGGAACAGCAGCGACTTGGCGATCTGCGCCACCGCGCAGCCGATCGCCGCGGCGGCGTCGGCGGCGGTGCGCGTGGTCGCGGCGAACTCCCGGACCTCGATGCCGTGGCCCCGCGCGGCCAGTGCGCCGCGCACCCGCTCGAGGCTCGCGGCCGGCGCCTGGTCGGTCAAGTCGCCAGTTCGCGCGATCGCCGCGTCGCCGCCGCGATCGCCTTGGTCATCAGCGCCTGCAGCCCGTCCGGCGCCATCAGGACCTTCAGCGCCTCCAGCGTGGTGCCGGCGGGGGAGGTGACGTTCTGGCGCAGCGTCGCCGCCGGCTCGTCCGAGAGCCGCGCCAGTTCGCCGCTGCCGGCCACGGTCGCGCGCGCCAGGCGCATCGCCAGATCGGCCGGCAGGCCGGCCTCGACGCCGGCCTGGGCCAGGCATTCGATGAGCAGGAAGACATAGGCCGGACCGCCGCCGCTGACCGCCGTGACCGGGTCGAGCAGCGCCTCGTCCTCGACCCAGGCGACCTCGCCGACCGCCGCCAGCAGCGCCGTGCTCAGGTCGCGCTGCGCCGCCGTCACCGCCGGGCCGGCGCAGGCGACAGAAATGCCGTGGCCGACCGCCGCCGGGGTGTTCGGCATGGCGCGCACCACCGCCGCGCCGGCCCCGAGGCGGTCGGTCAGGGTGGCGATCGTCTTGCCGGCGGCGATCGACAGGAACGCGGTGCCGGGCCGCACGAAGCGGCGCAAGGCCGGCAGCACGCCGTCCATCATCTGCGGCTTGACGGCGAGGACGACGACGCGCGGCGCCATCGCCGGCGGCACGGCCGCGGCATCGGCGACCGCGACGACGCCCAAAGCGACGAGCTCGCCGAGCGCCGCCACGTTCGGCTCGACCACGACCGCCTCGCACACCGGCAGGCCGCCGGCCAACCAGCCGCGCAGCAGCGCCCCGCCCATCTTGCCGCAGCCGACCAGCAGCAGCGGGCCGGCGAGCGCCATCAGGCCTCGCCGACCGTGTCGAGCATCGCGGCGGCGACCGCCTCTTGCGGCGTGCGCCCGCCCCATACCACGAACTGAAAGGCCGGGAAGAAGCGCTCGCATTCGCGCACGGCGATATCGACCAGGTCCTCGAGCTGCTCGACGCTGACGCCGGCGCCGCGCAGCAGCACCGTGTGCCGGAAGATCGGCACCAGCTCCTCCGAACACAGGTCGAAATGGCCGAGCCACAGCTTCTCGTTGACGACGGCGAGAAGCTCGGTCACCGCGCCGCGCCGGTGCGGCGGCACGCGCTGATCGAACAGGCAGGAGAAATAGATCGCGCTGAGATCTTCCTGCCAGACGAAGAACAACCTGAAATCGCACCACTGCCCGGCGATCTCGACGACCATTTCCTCGTCGCACGACCGGTCGAAGCGCCATTCGTTGGCGCTGACCAGTTCCTCGAGGATGTCGAGCGGATTGCTTGGAGGCGGGGTGTGCTCAGCCGTCGATATGGCCATGACGCCCTCCCTGCGGCCGCCGGCGGACCTGAGGTCCGCCCCGGCGCGGGCCCGGACCCCGCGATAGCTAGCCACCGAGCGGGCTCCGCCCACAAAATCTAGCGTGCCAAATCGCCGGAGCCGGCGCAACCACTAATTCGTCCGAATCACGCCTGGACGCCTCACCGCAAACCCATCAGCAAAAATCAAAACTTTCCAGAGCGGCTCCAACGCTAAATTGGCCTTTGGCTCGCCTGGCCACGACACGATCAAGCAGCCTCTTCCGCGGTCAAGAAGCCTCTTACTTCCTCGATTGCTTTAGCGATCTCTTTGTCGGTGTACTTGGGCTTGAGAGCCTTCACATGCGCCGCCAATTTCTTGTTGTTTTCAAATTTCCCTGCCGGTGCATGGCGGCGCAAATAAGCAATGGTCGACACAAGCTCCAGGTCCTTTGCCAATCGGCCACCGAAGGCTTCTAGAACCCGCTCAATTGCTGCCTGGTTTCGCTCGATGAACCTCCGGCCCTTCTGGATCAAGTGGTCGGTCTCTGCCCCAGGCTCGATTAGGTAATAGTTGTCCGAACTGTTGTAGGTGATTTTCGCTCCGCCTAACGCCGCGACGACGTCGAGATCGCCAGCAACGCCACTAGAGTAGGGCCCGTAGGTATAAAACGAGAAGCGATATCCAGCATCGACGCCGCCCAGCTCCTGGATCAGATGCACGTTTTTCTGGATTGCCTTCTTGCCAAGCCGCCGATCGGCTCCACCCACTCGTTTGGCCAGCAGCGCGATCAGCGCGTACTGATCGAACTTCGAGATTGAACTGTTAGTCATGATGGCACCCCCATGATCTCTTGTATGATTGCGTCAGCGGCCTTCCGGTTCGACTCGGGTACGTAAAGGCGCCGCTGATTGACCTTGATAAGGCCACCTACTACAGGCGAGAGCGTCGCCAACGGCACCGATCTTGGCGTTCCACCGGAAGTGCGCCACACTTTGATTTCCTCTGACCCGGATTTGTACCAGGACTTTTCCGCGTCTCGGGCAACACAGCCCAAAGGCTTGAGCCTTTCCTCCAGTTTCTCCGCGAGGTCGAACTCACCATCGGCCATCACCTCGGCGGTATTGAACACCATGCGGTAATGCTTCCGCTCGCGAAGAATGCGGCCGTGTTCCCCGCCCTCGCCGGCAGCGATCAGACTAAGCACTCGCCAGTCGTCCCATTTAAGGAAGTCGTCGATTTCCGTCGGCGGCGGGAACAGTCCACCATTCGGCTTAAGCAACCCCCTTAAGCACTCGACAAGATGATAGTCGTAGATCGCGCGCGTCTTGTGGAAGTAAAGCTGCGTGAACATCATGAAACGCGCAATGAGCAGGCCCTCGACGGCATGGATGCCGTCCTCTTCGACACCGATGTAAT